>CAUSAK010000019.1:0-27600 GCA_963529535.1 uncultured Granulicatella sp. | reverse complement strand
GGTCAAAATCAGGACGTGCTTTCTTCTATTTTTGAGACTTTATGCCCAGCCTCTTTTTTGCGTATATATATAATGACTAGTCAATTTTATATTTAGGAGGGAGAAGAATGGAGGAGCTTACCAATGAAATTTTATTAGCCGCACTTCAATTCCGCATTGATGACATTCATTTATTGCCTTTCGACGAAGAGTATCGCTTTTATTTAAGAGATGGCGAACATTTATCTTTGTTGAAGACAGTAGATTCGGATACGGCTAATCGGTGGATTACCTTTGTAAAGTATCGGTCAGGAATGGATGTAGGGGAAAAACGAAGACCACAAAGCGGATCGATGCGATACGAATTGCCAAATGGAGTAGGGATAGAATTGCGTCTATCGGTTATTACTAATTTTAAACTGCAAACTTCTGTGGTCGTTCGGTTATTACATTTATCCATGAATGAAGAAAAAACTGGAGAAGTTTCGACTTATTTTCCAAAAGATATTGAAATTCTTCAAAGAATGTTGCATTACAAAAGTGGGCTCATATTATTTTCAGGACCAGTTAGCTCCGGAAAAACAACAACTATGTATCATTTACTGAGAAATCGTGTCAATGATACTACTTTACAAGTTATTACAATGGAAGAACCAGTAGAAATTAGTGAACCGTTGTTTCTGCAGACTGAAATCAATGAAAAAGCAGGAATCACCTATGAATTGCTCATTAAAAGTTCTTTACGACATCATCCGGATATGATGTTGATAGGAGAAATCCGTGATGAAACAACTGCTAAAATGGTCATTCGTGGAGCATTAACGGGGCATTTAATGTTAGCAACGGTTCATGCTAAAGATTGTAAAGGGGTAATTTCACGATTAGAGGAATTGGGTGTTTCAAAAGATTTATTGCAACAAACCTTAGTAGCAGTAGTTGCACAACGTTTAGTACCTCGGTATTGCCCGAAATGTCAAAGTGATTGTAGTTTTCATTGTACCCATATACCACTTTCAAATCAAAAAGCTACTTTATTTGATATAGCTTATGGGGATTCTTTGCAACATTTGATACAAGAAGAAGGTTTTGTGAGTCCAGCAGAACATTCATTTAATAGAAAGTTGAGGGAAGCCTATGAACTTGGATATATTTCAAAGCAAAGTTTTGAATCCTACAAAATCTATTAAAAAATGGTCTAATAAAACTCAGGCGTTATTTTTAAGTCAAGTGGGAGAATTATTAGAAGAAGGATTTACTTTGCAAGAGACTTTGGAATTTACTAAATTACTCATTCCAAAGCAAGAACAGTCAATCGGGAAAATGATGGATAAATTATTGAAGGGAGAAAGATTTGATGAAGGATTACATTCGGTAGGATACGCTGATTCAGTTTGTTCTCAAATTTATTTATCGATGGCAACGGGTTCCTTTGCACTTTCTTGTCGAACTATTGGCCAATATTTATTGCAAAAAGACCAGCAAATTAAAAAATTACGGCAAGTATTAATTTATCCCTGTATTTTAGTTGTGTTTTTGATTTGTATGGTAGCAGCTATTCGATTTTTATTACTTGGTCAATTGCAATCAATGGTTCAAGTGGAGAGTTTACAAGAACATATAACGCTTTATCTCATTTGGTATGGTTTTGTTCATTTACCTTGGATTATTTTAGCTATTAGCGTAGGTGTGGGAAGTATTGTTTTAGTTGTCTATTTATATTGGAGAAAGAAAGCATTGTTAGAAAGAATTAGAATTTTAACACATTTTCCTGTTGTAGGGAGTTTAGTTCGCCAATATTATACTTTCTTATACGCAAGAGAATTTTCTTATTTTTTGGGAAATGGACAATCTTTATTGCAAATGATAAAACAAATGAAACAAGCAGGTACAAGTTCATTAACAAAGTCTATTGCAGAGTTTATTGAAATAGAATTGCAACGTGGAACGAACTTTTCTCAGGCTCTCAAACAACTAGAGTTGTTTCAACAACCGTTGATTTTATTAATTGTACAAGGGGAATTAACCCATCAATTAGATATTAAATTGCGACAATTTTCAAAAAATTCATTTGAAGATTTCAAAGCTAAATTAGAGCGAAAAATACTGCTTGTTCAACCAATATTATTTATAGGAATAGGATTAATGATTATGTCGATGTATATTATTTTGATGTTACCGACATTAACGATGATTGGAGGAAATTAAAATGAAAAAAATATTAAAAAAGAAAAAAGCTTTTACATTAATTGAATTACTGATTTGTTTATTTATTATCGGATTGATGATGTTACTGATTATACCAAATATTGCTAAACAAAGAGAAGAAGCACAGAAAAAATCAGATGCAGCGATTGTAAAAGTTATTGAAAATCAACAAGAATTGTATTTGTTAGATACAAATGATAAAAATAAGCCAAGTGCAGATGTATTAGAAGAAAAGCATTATATTACGAAAGAACAATTAGCTGCATATAAAAAGGTAACGGAATCTACTAGTGAGCATATTGAAAGTCACTAGAGTGTAGAAACTATGAAAACACATGCATTTACCTTAGTAGAGCTACTTGTTTCATTCAGTATTTTGCTTGCCTTAATATGGTTGATTCCTCCTTTTGTAGCAGATTCTGTTCAAACTTATCAAGAAAAAATTTTTATTCAAGAATTTGAAAATGATTTAAAGTTGGCACAGACAAATGCACAAGCAACGGGACAACTTTCGACAGTGAAAGTAAATACACCGGAACAAAATAGGTATACAGTTTCGTGCCCTGGGAATTCAGATTTAAATGCTGTAAAGATAATTCCAGATAGTATTCGTATTACCGGGCAATATAATTTTAACTTCGTGGGCATGACAGGGAATATTAATGAACTACAAAAAGTATCCAAAATTTTATTTAGAGGGAAATACTACTCTTATGGTTTCACATTCCATTTAGGAGGAGGAAGATACTATGTTAAAGTTTACAAAAATTAGAGCTTTTGCATTTGTAGAATCTTTACTAGCATTATTGATTGCAACGTTAATAGTATTACTGTTGTCATTTATAATGGGAAATCATTTTAAAAGAGAAAAAAATCATGCTTCTGTTTTGAATGCTTATTCGAATCAATTAATGGAATTGCATGCACATCGTCTTCCTGTTTCACTGCCAAAGAATCATAAGGATGCTCATAATCCTAAAAAAAGTATTACATCCATTCGTTTGAAAAAATCCTCTGATTTTACTGCACCAACTTTTGTATCCGTTCGATATGGGGATAAAGAGGAGGTGATTCAAATTGAAAAGATGGGACCTTCAAAAAAAGTCAGGATTTCTTTTAATTGAACAAATATTTGCTTTAGGGATTTTTGCCATTAGTTTCTTACTTATAATGGGAATTTATAAAGTATTATTACAAGTTCAAAAAAATATGGAAGTTCCAAATTATGTTGAATGGCATTTGCTCGTCACGCAAATAGATACCCATTTACAAGGATACGTCAAAAGTAATGCTCCATGGGATGTTCATTTTGAAGATGGAAGACCGATAAAAAAAGATAATTATATAGTGAAGGCTGCTTTAGAGCATAATGGAATCAAGTCTTCAGTTTGGATTAGTCAAAATGGTGGTTATCATCCTTTATTAATTGGATATGAAAAATTCTTTATAATCTCAAAAGAAAATGGAGTTTTGTTAAAAGGAATATTACAAAATCATGAAGCATTTGAGACATATTTTATTCCGGGGAATCGTGTGATTAGTTTAGAAAAGGAAATTGTGCAAAAAGATGAAATGGCAAAAGAGGAATAGCAGAAGGAGAATAAAGATGAAATCTTTCAAACATTTCAAAAAGAAAATTCAAGCAAGTTTAGTGGTGCCATTTTTAGCTTTACTATTTATTACTAGTCTAGTCACAGTAGAATTTTATCAAATAAGAGTTGCAAATGCACATCAGTATCGATTATTGCAAGATACTTACCGATTAAAGATTATGTTAGAATTAAGTGTTCAAAATTTAGATAGTCATCTTCAAGCAGAGGGAGAAGAAATTATTTTCCCAAGTCGATTTGATTTTTCTACAGGTAGTGTAGCAGTTGATTGGAATGAAAAAGAAAAGAGTTTCCAACTTGAAGCAAGGTTGAAAAATGGATCTAAAAGGAGAGAAATGCTGTATCTTCATTTTAATGAAAAGAAAGTTGTTTCAAAAACCACTGAATAAGTTTGTTTCGTTTACAATCTATGGTATACTTTTCATGACAAAATGAAAAAGTTGGTGGTTAAATGGAACAAACAATCGGAGAAATTTTAAAACGTGCTCGTCAATTAAAGGGATATACTTTAGATGACTTGCAACAAATTACGAAAATTCAAAAGAAATATCTAATTGCAATCGAAGAAAATGATTTCGATTTAATGCCCGGGGACTTTTATACTCGTGCATTTATTAAACAAGTAGCAGAAACAGTCGGAGTAGATGGAGTTCGTTTGTTAGAAGAGTTTGCATTAGAGACTCCAAAACAACTTGGAGGTATTCCAGAAGAGGATTCTATATTATCGGATAAAAAATTAATTACAAGTCGGTTGTCCAATAATCGCGAATCGCAAACGGCTATTACTCAAGTGTGGGGACAATTAAAAAATTATTTACCTACCCTTTTATTAGGAATGTTGGCAGTTGCCATTGTATTTGCTATTGTCCAATCGTTGTCAAATACTCGTTCAACTTCAAAACCAAGTTCGGTTACAACTACAGTGGCTGTTCAAAATACAACAACTGCTGAACAAGTAACAACAACTACTGCAGAGGAAACAACACAAGCAACAACGACAACGACAACGAAAGAATCCAAAGAAACAACTATACGTTATTCCTATGCCAATGGAAATTCACTATACTATACTGCAAAATTAGCTGAACTTCCTGCGAATTTAGTCATTACGAATCGTGCTAAAACACAATTATGGGCAAGGATTACTGCAAATCAAAAAGTGGTAGCTGATGGAGCGCCTTTAACTGGACAACAATTGGTGGGATCTATTCCGGAAGGAACAAATTCTATTGTTTTAAACTTTGGTTATACACCAATTGGTACGATTACTCTAGCAGGGCAAGAAATTCAAATTCCTGACGGAGTAAGTGCTACAACAATTTATATTACAGTGGAATAGAGGGGTATGCATGAATATTGCTAATCGATTAACCATTGCCCGAATAGTCATGATTCCATTGTTTTTACTAATGATGTGTTTTCCAAATGATATTTTCGGAACGGTGAATGTTCTTCATTCTAATTTAAGCGTTAGTTGGGTATTAGCGATGATTATTTTTACTATTGCTAGTATTACCGATTTTTTAGATGGCTATTTAGCTAGAAAATATCATTTGATTACGAATTTTGGAAAATTCGCAGATCCTCTTGCGGATAAATTATTAGTTATGACCGCCTTTATTACATTAGTAGGGGCTGGGGTCATTCCAATGTGGATTGTTGCAGTGATTGTTTGTAGAGAATTGGCTGTTACCGGTCTTCGTTTATTATTAGTTAATGATGGTGAAGTGCTTGCAGCAGCATGGCCTGGGAAAGTTAAAACAGCAACACAAATGTTAGCGATTATCTTTTTATTGATTGATGATTTTCCAGTAAAAGGATTGCCGTTTTCAATTGGAACAATTCTATTATACGTTTGTTTAGTTGCAACTGTGTATTCAGGGATAGATTACTTTTTAAAAAATAAACATGTATTTGCAGATTCATTTTCTGTTTAATGGTGGAGGCTGGGAATTTACCCAGCCTTTTTTAATCGCAGGAGGAGTAGAGAGTATGAAAGCAGAACTTATTACAGTTGGTACAGAATTGTTAATGGGACAAGTCATTAATACGAATAGTGCAACGATTGCAAGAGAATTAGCAAAATTGTCAATTCCAACATATTATCAACAAACAGTTGGAGATAATTCAGAAAGAATACTCGAAAGTATTCAGCTTGCAAGTGGTCGTAGTGACTTAATTATTTTATGTGGTGGATTAGGTCCTACTACCGATGATATTACAAAGCAAGTTTTAGCACAGTTTGTAGGAAAAGATTTAGTGGAAGATAAAGAAGCGATGGAAAAAATCATTCGTTATCATGAACAATCACATCGAGAAATGAGTCCTAATAATCGTCTGCAAGCATTAGCATTTGATGGGGGGAAGATTTTTAAAAATCATAATGGATTAGCAATTGGTGGTGCAGTAGAAACGGATAAAAACATTTTTATAGTGTTGCCTGGGCCACCAAGTGAATTAATGATGATGTTAGAAAAAGAAGCTGTGCCTTATTTAAAAAATAAAGTTTTAAAAGAAGGAACTTTTGTTTCAAGATATTTACGTTTCTTTGGAATTGGAGAATCTAGATTAGTAACGGATTTAGAGGAAATGATTGACGAACAAACAAACCCAACCATTGCTCCATATGCCGGGATGTATGAAGTCGTTCTTCGTTTAACAGCAAATGGCGGTACAAAAGAAGAGTGTGAACAGTTATTAAATCATTTAGAAGAAAAAATTCTTGCGATTGAAAGTGAATATTTTTATGGATATGGAGAATACGAAACATTATTAACCATCACAAGTCAATTATTAAAAGAAAGTAGTTTAACGATTGCGTCTGCAGAAAGTTTAACAGGAGGGCTTTTTGTTTCAACATTAATATCTGTTGAAGGAAGTTCACAGTATGTATTAGGTTCTTGTGTTGCTTATCAAGAAGGCGTAAAGAAAAATCAATTACAAGTTCCTCGAGAAATATTAGAAACATATGGAATGGTTAGTATTGAGTGTGCCGAAGCGATGGCAGAAAATGTACGTCAGCTATTCGGTAGTGACCTAGGAATTTCCTTTACAGGAATAGCTGGTCCATCACCAATGGAAGGAAAGGAAGTAGGGACAGTCTTTGTTTCTTTAGCAGATGGGTTAGAAACGAAAACAATCGAATTACATTTGGCAAGAAACCGTAACGGAAATCGAGAATATGCAGTTCAATATGGATTAAATGAGCTTAGAAAATATTTGTTAGAAAAACAATAGAACAAATGTTCGTTTTCCTTGCTTTCACTATTGAGTATAGTGTATGATATGTATGAATGAAGAAGACATGGAGGTATAACATGGCAGAACAAGAAAATCGTCAACGTGCATTAGAAGATGCATTAAAAAAAATTGAAAAGAGTTATGGTAAAGGTGCAGTAATGAAATTAGGAGAAAAAGCTGATTCTCAAGTTCAGACAGTTTCTTCTGGTTCATTAGCATTAGATATTGCATTAGGAGCAGGTGGATATCCTAAAGGAAGAATTGTTGAAATTTTTGGTCCTGAATCAAGTGGTAAAACAACTGTTGCTTTACATGCGGTAGCAGAAGTGCAAAAACGTGGTGGAGTAGCTGCATTTATTGACGCAGAACATGCCCTAGATCCAGAGTATGCAAGAGCATTAGGCGTTAATATTGAAGAATTATTACTATCTCAACCAGATACTGGTGAACAAGGATTAGGAATCGCTGATGCATTAGTTGCTTCAGGTGCAGTAGATATCGTGATTGTCGACTCTGTAGCTGCATTAGTACCGCGTGCTGAAATTGAAGGAGATATGGGGCAATCTCATGTGGGGCTTCAAGCTCGTTTAATGTCTCAAGCACTTCGTAAATTATCAGGGACAATTAACCGTACGAAAACAATTGCAATCTTTATTAACCAATTACGTGAAAAAGTTGGAATTATGTTCGGTAATCCAGAAACAACACCTGGTGGACGTGCATTAAAATTCTATGCAAGTATTCGTTTAGATGTTCGACGTAGTGATCAAATTAAAAATGGAGCAGAAATTTTAGGAAATCATACTAAAATTAAAGTAGTAAAAAATAAAGTTGCGCCACCATTTAAAACAGCTGAAGTGGATATTATGTATGGAGAAGGAATTTCTCAAATTGGAGAAATTTTAGATATGGCTTCTGATTTAGATCTCGTGAAGAAGAGTGGCGCTTGGTATGCTTATAATGATGAAAAGATTGGACAAGGCCGTGAAAATGCGAAGAAATACCTAACAGAACATCCAGAGATTGTTGAAGTATTAACGCAAAAAATTCGCACTCACTATAATATTGGTGGAGAAGTCATTTCTCAAGAAGCAGAAGATTTAGGTCAAACAACTTTATTAGAAGAATAGCATTATAGTGGAGAATGAGTCTCTAAGATTCATTCTCTTTTTTCATATAAAACGATTAAAATTTGTAAAAAAGTAAAGAAAATCGTTATGATGGTGTTTTTTTGACGGAAAGACTATAATGAAGTAAAAGAATGTGTTATCATGAATATGAATCTAAAAAAATATTAGGGTGAGGTGTATCCATGTCAATGAATCAAAGAATCTTAATTATTGAAGACGAAAAAAATTTAGCACGATTTGTAGAATTAGAGTTACAACATGAAGGGTATGAAACACAAATTTGTTTTGATGGACGTGCTGGACTTCAAGCGGCAACAGATGAGGATTGGGATGTTATTTTGTTAGATTTAATGTTGCCAGAATTAAATGGATTAGAAGTGGTTCGTCGTTTACGTCAAGTGAAGAAAACCCCAATTATAATTATGACTGCTAGAGATTCTGTAATGGACCGTGTGACTGGGTTAGATCAAGGGGCTGATGATTATGTTGTTAAACCTTTTGAAATTGAGGAAATCCTAGCAAGAATTCGTGCATTATTTAGACGATTAAGTATTGAGGAAGAATCTCGTGTACAAAAACAAACAATTTTAGAATATCGAGACTTAGTGATTGAAAAAGAAAATCGTACAGTGCGTCGAAATGGAGAATTAATTGATTTAACGAAGAGAGAATATGAATTACTATTAATGTTAATGGAAAATATTAATATTGTTTTATCTCGAGAAGTTTTATTAAACCAAGTTTGGGGTTATAAGATGGAAGTAGAAACGAATGTCATAGATGTCTATATTCGTTATTTAAGAAATAAAATTGATATCCCAGGACGTGAAAGTTATATTCAAACAGTTCGTGGAACAGGTTATGTAATGCGTCGTTAATTAAGATTTATGGAGGCAATCATGAAAGAAAAACATGAAGAAACTTCCGTTGGAAAAAAATGGTGGTTGATTATCTCGACCACTATTTTTTTACTATTAGCTTTAGTGATTGTTGGATTTTTTGGATTTGAAATTCAACATTATCAACATCAAGAAATAGTTTTAACGGAAAAATATCGAGAACAATTAAATGATAAATTAGCTGAGTATGAATCTCCTTTATCATCAGCTAATATTGTTGCAGTATTGAATCAAAATAATAGTTATCAAAAAGATAAAGATGGAATTTATCAAAAAAAATTTTATACGAATGACCAACAATTTAATGTTCAAGTATATGGAACAAATAAAAAAGAAATTTTCAAAACACAATCATGGAATGATGGGGAAGTCATTGGTGCTGATACTAAAACGCAAATTAAAACATTGAAAAATGGGCAAACGATGATTCAAACTTCGGCTCCAATTTTATCATCAAAATCAAGAGTGTTACTTGGTTATTTATCCATTACCAATCGTTTAGCTAATTTACAACAATTAAAAAATGAATTAAGTCAAGTAGCAATTCTCTCGATAGCGGCTTCGGCTTTAATCGCTGTTGTACTAGGCTATTTTCTTTCTTATCAAATGACAAAACCAATTAAGAAAATTCAAGAAATCATTTCATCAATTAGTGAAGAAAATATTTCTACAAAGAGAATCATTATTTCAAAAAAGCATGATGAATTTGCGGTTGTTTCAAAACATTTTAATGAATTATTAGATAAGATTAGTTTTTATATTGAACAACAAAAACATTTTGTTGAAGATGTTTCTCATGAATTGAGAACTCCAGTTGCAATTGTGGAAGGGCACTTAAAATTGTTAAATCGTTGGGGAAAAGATGATCCGGAAGTATTAGAAGAATCCCTTCAAGCCTCTTTGATAGAGTTGAGACGTATGAAAACATTAGTGCAAGAAATGCTAGATTTATCGCGCGCACCTCAAGTGAAAGAACAATATAAAGATGCAACCACGAATGTTACAGATGTGGTGAAACAAGTAGTGCATAATTTTGAAGTGTTATATCCCGATTTTACTTTTGTATTTGATGACGATTTAAAAAGAGATTTATGGATTCCGATTTATTTGAATCATTTAGAACAAGTAGTGATTATTTTAATGGATAACGCCGTAAAATATTCGCTAAATCGTAAAGAAATCATTATGAGCCTATCGAAAGGTGAAGAACATGTAGAAATTGCTGTTCAAGATTTTGGAATGGGGATGTCGGAGGAAGATTGTAAAAAAGTTTTTTCTAGGTTTTATCGTGTGGATAAAGCTCGCTCAAGAGAAAAAGGTGGTAATGGTTTAGGGTTATCCATTGCAAAAGAATTAATTGAAAGCTACGAGGGTGAAATTTCAGTAACAACTTTATTGGATCATGGTTCTATATTTAAGATTATGTTACCGTTGATAAAAAAAGAAAAAGGGAAAAAGTAATGGGACATATAAAAAAAGAAAAAAGCCAAATGAGAAAAGTTGCAAAAGAAGTCTTATTGAACATAACTCAACAGGAAAGAGAACTACAAGAAAAACAAGTGTTAGTACATTTACAAAAACTTTTTCAATGGAGACAGTCGAAAATAATTGCTGTTACTAAATCCATGCCTATTGAATATTCGTTGGACCAAGTAGTTCGGCTAGCTAGAAAAATGAATAAGGAGATAGTTGTACCTGTAACATTACCAAATCGACAAATGAAATTTGCGTACTGGTGGCAGACTACTCAATTTAAAAAAAATACTTTTGGAGTAGAAGAACCTGTTCACCCAGTTTGGGTGGATGAAGAGCAGATTGATCTAGTAATGATTCCTGGACTTGCTTATTCTAAAAAAGGAGAACGATTAGGATTTGGTGGTGGATATTATGATCGTTTTTTAGAACACCACAGCCATTCTACAATGAGTCTTGCTTATAAAGAACAAGTCTATGAAGAAGCAATTTGGGAAGTTGAATCATTTGATCAACCTATTCAAATGATTGTAACGATGGAAGGAGTGATTCATTTAAATGAATTATTGGAGAAAAGAAAGATATAAGCGTACAATTTTACAACATTTAACAATTTCGAATATGTTTTTATTGATACAAATCATTTTGTTTATCATGATGACATTACGAGGTGGTTCAACCAATCCAGCAGTATTGGTCTATTATGGTGCAAAATATAATCCATTTATTGTCGTTTTGCATCAATATTGGCGTTTTATTACTCCAATATTTTTACATATTGGAATGGAACATCTTCTAATGAATAGTATCTTTCTATATTTTTTAGGAAATCAGTTAGAAAGAATTGTTGGACCAGTTAGATTTTTTGGAATCTATTTATTAAGTGGCATCATTGGGAATGTGGCAAGTTTTGCTTTTAATTCTTCTATTTCAGCTGGAGCAAGCACTTCATTATTTGGTTTGTTTGGTGTGATTTTATATTTGTCTACTAAACATAAATATATTTATTATTTTAGAGAATTAGGAATGCAATACAAAGCCCTCTTAATAATGAATCTTGTATCTAGTATTTTTTTAAGTCGTGTAGATGTATATGGACATATCGGTGGTCTAGTAGGAGGATATATTGCAACGGGTATTTTTTCATTTAAAGCGGACGAAGTAACAAAATTTTATGAAAGAATTCTTTTTGGGATTGCTTACATGATTGTGTTTATCGTATTGTTCTTGATTGGAATAAAACAATTTGTACTATGAAATCCCTTTACAAACTGATATACTATAGATATATGAATACGTTTTATGAGGTGAGTATTATGAATAAAAAAATTATCGGAATTGACTTAGGAGGAACATCTATTAAGTTCGCTATTTTAACGCAAAATGGGGAAATTCAGGGGAAATGGTCTATTCCAACAAATATTTTAGATGAAGGAAGCCATATTGTTCCGGATATGATTCAATCGATTAAACATCAATTGAACCTTTTAGGGTTAACAAAGGATGATTTTTTAGGAATTGGAATGGGTTCTCCTGGTGTAGTGAATCGTCAAGAAGGAACTGTAATTGGTGCGTATAATTTAAATTGGAAAACATTACAACCGATTAAGCAACAAATTGAATCAGAATTAGGTTTATCATTTTATATTGACAATGATGCAAATGTAGCTGCTTTAGGAGAAAAATGGGTTGGAGCAGGAAATAATGAGCCTGATGTTGTCTTTGTAACACTAGGAACTGGTGTTGGGGGTGGAGTGATTGCTGGTAACCAATTAATTCATGGATTTAGTGGTGCTGGTGGTGAACTTGGTCATATTGCCGTTGATTTTGACGAACCGATTGCTTGTACATGTGGTAAAAAAGGTTGCCTAGAAACAGTAGCAAGTGCGACAGGTATTGTGAATTTAACACGTCGTTATGCTGAAAAATATGCTGGTGATTCAGCATTAAAAGCAAAAATTGATGATGGACAACAAGTGACTGCTAAAGATGTTTTCGATTTGGCAAAAGAACAGGATGCATTAGCATTAATCGTGATTCGTCATTTTTCAGAATATTTAGGAGTAGCATGTTCACATATTGCGAATATTTTAAATCCGTCAAGAATTGTCATTGGTGGTGGGGTAAGTGCAGCTGGAGAGTTTTTATTAACAGGTGTACGTGAAGTGTTTGAAAAAAATGTTTTCCCTCCAATTAAAGATTCAACTGTTTTAGCATTGGCTGAATTGGGAAATGATGCTGGTGTTATTGGAGCAGCTTCATTAGTATTAATTGGGAAAGCATAATTAGAGAGGTAATATTGTATGTTATTTTGGATTGTATGGAGTATTTTAGCAGCATATGTTGCGTATATTGCAGTATTATTTTGGATGCGTCGTAGTGCAGCAGAAACTTTAGATGCAACGGAATTTAGTAAAGATTTGCGTCATGGTCAATTGATTGATTTGCGTGAAAAGGATGAGTTTAGAGCGGGACATATTTTAGGAGCAAGAAATATTCCTTATTCTCAATTTAAGGATCGTATGTTTGAATTGAGAAAAGACCAACCGATTTATTTATATGAGCAAGGAATGACGATTTCAGGAAGAGCAGCGTATCGTTTAAAACGTAAGGGTTATTCTAATATTTTCATTTTGAAAAATGGATATGATGCTTGGAAAGGGAAAGTCAAAAAAGGGTATTAAGGATTAAATTACAATCACTAAAAAGAGCGTTGAAAAGCTCTCTTTTTAGTGATTTTTATGTTCAAAAATTATTCTGAATTCGTTTTTTTGTAATAGTAATTTTAATTGGTTTTTGGTTTGATCATAAAGACAAGAATCGGTTTCTAATACATGAAGAGTTTGTATTATTTGTTTTAATTTTAATAACTCTTGAGTATCATTACTTAGTTTAAATTGTAAAATTGAATTTAAGCTTATTGTTTTTAAACGGTGGTAGTAATCACGTTTGTGCATTGGGTAATTCAATAGTAGTTTCATAAAAAAATTTGCATTTGGATAATCATTTCTTTCTAAACAAGTGATAATTGTATTATTAAGCATCATGTAGACGAGTGAAAATTCATAACTGATTTTTTTATATAATTTTTGAAATCTTTTTATAGTAATTGATGATAATTGAATCATTTGATCATGAGGAAAAATATTTAGGCAATGACAATACAGGTAATATTCTGAATATGTCCAATTTTCCATATGGTTTAAGTATTGAATTATTTTATTTTTACTTTGTACTTCGTCTATTGTGTTTTTCCCTTCTAACTTTGCGATTAATAGATTAATAAATATTTCTGTAACACATTTATCTGAGAAAAAATCAAGTTTCTTTTTTTTATTTTGTATTTCTTTCAATTGTTGATAATTTCGATTTGCATATAACTGATGTATCTCAAAAATTGAATAATTCTTTTCTTTTTTAGATAGATTTTCATGAACTTCCATAAATTCTATGAATTCGATTTCCATCCGATTAAGCAACAATAAAAAATTAGTTAATGAAATATCAGATAAATTTCTTTCTACTTTTGATAGAAAGGCTACTGTTACAATATCTCTTGCTACATATTCAAGAGTTAATGATTTTGATTTTCTAAAATATCTTAATGTATGACCGAACATTTACTCATTCCTTTTATATAATATGACAAAAATAATTGTTATATTTATTTTACAGATATAATAGAAAAAAACAATAATTATCTCTCGAAAGGAAGTACAAATTTGAATCGCAATTATAAAATTTTATGGATAACATTTTTAATTTCTAATTTTGGAGACTGGTTGAGAAAATTAGCATTACCGTTACTTGTTTTTGAAAAAACAGGTTCATCCTTTCATATGGCGTCTTTATATGGAATTTCTTTTTTACCATGGATTACTTTTTCACTTGCTGGAGGGGTATTGGCAGATAAATATAAAAAAACTTCTATTATTTCGTTCGGACATTTGATATCTTTATTATTCCTAGGTTTGTTAATTGCTGCATTTAATGGTGAACAATTATTTCTTCCTTTACTATATTTATTAACATTTTTACTATCTTCTATAGAACCTCTGATACATCCGGCTTTTCAAAGCTTGTTACCCCAGATTGTGGAAATAAAATCTTTGACGAGAGCAAATTCAGGTTTACAACTAATTGATAACACGTTGAATTTAATTGGTCCTATGATAAGTGGAATTGTTTTGATTTTTTTTCCACCTTTGAATTCTTTATGGATTAATGCACTTACTTTTCTTGTTGCAGGATTATTAATTCTTCGTATTGATTCTAGAGTGAATCAAATGAAAGATAACAAGGATTCTCTTTCTCAAACAATAAAATTAGGGTTTGGTGAAGTGAAAGAAAATAAAGTAATTCTCTGTGGTTCTCTTTTGTTTTTTGGAACCAATTTTGGGATACATTTATTTCAAGCTAATCTTGTATATTATATTACAGATGTTTTAGGATATTCTGCTTTCCATTATGGAGTAATTCTATCAATGGGTGGTGTAGGATCTGTTTTAGGTTCGATAATTTCTCCTAAAATTATTTCTAAATTTAATTATGGAAAAATCATTTCAGTCTGTACAATTTTTGCAGGAGTAGCAACTATTTGTATTTCTTTATATTCACATTATATTTACATTGGGAGTTTATTAGGTATTAGTACATTCTTTGGAAATATTAATGCAATTACTTATTTTACATTAAGACAAAAGATGATTAAACAAGAGATATTAGGGAGAGTGATTAGTATTACAAGAATGATTTCATATGCCTCTATTCCGTTGGGTGCATATTTAGGTGGTATATTAGTTAATTATGGAACCTCAATCTTTATTATTATTTTAATTGCAGGTAGTATTCGATTTTTCGTGGGAATATTAGGCTTTTTAAGTCCTTTAGGGCAAAATTCATTTTAAAATTATATTTGAATTTTTTTGAAATCTTAATCTAGAGGAAGTTTATATCAGATGATAATCACTTCGTTATTGGATGCTTGCGAATGAATTTATTGTAACATTATTTGGGACATTTTTACTTGTGTTTAATTGAGACATTATCACTTGTGTTTGACATAACAGAAAAAATCGTTTTTCCTAATTGACAAAGGTAGAAATTTCCTTTATACTGTTGACAATTTGAATAACTCATCTTTAAACTGATCCAGAGAGGTCAGCAAAGAGTTTATAATTTTTTTGATGAGCAAATCATTTTCAAACGAAAGGAATTGATGTCGCAAAAAGATTTCACTAAGCAATAGTAGTTCGTAACAAAATGTAATAAGCACTATCTTTTTAAAATAGTCCAGAGAGGCTAACAAGGGATTGAATTTAACGTTACAAGCTTATTTGAGTATAGATTTTTTGCGTCACCATTCAAATAATAACTTAAATTTAAAAATATAATCAGGATACCTTGTAGTCTTTGGATTACAAGGTATTTTTTTATAAATAGGAGGATGAAATTTTATGAAAAATATTGTAAAAATGGCAGATTTAACAAATGAGGAAGTTTTCCAATTAATTCATCGAGGATTGGAACTAAAAAATGGGAAACACGTTGAAAGTAGAGGTGACCTATATGTAGCCAATTTATTTTTTGAAAATTCTACTCGTACAAAACATAGTTTTGAAATTGCTGAACATAAACATAAACTAAATGTGATTAATTTTGAAGTAGCAACTTCTTCTGTAAACAAAGGTGAAACATTATATGATACTTGTAAAACATTAGAAATGTTAGGTTGTAATCTATTAGTCATTCGTCATAGTCAAAATGCTTATTATGAAGAGTTGAAAAATTTAAACATTCCAATTTTAAATGGTGGAGATGGTAGTGGAGAACATCCTAGCCAATGCTTATTAGATTTAATGACGATGTATGAAAAATTTGGAACTTTTGAAAACTTAAATATTATTATTGCTGGGGATATCAAAAATTCTCGAGTAGCTAAAAGTAATTATCATATGTTAACAAGATTAGGAGCAAAAGTTCGTTTTGTATGTCCAGACATTTATAAAGATGAAACGCTTGGAGAAGTAGTGAATTTTGATGAAGTGATTGGTGAAGTGGATGTATGTATGTTGTTGAGAGTACAACATGAAAGACATGCTGAAAAAATGGGGTTAACGAAAGAAGAATACCATGAACAATTTGGACTAACACCACAAAGATATGAAAAATTAAAAGAAATAGCCATTGTTATGCATCCAGCTCCTGTCAATCGTGATGTCGAAATTGCATCTGAATTAGTAGAAGCTCCAAAATCAGTCATTTTTGAACAAATGAAAAATGGGATGTTTATGAGACAAGCAATGATTGAAAAAGTTATTAAAGACAATCAACTGTAAAAAAAGGAGAATCACATGTTACTGTTAAAAAATGGTCAAATTTTAGAACAGGGGATTTTGGTTGATAAAGATATTTTAATTGAAAATGATAGAATCATTCAAATAGCTGATTCAATTAAAAATACTGAGGCAAAAGTTTTAGATTTAAAAGGAAAATTTATTTCTCCTGGATTTATTGATGTTCATGTTCATTGGAGAGAACCTGGTTTTGAATATAAGGAAACGATTTACCATGCATCAAGAGCTGCAGCACGTGGTGGATTTACGACAGCAATGCCAATGCCGAACTTAAATCCTGTTCCAGATTGTTATGAAAATTTAAAATTGCAATTAGATATTATTGAACGTGATTCGGTGATTCGTGCCATTCCTTTTGGAGCGATTACAAAAGGAGAACAAGGAAAGGAATATGCAAATTTTGAGGAACTATCTCATCACGTTTTTGCCTTCAGTGATGATGGACGAGGCGTTCAAGATGCGAATATGATGTTTGAATCAATGAAAGTTGCTGCAAGTCTTGATAAAGCGATTGTTGCTCATTGTGAAGATAATTCCCTTATTCGTGGTGGATGTATGCATTGTGGAAGAAGAAGTAGAGAATTGCAATTACCAGGTATTCCATCGGTTTGCGAAAGTGTTCAAATTGCTCGAGATGTTTTATTAGCAGAAGCGACAGGTTGTCATTATCATGTATGCCATGTTTCTACAAAGGAATCTGTCAGAGTGGTAAGAGATGCAAAAGCTGCTGGGATTAAAGTAACGTGTGAGGTGTGTCCTCATCATTTAATGAGTGATGAAATGGATATTCCAGAAGATAATGGAATGTGGAAAATGAATCCTCCGTTAAGATCAGCTGAAGACCGTAATGCTTTGATTTCAGGTTTGTTGGATGGAACTATTGATGTGATTGCTACAGACCATGCACCTCATGCACCGCACGAAAAGGAATTAACAATGACTAAAGCAGCATTTGGAATTGTTGGAAGTGAAACAGCCTTTAGTCAACTCTATACAAAATTTGTTAAATCTGGAGTCTTTTCATTAGATTTTCTAGTGAAGAAGATGAGTGAAAATGTAGCAGATACCTTTGGATTGCCATATGGACGTCTTCAAGAAAATGGATTAGCAGATTTAGTTGTTATTGATTTAGAAAAATCAATGGAGATTGATCCAAATCAATTTTTATCAAAAGGACGTAATACGCCGTATATTGGTGAGAAAATTTATGGGATTCCGGTATTAACCTTGTGTGAAGGGAAAGTCGCCTATCAAGATAAGGATGTTTTTTCACACTTATAAAGCGTTTAATCGAGCAAATACAATCGCGAAGGAGTATTTAAATGGATACTTATATCACAACTGTTTTGAGTAATGAAAAAATTGCTGATAAAATTTTTCGAATGGAATTAGAAGGAGATATCGTTCGAGAAATGACGAGTCCTGGACAATTTGTCAATATTAAAGTAAATAATAGTTATGAATTCCTATTAAGAAGACCGATTTCCATTTGTGAGATTAATCCTGAAAAGAGTACATTTGTAATAGTCTACAGGGCAGATGGTGCAGGGACGAAAATTATTTCCGAATTAAAACAAGGAGATTTAGTAGATGTATTAGGTCCACTAGGGAAAGGATATGATCTTGACGTTTTAGAAGAAGGACAGACAGCTCTAATTGTTGGTGGTGGAATTGGTGTGCCTCCTTTATATGAACTTGCGAAGCAGTTTCAAAAACAAGGGATTCGTACAATTCATATATTAGGATTTAACAATCGAAAAGATGTTTTCTATGAAGATGAATTTGAAAAACTTGGGACAACCTATATTACAACTGCTGATGGTAGTTATGGTGAAAAAGGTTTTGTGACAGACGTCATCCGAAAATACGCAATAGACTATCATAAATATTTTAGTTGTGGTCCATTTGCGATGTTAAAAGCCTTAACTCAAATGGATGAGGGAAAAATGGGATATGTATCTCTAGAAGAGCGAATGGCTTGTGGGGTAGGAGCTTGTTATGCCTGTGTTTGCGAGAAAAAAGACGGTACAATTTCAAGAGTTTGTTATGATGGCCCTGTTTATGACACAAGAGAGTTAGCCTTATAGGAGGAAATGATGAGCGAGAGATTACGAGTGAAATTACCAGGTTTAGATTTAAAGAATCCAATAATGCCAGCTTCTGGCTGCTTTGCATTTGGCTTAGAATATGCTCATTTTTATGATTTAAGTAAATTAGGCGCAATTATGATTAAAGCTGCCACAAAAGAACCAAGATTTGGAAATCCAACTCCTCGTGTAGCAGAAACTTCGAGTGGAATGTTGAATGCGATTGGGTTACAAAATCCAGGTGTGCATGAAATTATGGAAACTAAATTAAAAGCTTTAGAAAAATATGATGTACCAATCATTGCAAATGTAGCAGGAAGTGAAATTGAAGACTATGTTTATGTTGCAGAACACATTAGTAAAGCATCGAATGTCCATGCATTAGAATTAAATATTTCTTGTCCAAACGTAAAGCATGGAGGGATTCAGTTTGGAACAGATCCGTGTGTTGCTAGAACTTTAACAGAAAAAGTAAAAGCCGCTTCTAGTGTACCTGTCTATGTAAAATTATCTCCTAATGTAACAGATATTGTATCTATGGCAAAAGCTGTTGAAGAAGGTGGAGCAGATGGGATTACGATGATTAATACATTAGTAGGGATTCGCTTAGACCGAAAAACAGGAAAGCCGATTATTGCGAACGTAACTGGTGGATTATCTGGACCTGCCATTAAACCTGTAGCCATTCGAATGGTCTATTTAGTATCGCAAGCAGTCAATATCCCTATTATTGGAATGGGCGGAATTATGGATGAATGGGATGTGATTGATTTTATTTCAGCAGGAGCAAGTGCAGTGGCAGTTGGAACCGCAAACTTTACAGATCCGTATGTTTGTCCAAAAATTATTGACCGATTAGAAGGTACTCTTGATGAATTAGGAGTGCATCATCTACTAGATTTACGTGGAAGAGCTTATAAATAAGGAGTGGTAGGATGAAAAAAGAAGTCATTGTTGCATTAGATTTTCCAACAGTGGAGGAATCATTAGCTTTTTTAGAAAAATTTGGAGACGAGAAATTATTTGTTAAAATAGGACTAGAATTATATTTACAAAATGGGCAAGTAGTTGTTGAGCAAATAAAAAAATTAGGACATAAAATTTTTTTAGATTTGAAATTGCACGATATCCCTAATACGGTTTATGGTGCTGCAAAAGGATTGGCTCAGTTTCATGTGGATATTTTAACAGTACATGCTGCAGGTGGCTATGAAATGCTAAAAGCTGCTAAACAGGGTATGTTAGATGGTGGAAGTCAAGACACAAATGTTATTGCCATTACTCAATTAACTTCTACTTCAGAACAAGATATGAGAGAGTATCAATGTATCCCTCTTTCTTTAGAGGAAAGTGTCATTCATTATGCGAAGTTAGCTAAAAAAGCAGGATTAGATGGAGTTGTTTCATCAGTTTGGGAAGCTGGGAAGATTACTGAAAATTGTGGAAAAGAGTTCTTAAAAGTGACTCCCGGAATTCGACTTGAAACAGATGAAGTAGGCGATCAAAAACGTGTGGCAACTCCTAAAGTTGCAAGTCTTGAAGGAAGTACACATATCGTTGTAGGTCGTTCCATTACAAAAGCGCAAAATCCTGTAGAAGTGTATCATTTTATCAAAGAACAATTTATAAATTAAAGGAGAAGAATATGACATTAGAACATAAACTAGCAAAAGAATTATTAGCGATTGAAGCCGTTGCATTGAGACCAAATAATTATTTCACTTGGACATCAGGAATTAAATCACCTATTTATTGTGATAATCGCATTACAATGTCGTATCCAGCTATTCGTAGAGAAATTGCTTCAGGAATGGTAGAAGTGATTAAAGATAAATTTCCAGCAGTGGAAGTTGTAGCGGGTACTGCAACAGCAGGAATTCCGCATGCAGCTTGGGTCAGTGAATTATTAGATTTACCAATGATTTATGTAAGAGATTCGGCTAAAAAACATGGAAAAACAAATCAAATTGAAGGAAGAGTATTAGAAGGACAAAAAGTAGTCATTATTGAAGATTTAATTTCGACAGGTTTATCTTCATTAAAAGTAGCAAATGCATTGAGAGAAGCAGGAGCTGAAGTGTTAGGCGTGGTTGCCATCTTTAGTTATGAATTAAAGAAAGCTCAAGATGCTTTTGAAGAGGCTGGAGTAGAGTATATTACTCTAACCAATTATCCTATTTTAGTAGATGAAGCTGTTGCAATAGAATATATTCATCAAGATGATGTAGAAAAGTTATTAGAGTGGAGACATCAATTAGCTTAAACATAAAAACGAGATTGAGGCAATTCAATCTCGTTTTTTAATTCATTATTGTGACAGTACAGGTGTTCTTAAGAACATTTTATGAGAAGATTATTTTTGGTTTTTCTACTGGAATACTAATTTCGACAAAGTTATCTGCGTAAATAATATCTAAATTATCACAGTTTGTATGAAGTAAACGATGAACAACAAATTCAATTTCAGTTTCTTTTACACGGCGTTTACGATTGATAATAACGATATCTTTATGAGTAGCAGCATCTTCATAAATAACAGTTGTTTGACCTAAAGAATACACTTTTACGAAAAATGCATCTGTATTGGCTAATTGTTCTTTAACAAGTTTTAAGTGACTATTGGTAATATCAATTAACTTCATTTTTATACACCCTTTACTGTAATCTCTTTCTACTATTATACTCTTTTTTTATGAAAAATTCATTATTAAAATTCAAAAAAATAAAAAAACCTTTTCAATAGCTTGATGAGAAAAATGATGATAAAAAAATTATTAAAATCTAAATAGAAATAGTTGTTAAAAATAAAAAAACATGGTAACCTAATTAAATGAGAGGAGTGTATTCGTTTGCTAGTGCCACTAGATCGGTTTACGTTCCTTAATAAAAAAATTTATTTTAAAAGGAGTTTTTTTCATGGAAAAGAAAGAATATCACGTAATTGCAGAAACAGGAATCCACGCTCGTCCAGCGACATTATTAGTTCAAACAGCAAGTAAATTTGCTTCAGATATTCAATTAGAATACAAAGGTAAATCTGTTAACTTAAAATCAATTATGGGCGTTATGTCATTAGGTGTTGGTCAAGGTGCTGACGTAGTGATTACAGCTGAAGGTGACGATGCAGCAGAAGCACTTGCTGGAATCGAAGAAACAATGAAAAAAGAAGGATTAGCTGAGTAATATGAAACCAACTTTACATGGCATTGCAGCCAGTGATGGGATTGCAATTGCAAAAGTTTATACATTAACTGAGCCAGATTTAAACTTTAAAAAAATTAGTGTAGAAGACACTGATAATGAAATCTTACGTTTAGAAAAAGCTTTAGAAGTTTCTACAAAAGAGATTGAATTAATCAAAGAAACCGCATTAAAAAATCTTGGGGAAGAAGAAGCACAAGTATTTGAAGCTCACTTAATGGTATTAAGTGATCCAGAATTAGTTGGTCAAGTAAAAGATGCGATTACTTCTCAAAAAGTAAATGCTGAACATGCTTTAAAAGAAGTTTCAGATATGTTTATTAGCATTTTTGCTGGTATGGAAGATAATCCATATATGCAAGAACGTGCAGCGGATATCCGTGACGTATCAAAACGTATTTTAGCAAATTTATTAGGTGTTAAAATCCCTAGCCCTGCTACTATTAAAGATGAAGTAGTAGTTGTAGCTGGAGACTTAACGCCAAGTGATACAGCTCAATTAAATCGTCAATATGTGAAGGCATTCGTAACCGATATCGGTGGACGTACTTCTCACTCAGCGATTATGGCTCGTTCATTAGAGATTCCTGCTATTGTAGGTACAAAAGACATTACATCATTGGCTAAAGATGGTGATTTAATCATTATCGATGGTCTTTCAGGTGAAGTATTCTTAAATCCTTCTGAAGATGTAGTAGCTGAATATCGTGCAAAAGCAGAAGCATTTGCAGCACAACAAGCTGAATGGGAAAAATTAAAAGATGCGGATACCTTTACAAAAGATGGTCATCAAGTTGAATTAGCAGCAAATATTGGAACTCCAAAAGATTTAGAAGGAGTAATCCATAATGGTGCTGAAGGTGTTGGGTTATACCGTACAGAATTCTTATACATGGATTCTCATGATATGCCAACTGAAGAAGATCAATTTGAGGCTTATAAAGCAGTATTAGAGGGCATGAATGGTAAACCTGTTGTTGTTCGTACAATGGACATCGGTGGAGATAAAGAATTACCGTACTTACCATTACCACACGAAATGAATCCATTTTTAGGATACCGTGCAATTCGTATTTCATTAAATGAACCTGAAATGTTCCGTACACAATTGCGTGCATTATTACGTGCATCAGTTTACGGTAAATTACGTATCATGTTCCCAATGATTGCGACATTAAACGATTTCCGTGGAGCGAAAGCATTATTATTAGAAGAAAAAGCTAAATTAGTTGCAGAAGGTGTTGCAGTTAGCGATGACATTCAAGTAGGGATTATGATTGAAATTCCTGCAGCAGCAGTCTTAGCACATCAATTTGCAAAAGAAGTTGATTTCTTCAGTATTGGAACAAATGACTTAATTCAATATACAATGGCTGCTGACCGTATGAACGAACGCGTTTCATACTTATACCAACCATATAATCCATCAATCTTAACATTAATTAAACATGTGATTGATTCAGCTCATAAAGAAGGAAAATGGGCTGGAATGTGTGGAGAAATGGCTGGAGATCAAACAGCTGTACCATTACTTGTTGGTTTAGGCTTAGATGAGTTTTCAATGTCTGCATCAAGTGTATTAAAAACACGTAGCTTAATTTCTAAATTAACTTTAGAAGATATGAAAGCATTAGCAGATAAAGCAATCAATGAATGTGCAACTGTACAAGAAGTTGAAGCTTTAGTTGAAGAAGCAGTTTCAAAATTATAATTTGAAATGATGAGGAGTGAGAGAAATCTCACTCTTTTTTGTTTTACTTTAATATGATTTAAAATAAATGTTTATACATCACAAAATTTTACAAATGTTTAACAATTATGGAAAATATTTGTGATTTTTTTGTATTTAATTTATAATAAATAGAATATTATTTAATGAAAATATGATTAAATAATAGTATTTTATTGAGAAAAAAATAATTAAAAATATAAACAAGGATGATATAAGGAGAGCGTAATGAATCAAGTATCAAAAAGATTTTTTCAATTTCAACAAAGGTTTAGTATAAGAAAGTTTAAAGTAGGAGTGGCAAGTGTAGCAATTTCTACAATGGCTATTGGATTGAGTTTGACTCCAATAACTGCTGTCTATGCGGAAGAAGGGGGATTTAACAGAACTGGAACAAGTAATTCAGAAGTAGTAGATAATCAAGAATTTGTAATGGTGACTCATGAGAAACCAGGTGGAGTAGTAGAAGATGTAGCTATTTTAAAATCAAAATTTTCAGAAAATCTTGATCAATTAAAGAAAGATTATCCAGGATTTACTGCAACAAGCCTACAATCTATTGGAATTAATAAATATAAAATTACATATGTACCAGTTGCTGCAATCAACCCACCAAGTTCAACAACAGAATCTGCAGCTAATACAGGAGAGACTGGTACTTCAAATAGCACATCAGCAACTACTAATCAAACACAACCAACAACTGAAAATAAAGTTAGTTTACAAGGTCATTTAGTAGGAAATCAAACAGAATATAATGTAGGAGAACAGATCATCTCAACATTTAGATTAGATGTATCAGCTCCTTCAAAATTAGAAGAAGGTTCTTATATTTTAGTGAATTTACCTGAGAATGAACCTATTACTGATGTACAATTTGGTACAGCTTTAAGAGTGGAAAAAGTAACGGATACACAGTATAAGATTTATACTGGAGAAGTTCCAAGTGGTTCTTATGGTAATTTCAATATTAGTTATAAATTTGATAAATATAGAACTGGCCGTAATTCGCAAACGACAATTACAGCCCAGGTAGTTGATAAGACTGGTGCGGCAATTACACCAACTATTTCTACAACAGCTAGAGTAACTAATACAAATAAGAGTGGATATGCTAGTATTCATGTGGACAGTGAAAGTGGTGCAAGAGATTTAGCTTTATTTAATACAAATGCACCCGGTGATTCTATTGATGAAACAAAGAATAAAGAATTAGTTTTAAAATTAACGACATTAAATAAAGAAGTTGCTGCTGTCAATAAAATACAACATGCTATTACTTTACCGACAGGAGCTGTAGTGTCAGAAACATCTATCAATGCAGGATGGACACAGGAAGGAAATATCGCTCGTTATACAAGAACAATAACAGATGCAAAACCTGTATTTGATCAAGGGAATAATACTAGTGATGATACGCTTCGTATTAATATGCGTCAGGCAGGTACATTAGAAGAGTTTTTAAAAGGAAAAGAATTTACTTTTACAGATAATGTAACTTATACAGATAAATCAGGAGAAACGAATACAAGTCAAGGAACAACTTCGTTAGTTGTGAAGGCTGTGAATCCATATAAAGATAACGGAGATGGAGCAACGCCAAATGCAGCAGGAGCGCAACCCCCATTAGTGATTAATAACTATACTAATGAACAAAATCATGAAAATAGAGTGAATATTGCAATTCCTGGAATTAATACGGAAACAGATGATAAGAGAATTATTGTTTTCTGGAGAAGTGTAGATACTCCAACAAAAGTTAAGGAAGTTGAATTAACGATTGATAGTGATTTTGATCAAAAGAGATCAATTGAATTTTATGGGACTTGGAATAAGAATGGAGCATATGCAGCTTGGTATGCACCGGATAATCTAGGAACAAGTAATACTTTTGAAGTGTATACAGTGACTGGAACAAATGAAACAAAAATTGGAGAGATCGCATTTAAAAAGAATGGAGGTACTTCAATAGATTTACCTGAAGGTACAACCCGAGTTTTATTAAAGCCAAAAGGTGAAATGACATTTACAAATGATACGCTTAGTCAAGCGGGTATTTATTTACATCAAAACTTAAAAGGCTTAGAAAAAGCTAAACAAATGGTAGCAGAAGGAAAAGAAGCTAAGAGTATCGTTACTGCAAAAGTTTCAACTCAAGATACAGATGTGGTCAATACAAGTATTTCTAAAACGATTTTAGCAGATGCTAGAACAGCTTTAAAACTGACATCGAGAACTGGGAAAATAGAAACGGTTCTAGCAGGGAATAAAACACAATCATTAAGTTCTGGAATAGAAGCTTATGATTACTCACCTTCAGGTTTAGGGAATCGTGTATATAGTACATTGACATCACACCTTGCTACTACTGATAAAAAATTAGATTATCTTGGAGCGAAGAATCCTAAAATTATTGTGGAATTACCGGATGGCTTTAGTTATGCAGGAGATAGCCCACTTGTAACTAAAGATGATAATTATCAAAATACTGGTAAACGTGTATTGATTATTGACCCGAAAGATTCAAATACTCGTGAGAATGTAACTCCGAATTTAGAGTTTAATGTAGCACAATGGGTTCAAACAGGTAGTTATCGTTTGAAATATACATTAGTTTGGGATGAAAATAGATTCCTACATGGGTTAAATCCTAATAATGAGTTTGATGGAGATAAGACAATTATCAATACATCAACTTTCACTTATGAAATTCCTGTAAGTAATACATCAGCGACACGATTACACGTAGATGTAACCGATAAAAATGATCAACGAGAAGGTTACACAACATCGTTACAGAATTTAGCTCCAAAAACAGATGTGACATATCGTTTTACATTATCAAATACAGATAATTCAAAATTATCGAATAATGAAGTGCTTGTGACATTACCTAAAAAAGAGGACAAGAATATTGTTGATACAAGTATAGCTCGTAATTCTGCATTTGATGTGGAAGCTACAGGAGAAGCAATAGCTCCTGCAGGATGGACAGCATACTACTCAACTTCTCCAATTAATGGAAATGCAAATGAAGTTGCTACAGCAACAACTTTAACAGCTGATCAAGTGACAGATTGGAGCAAGGTTACAGCAGTTAAGTTTGTTTCTAATCAAGGGACTACATTAAATCCGGGATTATCAAATGAATTTTTAGTACCAGCAAGAATTTCTAAAGATGCAAAAGATAAACAGGTAGCTTATATTTCAGCAGCAGCAAAAACAAATGCAGAAGAAATATATAATGAGGCGAATGTAGCTTCTGTTACTATTAAAATAGAAAATATAAAAAATGGAGCTGTTAAAATTGCATATGAAGATATGCAAGGAAATACGATTAAACCAACAATAACAGCTATTGAAAAAAGAGCTTATACAAAAGATTATAATGTAGATACAGAAGAATATCGTCCTGATGAATTTACATATAATGACATAGCTTATAGATATATGAAAGTCAAAGAAACATCTGCTCCGGTTGAAGGTGTTGTTAACAGTGAAGAAATTACGGTAACTTATGTTTATGATACTTTGTACAAAGACGAAAAAGAAACAAAAACCATCACACGTACAATCAAGTATGTAGATGCAAGTAATGAAACAACAGAAGTATCACCAAAAGTAGTACAAACAGTGACACTAACAAGAACAAACAAACGAAACAAAGTAACAAATACACTTGAAGAAGGAA
>CAUSAK010000018.1:0-31639 GCA_963529535.1 uncultured Granulicatella sp. | reverse complement strand
CTAGTAAATCTAATTGAAAGTTTAATAATATTTCCAAGAAAAAACGCGCCAAAAAATTTGGCGCGAACCCCCTAGGGGGTTATTCATACATTTTGTTTTATTAATCAAAA
Organism: uncultured Granulicatella sp.; assembly: GCA_963529535.1. Classification (GTDB taxonomy): domain Bacteria; phylum Bacillota; class Bacilli; order Lactobacillales; family Aerococcaceae; genus Granulicatella. The sequence continues at coordinate 31,529 of CAUSAK010000018.1, read as the reverse complement.
AGAGACGACTTAAGTCGTCTCAAAAAAAGTCTAACTTTTTGGGGTCACTTCACGGTAACATTACTGACAGGATTTTTATTTTGTTAAATTTTATTATACTTTTTGAATCCAACCTTCTGGAGCTTCTACATCCCCATATTGAATTCCTACTAATTCATCATATAATCGACGAGTCACTGGTCCTACTTCTGTTTCTGAATAGAATACATGGAAGTCATCTCCATTTTGGATTCCAGCAATTGGTGAAATAACTGCTGCTGTACCACATGCTCCAGCTTCAGCAAATTCATCTAAACGATCGACATATACATCTGCTTCTTTTACAACCATTCCTAAACGGTGTTCTGCTAACCATAATAATGAATATTTTGTAATACTTGGTAAAATAGATGGAGAATATGGCGTAATGAATTGATTATCCTTTGTAATTCCAAAGAAATTCGCAGCCCCAACTTCCTCGATCTTAGTATGAGTCAATGGATCTAAATAAATACAGTCACTAAATTGACGTTTTTTAGCTTCTTTACCAGGTAATAAGCTAGCGGCATAGTTTCCTCCAACTTTTGCAGCACCTGTTCCTACAGGAGCAGCACGGTCATATTCACTCACTACGAAGCTAGTTGGTGTTAACCCACCTTTAAAATAAGCTCCAACTGGCATTACGAAAATAGTGAAAATATATTCTGGAGCTGGAGTCACTCCAATTGTATCGCCTATCCCAATCATTAGTGGACGAATGTATAAACTTCCGCCTGTTCCATACGGTGGAATCCAATGTTCATTTGCACGAACAACTTCCTTAATCGCTTCAACAAAACGTTCTTGAGGAAATTCTGGCATTAATAAACGAGTACAAGAACGTGCAAAACGTGCCGCATTTTGGTCAGGACGGAATAAATTAATGCTTCCATCTTTACAACGATAAGCTTTTAATCCTTCAAACGCTTGTTGACCATAATGAAGTGCTGTTGATGCTTCACTAATATGAAGTACATTTTCTTCTACTAAAGCTCCATTATCCCATTGACCATCTTTATAATAGCTAATGTAACGATAGTCTGTTTTAATATAACTGAATCCTAAATGATTCCAATCTAAGTCTACTGTTTTTGTCATAACAACACTTCCCTAAAAATTATTTTACTGGTTTATAATCACCCGTTACTGAGTCCATCTCTTCTAAAACCTTCGTTGATTGTGTATATCGAAAAAATCCGAAACTACTTGTGCCACTTTGTTCTTTATGTCGAATATGAATATCAATTGAGTTTTTTGTTTGAGCTTGAACTAATATCGTATAGTGATTATCCAATAAGACTTGTTTCTTCGTTTCAATCTCTTTAATCGCTTCTTTTGCTAAAGCATTTAGTTCGGTTGTAGTTGTTCCTTCTTTTGCAGAGGCAGCTGTTGTAGTCGTCTGTTGAGATTTAGTTGTATCAGCAACCTCTCCATTTTTAGAAACATTTACCATATCTGCTTGATTAAAAGTTTCAGTACGACCAGCACAGCCCATTAATCCGATTGCTAATAAACTGACTACTAATTTCCATGAACGTCTCATGGTATCCTTCCTTTCTATTTGCCTAGTTTCATAACTTTTGAAAAAATGATAACGTGAAAACAATTATTGAATTATTTTCAATTTTACAATTTTTCTGTCTATTGTCAAGATAAATTGTATAAAAAAGAGCAGGAAAAATCAATTTACCCATCTTGATTTCCACCTGCTCCTATTAGAAATTCTAATTTCCTGTTGTTTGTGATTGTTCTGTTACATTTGGTGTGTTTTCAATAAAATCTTTTAACGCATTTTTCAATGTATCATCTTGAATCTTCACATCAGCTTCTTTTACTAATGAAGAGACAACTGAATGAATTGTGGCTGTATCTTTTAATTTTTCAGCAATTAATTCATCTTCTAAAGTAGAACGTACATCACTTAATGATCCCTTTTCAGGTTTGTCTATTAATTTAATGATATGATAACCATATTGCGTTAAAACTGGTTCTTCTGTAATAGAACCTACCTTCAAACCATAAGCTGCATCTGCAAATTCTTTTACCATATCAGTTCGTTTAAATGGTCCGATTTTTCCGCCTGATTCAGCAGTTGTTTTATCAGTTGATTTTTCTTTTACTAACGTATCAAAATCAGCGCCATCTTTTAATTGTTTAATGATATCTTCAGCTTTTTTCTTAGCTTCAGCTTTTTCTTCTTCAGATGCATTCTGAGCTACCCCAATTAAAATATGTTGAACCGTTGCTTTTGGTTCCCATGTATCATAATATTTTTGAATTTCTTCATCACTAAATTTATTGGCTTTTTTAACAGCTGCTGTAATTAATTTGTTTAAATATACTGTATCACGGTAAGCATCTACTGAAGTAAAACCACTACGAGCTAAAACAGCTTTTAGCGCATCTTCTCCACCATATTGTGTCACTTGGTTGGCAACTTCTTTTTTAGCTTCATCTTCTAAAGCTTTTTTATCAGCTGCATCTTTTTCTAAAACTTTTTGCAACACTAAACGTTGTAATGTTTGTTCTCCTGATGTTGTTTTTAATGCCTTATAAAACTCTTCCTGGGTAACATTACCTGCTTTTGAAGTTGCAACAGTTGATTGATTATTTGAACATGCTGCTAACGTTAAAGTTGATGCTACAGCTAACATTCCCATCATTGTTTTTTTCATTTTTTCCACTCCTGTCATCCTACTAAATATTGCATTTCCAACAATATACCATATTTTCAACACATTTCCTAGTTTTTGAAAAAAAGACAATAATTTTTTCTAATTTTTTTCATAAATTCCAACTTTGGTTATCATTTACAAAAAAGAAAAAAGACTGGATTTTCATCCAATCTTTTTATCAGCTTTTATTTTAAAATACGAATTGTAATCGTGCGACGGCCAAAATTATAAGTTTGAGCCACAGTTGTAAAGTGAATATCAATTTTATTTCCAACAATCGCTCCTCCTGTATCAGCTGCACGGAACACTCCATATCCAGGAATTTCTACTAAAGTTCCTAATGGAATTACTCGAGGATCTACTGCAATGACATTTGGATCATTGATTAAGTTGGTTCCATCTGCTGTATAATGTGATAATCCTGGTTCAGCATAAGAATAAGCTGTTGCTTGAACAGTTAATTCATACCCTCCTGTCGATTCTGTTGCTGTATAAGTTTTTGGTTGTTGTGTAGTTACTGGTTGTGGAGTTGGCTCTACTGCTTTTACTTCTACTACTTCTGTACGATTTTCTACTTTATAAGTATGCTCTTCTTCTTCGGTTTTCACGACTACTTCTTCTTTATCTGCAGAAAACTTAATCGTTGTTCCTGCATAAATTAAATTTGCATTTTGCACATCATTGAGACGTATTAACGCATCTAATGATACATCCATCGCTTCAGCGATAACAGATAAGGTATCTCCATATTTAACGGTGTACTCTTGTACTCCTTCTTCATTATGAACAATTTCGTCTTTTATTTCTTCCGTAGTACGTGCTACCCATTCTTCAGCCTGGGCTGTTGAATTCATCATTCCTGAAATTCCTAGAAAAGTTAATGCGATTGTTGCCAACACCGTCTTCTTCAGTGTAAATTTCATAAAATATCCTTTCCGATTCTCGACTAAAAAATTTCGTTTCGAGAATCTACCGCTTAAAATTTCTCATTGCGGTTTCTTTTGATGTAACTACTGTAACACGAAAAAAAATCAAAATGTTGATTTCACGCGATTTGTTAAGGCTCTTTAAATAAATTGACTTTTTTTGATATTTAGATTACAAAAAAACAAAGCGAACATACGTTTTTTGTTACATTTGTCATTCCTTTGTAACATTTCCTTAAGTTTCTCTTTAACTTTTGTTCGTACGAAATTGAAATATTACAACTTTGAAAACGGTTCACCGACTGTGAACTTTAGTTTCTTCATAGAAAACAGCAAAAAACACCCTCAATCCTACTTGAAAGATGAGGGTGAATAGGGTTATTCACACGAGTCGTATAGTCTTCTAATTCTATTAAACGCTTCTTCAATTTTATATCGTTGCATACCAATATTTAGTCGAACATACCCCTCAGCGTTAGATACAAAGTAACTTCCTACTACAACCGTCAAATTAGCACGTTGAAAAAATTCATTTATTTCTTCTTCTGTTTTCAGAACATCACCCACATAAATCCAAACCAAAAATGAAGATTCTGCTTTCATCAATTTAAATTTTGGTAAATAATTATGAATGAATTTTTCAACATAACTATGGTTTTCTTCAATATATGTTACCATATCCACTAACCATTTGTGTTCATATCTATACGCAGCTTCTATTGCCGGAACTGCAAAAACATGTGGAGAAGTAACATAATTTGCAGATAATCGAGTATAAATTTTTTCTCTCAGCTTTTTATTTGGCACAACAATATAGGATGTTTTCAACCCACCTAAATTAAATCCCTTATTAGGTGACACACACAACACACTTGAATCCAATATATCATTATGAGCGTTCCACAAACTTGTAAATTTGCTACTTGAAAAAACAATATCTCGATGGATTTCATCGGAAATTAAATATACCTGATTTTTTTTGCATATTTGAGCCAATTGTTTCAGCTCTTGAGATGACCAAACTCTTCCTGAAGGGTTCTGAGGATTACAGAGTATGAATAATTTCACTTTATACTTTATCATATCTGCGTCCATTTTTTCAAAATCAATATAATAACGTTGGTTTTTTAACACTAAATCATTACAGATTAATTTTCTTTCATTATGGATTACCGCTTCCGCAAAAGGAGCATATGCCGGTGTATGAATCATTACATAATCTCCTATATCAGTTAATGCCTGAACAATATTATGCAATGCTGATATTGTGCCAAAAGTTAGACGTATCCATTCTTTTTTTATAGTTAATTCAAAATATCTTTTATTCCAATCAATAACTGCATCATAGAAACTATCGGGAACAAAAGTATAACTATAATCAGGCATTAAAGCTCTTTTTACTAACGCCTCTTTTATAGAAGGTGCGCATTCAAAATCGATATCAGCTAAATCCATCGCAATAATATCACTACCTTTTGGATTTTTTTCTCTAAGCAAATTTGGATTCCACTTTCTAGTTCCTGTTATGCTCCTATCAAATTCCTTATCAAACTGATTCATTTTCATCCCACCATTATTAATGATTTATCACTTTTAGTTAAAGCCTCTCCTCTGTCTGATAGTACACAAACCACATCTTCAATTCTTACTCCACCTAGTTTTGGAACATAAATTCCAGGTTCACAAGTTAAGACCATATTCTCTTGCAAAACAGTACTGCTCGTTGAATTCATCATAGGGTAATCTCCTCCGATTCCTATTCCATGACCTAATCCATGTGTAAAATACTCACCATATCCAGATTCAGATATAATATTTCTTGCTATTTCATCAACAGTACTAGCAACAACTCCGGGTCTAACAAAATCTACAGCAGCTTGTTGGGCTTTTTTTACAACATTATAGATATTTTCTAACTCTTGCTCTACATATTTAATTCCTACCGTTCTAGTCATATCCGATTGATAATGATCTATAACAATGCCAAAATCAATGGTAACAAGCTCTCCTTTTTGAATAATTTTATTTGTAGGTCTTCCGTGAGGTAAAGAACCTCTCCATCCACTAGCTACAATAGGTTCAAATGATAATCGATCAGCTCCAGATTTAAAACATTCATTGTAAATAATTCCTACTAATTCTTTTTCCGTCATTCCAACTCTGATTTGTGGTAACACATTCAACAAAATTTGATCTGTCAATTCACAAGAAATTTGAATTTTTCGAATTTCCTCTTTGTCTTTAATCATTCTAATTTTAACAATATCTTCTCCGATTTGATGAATTTCGAATTGTTCAGACAGTAATAAATATTTTTGAATTGATAGTCCTTCATTTTCAACACCAATTTTTATGAAATGATTCTTTTTAAAAAATTCCATAATAGGAGTAAAATAATCTCGATTAGATAATACCTTATTAACAACATTTTCAATCATACATGTTTCATTCTGATATCGTCCATCCATAAATTGAATGCATTCATCTAATGTAATTACTAAAATAGATCCACTTCCTGTTACAGCACCTAAATATTGTTTAGTAGTTTTATTAGTAATGATTATTGCGTCCAATTTTTTATATTTTATCATTTGTCTTATCTTGTCAATTTTATCCATACCACTCACCTAAAAATCTAAATCTAAATCATCTAAAAGATTTTCTTCTTCTTTAGTGAATATATCTTTATTATTTTGTTTTAATGTTTCAAGTTCATCCTGCTTTTCCATAATTTTAAAGAATGGCCAATATATTGCAACAGCCGCAACTAATTGAATTGCACATACAATGATTGTACGCCAATCCCCATTCGTTAAAAATCCTTCTAAGAAAATACCCACATACGGAGGGTCAAAAATTGGTTTGTTTAAAAGTCCCCAGTGCATTAAAAACATTGGAAATGTCCCTATTATAGCGCCACCAAAAACATGAGGGATAAACATAATAGGATTTAAAATAATTGGTGCTCCAAATAAAATTGGTTCATTAATACCAAATAAAGCTGGGAAAAGAGATACTTTTCCGATTTGTTGGTATCTTTTATTTTTAGATAACATACAAGCTACAATACACCCAATACTAATTCCACATCCTGTAAATCCAAAGAAAGCACTTGAAGTTCCTGCAGTATAAAAGTGAGGAAGTGGTTCTCCAGCTTGCATTGCTGCAATATTTTCAGCAATAAAAGCTACCATAATTGGACGAGTAATTGGACTAAACACTGATGAATGAATACCAAAGAAGAAAATTGTACAAATTGCAAAATTTAAAACTAATACCGCCCAAGGATTATCCATACTACCTACTAGCGGAGTTAAAAAGCGTGTTAAAATCGTTGGTGGTAACTCTCCAATCATATTTAAAAATACAAAACGTAAAACAATAAATGTACCACCCACAATTAAAGTTACTGGAATTAATTCAAAAGATTGTGAAACAAAATCAGGAACACCTTCAGGCATTCTAATCGTTAAATTACGTTTTTTACAGAAATTATATAATTCTACTGTAGCTAAGGCTACCAACATAGCTGTAAAGAGACCTCTAGCACCTAAATTTTTTAGAATCAAATGCCCTTGTTCATTAAATGTTGCAACCATGAATAAGAATGCAAATGTAGCTAAAGTCATACACCCTGGTATATATAATTTGTAAAATTTCCCTAAATTATAAGAAATTGCCAAACATGCATACAATCCGATCAAACCTATTGAAAGAGTAACAGGTAAATCAAATAATTCTGCATTAGTAGTAATAAATTGGCTAACCGCATTTTCTTCTCCTAACATGTTAGGTAAGGCTGGTAGTATTGCAAAAAAACTACCTAGAATTGTAAATGGTGTCATCGCCACCATTCCCGCTTTAATAGCGCTAAGATGTGGTTGATTATCAACTTTTCTTGCAAGAGGCAAGAAAAAACGATTCATGAATTCTGAAAATTTCTCAAACATCACAGTCACTCCTTTTTATTTTTGTTTTGATAATTGATGTTTTTTATACGTTACTAAAGCTAATTTCATTACTGTCGCTCCATCCATTTGACCATATACATCTTTATCAATTACTGCACATGGAATATCTAATGGATCAATAACTGAATGAATAAAATCAATTTTATGGGCAATTTGTGGTCCTATTAACACAATATCCCAATTTTCCACAATCCCTTCTAATGAATCTGCAGGGATTGCAGTAAAATCAAAGTCTTCTTCATTTAATTTTTCACTTTGTTTAACAACCTTCTTCATATTTTGCATCAACATATTAGTTGAAAATCCACCTGCACAACATAATAAAATTTTCATAATAATCAAATCCTCCTATTTCTCTTTTTCTTCAAAAACATCTATTAAAGCTTCAATTAAATCTCTCGCAAGTTGGCTAGTCATATAATGATCTTGAGCATGAACCATTAATAACGTAACTGCATCTTTAGCTTCTGGGTCTAATGCCTGAGCAATAATTTTAGTTTGTGCATTATGAGCCTCTAAATCAATCAATCTAGATTCTTTAAGAAGATCTCTTGCTTTTTTAAAATCTTTATTTTTCACACATTTTAACGCTTCAAATGATTTCATTTTACTTTCACCAGAGTTTGCTATAATTTGAATAATTTCCTGTTCATTCATTTATTTCACATCCTTTCTTAAAATTTTTCAAACTCAACAATCATTTCTTCAGTTAAGCTTTTTAATAACCTATAATAAAGCTCTTCCATTAAATCTACATCACTCGAACTAACTAATGATGTCGTGGAATGCCCATATCGTACTGGAACAATCGTAACCAAAGTCGGTTTCCCTTGATTCACTTTATGAGCTTCTCCACCATCCGTTCCACCCATATTAAACATATCTTCTTGAAGTGGAATTTTATGATTCGATGCAAAATCTCTAAAATGATTTGCCATTTTTCGATTTGGCGAAAGAGTTCTATCAAATAAAGTAATCATAGGTCCCTTTCCAACTTGTCGTTTATTAGAATGATCTCGTTTTAATTGATTTGAAGCAGTAGCAACATCAATTACATAAACAATATCTGGATTTATTAATTGAGTAGCCGTTTTAGCACCTCTAATTCCCACTTCTTCACTACTTGTAAATGCAAAGTACAAATTATATGGTAAAGAAACATTTTCTAATTTTTCAGCTAAAGAACATAAAATATAACAAGCTAATCGATTATCCATTGCTTTTCCAGAATATATATTTTCCGCCGAATATTTTTGGAAGTTCGTTGAAAATGTAACCATATCTCCTATACTAATCCCGATTTTTTCAACTTCTTCTTGACTATTAGCACCAACATCTGCAAATACATAATCAACAATATTATCTTTATACGCTGCAAATGTAATCCCTGGTATTTTTTTTCTATCCCTCGTTGTCACTCTAACATGTTGATAAGATTGACCATAATTTTGTACTCCCCCTACCTTCATTAGATGAAGTAAACCAAAAGGATCTACACTTCTCACCAAAAATCCAACCTCATCCATGTGAGCACATAACATAACACTTTTTGTGTTTTTTTCATTGACTTTCCCAAAAATAATACTGCCTAATCCATCTACCTGCTCGCTTAATTCTAAATGAGCTAGTCTTTTCCTAATAAGTTCTCTCACTTCCTCTTCATCACCAGCCAAGGCATCTGCATTGGAAAGTTTACCCAAAAATTGTTCATCCATTAAACTCACTCCTTTAAAGATATATCTTTATTAATTTTATAAACTCTTGAAAATTTTGACATTTTGACAACTCACTCACTAATGATCTATGTTGCATTAGTCCATACAATTTTTTCGATAAATATTGATGTAACTCTACTTGCCCTGATTTTAAAGCTAACATGAATACTACTTTAATTTTCTTTTGCTTATAAAGTATTGGTTTTGGCAACAATGTTACACTGATAATATTTTCTGAACTATTCATATTCATTGGGTGGGGGATAGCAATTCCATTTTCATAGACTGTGGATACATAATTTTCTCTTTCTAAAATAGAATTTTCATACCCTCGAATATTCATGTTACTTTCTATTTTTCCAGCTACATGATGCAATAATTGTTCATAATCTTCAAAATCATTAATTGAAAAATACTCTGAAGATATCATATCTATAAACTTTTCGTTACTATCTACTAATGTTCCTAGTTCAGTTAATAATTCAAGATTATTTTGAATGCTAAAGTAATCTAGTTCTCCTAATATTTCTCCAATTTGAATGACTGGACAATTAATATTTAAATCTAATGGTGTAATAGAAAATAATAATGTTGGATTAAATTCCGTGATTTCTCCTTTTTGGTAAATGGTGAAACTTTTTATTTCAGAATTTGGAAAAATTCTAGTGAATTTTAAAGACATTAATTGTGCAATTCCTCCTCCTGAACTACAAACCAATCCAATTCTGTAATATTTTCTATTTCTTCTTTCATTTTGTTTTTCATAAGAAACCGCCATATGAGAAGTTAAGTAACCTATTTCTTCCTGATTAATAACAACCTGATACTTACTTTCAATTCTTTTAACAACAAGAATTGCAGCATTCATTATTGCCGGAAATTCTCTTTCCATAGTTTTGATAATAAAATTATCCTGGAAATCATTCACTTGTTTTCTCTCTAACATAAACGCTATATGCAACTGAATCATTCGCATAAAATCAATATCATTCACAAAATTCGTATTAAACTTATCATCCACTTCTTTATACAAAATATATAAAAACGTTTTCAACTCTGTTTGTTGAAATAATCTATCAGATTGATAGTCTAACAACAATTGATATAAAAGATAAGAATATGAATCACAGTGTTTAATCAATTCAAATTTATTTAAAATATTCCTTATAACAATAATTTCTTCCATATCCAACTTTTCTAAAGATAAACTATTTTCTTGATAATAGATTAAAATTATCTCTAACCATCTTTGAATTAACTTAGCTATTTCTCCATCTATTTTTAATTGATATGCTTGACAAATCAGCACTGTACACTGTGTTATTTCTGATTCAATTTTTGGGGTAATAATTTCCTCTATTTTTTCAACAATATAAGATTGCAAATCTTTAGAATATTTTTCCAAAAGTTTGAATTTGTCATATAAATTTCCAGTAATTTTTACCCCATAATGTGATTTTCTTTCTAAGAATAATCCTTCACTTGCTAATTGCTCTGCTATTTTTATAGTATCTTTTTTCACCTGTCCAATACTAATCGAGAAAATCTCTGCTAATTGTTTATTAGTAACAAAGTTATTATTCAATAATAAAAAAACAATAATCGAATGGATCCTACTATTTTTACCTTCAAAACGTTCCTTTGACCATTCCTCTAACGTCATTCTATATTGATCCATATCTTCAATTACTAAGTAATAACCTCTAGTTTTTGAACGATTAATATAAAAAGATAAAGATTCTTGATTGATAGTTTTAATATCTTCTCGAATGGTTCTAGTAGAAACTGTTAATTTACTGGCTAATTGTTCTAATGAAACAAAATCTTCTTTTTCTAAAATTTTTACTAATTCTCTTTTTCTCATCGTTCCCTCCTAACTCCAGTTATTCTCATCAGATGGTATCTTTATTATACGACAGCGCTTTCTCGTAAAACAGTTAATTTTTTTCTATATGATATGGAAAAAAGTAGACGAATCTATAAAAACACCCTCATCTCTACTTTAAAGATGAGGGTGAATGAGTGATTTTTTTAGTGATTTATTCATCAAAACATAAACGAAAAACTTCCCATAATAGAAGTAGTATCCATAAAACTTACATTAGCGAAGTTATTTGCATCATTTTACTACTATTCACAGGAGACGTACTCTAATTAGTACCATTCAAAAAAGTAAGACTTCCCATAGTAGCATTAGTAATATCAGCCACAATTGGCTGATATTACTGGAAACTTCGAGACCCAGGCTCGAAGTTTAGGCATGAAACCGAAGGTTTGCTGCCGTCCTTTGCTACTATAAAATGGAAGTCTATTCTTCTACTTATATATCTTATCTATCTTCTTCCGTCTTACGTTTTCTGTCACGGTCACGTTTCATTTGGCTTGAACGTAATTGACCACACGCCGCTTCAATATCATGACCGAATTCTTTACGAACCACACAGTTAATATGATTTTTCTTCAATACATCATAGAAAGCCACTACACGATCCTTACTACTACGTTCATATTGATCATGCTCACGAACTTTATTATACGGAATCAAGTTAACATACGATAAACGTTTCTTATCTGCTAATAAATCCGCCAATTGTTGTGCTTGCTCGACAGAATCATTGACATGGTCCAACATAATATATTCAAACGTCACACGACGATTGGTTGTACGAATATATTCATTAATGGCTTCCATTACTACTTCGATTGGGTATTTACGGTTAATACACATAATTTTAGAACGAGTATCATTATCTGGAGCATGTAGCGATAACGCTAAGTTAACTTGCAACCCTTCTTTAGCAAAATCTAAAATCTTCGGAGCAAGTCCACTTGTAGATACCGTAATATGACGTGCGCCAATCGCTAAACCTGCATCTGAATTTACTACTTTTAAGAACTTAATGACATTCTCATAGTTATCAAATGGTTCCCCAATTCCCATTACTACGATATGACTCACACGGTCTCCAGAAGCTACCTCATCTAATGTACGTTGTACGTGCATTACTTGAGCTACAATTTCTCCAGCGACTAAGTCACGTTGTTTCGCAATAATACCGCTGGCACAGAAAGTACAACCGATATTACATCCTACTTGTGTTGTGACACAAATCGATAAACCATACTCTTGTGGCATTAATACTGTTTCAATTAATAAGCCGTCAGCCAATTCAAATAAGAACTTACGAGTACCATCTGTTGATTGTTGCTTAATTTTTTCATTTAATACTGGGAATGTAAAAGTTTCATTTAATTTTGCAATTAAATCTTTTGATAAGTTTGTCATTTCTTCAAAACTTGTTACACGTTTGCGATATAACCAGTCCCATAATTGTCCTGCTCTGAATTTTTTCTCTCCATGTTCTTCAAACCATGCGACTAAATCTTCATATGGATATCCATAAATAATTGGTTTCCCTTCATATTCACGAATACGTCTTCCGATTTTTGTTACCATCTCTAATCCTTCTTTCTAGCATGCAAATGCTTTTTCAATTTCTCCTAATGATTTCCCTGAACTTAATAAAACACTTAGTTTCATACGAGCTTTTTGCCCACTTAATCCTGTTGTAAAAATGACACCAGACTGTCTTAATTGCTTCCCTCCTCCTAAATAGTCATACACATCATACGTGACACCATTAAAGGCTCTTGAGACTAATACAATAGGAATCCCTGCTTCTAAACATCTTTGTAAGGCTGGTAATGTTGCTGGTGGTAAATTTCCTGCTCCGAGCGCTTCAATTACGACACCTTTTGCATGATGCTCACAAATCGCATCGAGTAATAGTCCATCCATTCCTGCATAAGCTTTTAATAAGTATACGCCCGTTTGAACTTCTTCGATTGGATAGTATTCTTGTTTTAATAAACGTTGGAAATAAATCACTTCACTTTTAGAAACTAATCCAAGAGGTCCAAAAGTTGGTGTTTGGAAAGTTGCGACATTTGTAGTATGAGTTTTTGTCACATAAGTAGCTGTATGAACTTCATCATTCATGACAACTACAACTCCTTTATCCTTCGATTCTGGAGAAGCTGCTACAATTAAAGAACTCCGTAAATTCGCTAAGCCGTCTGCTCCAATCTCATTACTCGATCTCATTGCTCCAGTCACTACAATTGGAATGGATACATTCGTTGTTAATTCTAGAAAATACGCTGTTTCTTCTAAAGTATCTGTTCCATGAGTGACCACAACTCCTGTATAGTCCTCTTCAACAGCTGTTAAAATTCTTTGTCTTAATTGCATCATATGAGATTCTTGCATATGAGGAGAAGGTAAATTAAATAAATCTTCTGTATGAATATCTCCGATTAAATGAAATAAATGTGCACTGGATAATAATGGATTTTCTCCATTAGGAGATACTTTTCCGGTAGAATGGTCTTCACTCATTGCGATGGTTCCACCTGTATTAATGATTAAAATTTTTGCCATACTCCAACCTCCTTATCTTTCATGCAAAATCTCTTATTACATTTTTCATATAATCTTAGTCTACCATAATCTAGACTGTAAAAAAAGAAAAGACTTGATTGAAGTCAAGTCCTTTCACGTACAAATTATTGTTTTTGATATTGTCTTTGATGTTGGTGAACTCCTGAAAGAATAAATGGACTTTTATCTTCCACTTGGAAAGTTTGTTCGCCACTTTCATCTACCATTTGACTAAATAATGCTTCGTATTCTGCAACAGTTACTTGTTTACGATTCTCTAATAATTGTTGGTGAGCTTCTACTCGTAATTGTTTTTCAAAACCTTCTACTAATTCTCCAATAAAAAATTCCCCAACTGCTCCTGATCCATAACTAAAGAATCCAATACGGTCTCCTGCAACTAATACAGAACTTGTTTCAATTAAAGAAATAAAACTTAAAAATAACGATCCTGTATAAATATTTCCAACATGACGATTATATGCTGTACTTTCTTGATAACGAATTGTTAATCGTTCCTGTTCTTCTTCTGGTAATGCTTCTAAAAATGGTTTAAATGCTTTTAATCCCATTTTCGTATATGGTAAATGGAAGCAAATCGCTTCTAAATCTGCAAAAGTAACTCCAGTTTGTGTTGCATAATCATTCCAAACTTCTGCAAAGAAACGAATGTATTGTTCATTCGAGAATTTTCCATCTACCATTGGATAGGCTTCATAATTCGGACGCCAAAAATCCATTACATCATCTGTAAATAAGCTAGTTTCATCTACTAAACGAAGTAAACGAGGTTCAGCCGAAACAATCATTGCCACTGCCCCTGCACCTTGTGTTGGTTCCCCACCACTTTTCAAGCCGTATTTTGCAATATCACTTGCAATGACTAATACTTTTGATTCTGGATTCAAAGCGATATGCCCTTTTGCTAATTGCAATGCTGCTGTTGCTCCATAGCACGCATGTTTTAATTCCACACTACGAACTCGATTCGATAATCCTAATAATCTTTGAATATAGACTGCTGCAGATTTTGATTGATCCATCCCAGTTTCTGTTCCTACAAGAATCATGTCAATGGCTTCTTTATCTGCTTCATCTAAAATTCCCATCGCTGCATTTGCACCCATTGTGACAATATCTTGAGTTACTGGAGCTACTGCCATGGTGCTTTGTCCAATTCCTACTGTATATTTTGCTGGCTCTACTCCACGTTCTACTGCTAAATCCTCCATGGATAAGGCAAATGGTGGTGTATAAAATCCAATTTTATCAATTCCGATATTCATTTCTAACTCCCTTAATCTAATAAGTATCTATCCTAATAGTCTGCACGTACCATAGTAGCAAAAAATGACCAAAGCTACAACGATTATCCATACTGAAAGACATAATTTTAACAAATCTTTACCTTTTGTGAATTGTTAAATTAAATTTATAAAACACTACTCTATCATATCTTTAGAGTTCATTAGAAAATAATGCTCCTCACTTAATATTGCAATTTACAGTGGCATTGGAATTTACACATTTTTTACACATACTAACTATCTCATCAAAGAAAAAACATCCAAAATCCTTAAATCACATAGGTTTCTGGATGCTTTTAATTTTAAAGACGAACAAACCTGACGATTAACTGTTTTTCATCTATATCTTTTAATTTAACCTACTAATAGCGTAGATAAATTACATAAACCATATATAAATAATATCCCTACTATAGTTAAAATAACATACTCTGGAGCTGTAAACATTTTCTCTTTGTAATATTTTTTTACATATATATAAATTAATGTACCTGGACATAAAGCTAAGATAGTCAAAATCACATACACATAGCCTGATGAAATAATTAACCACAGCATATATATCGTTGAAATCAAACCTAAAGCAATTGTAGTTATTTGAGCCTTTATTTTCTTTCTCGCTATTTCTTTCATCAAGAAAAAAGCAACGCACGCGTATGGTAATAAAATAGTTGCAGAAGATAATTTTGATAAAACACTATATGCTTCACTAGTAAATAAAAATGAGATTAAAAGTAATTGGACTAAAAAGTTTGTAATAAACGTTGACACAGCAGGCATACCATTTTTATTTTCAACTGTAAAACATTTTGGAAACAATTTCTGCACTCCTGCTTGATAAGCAATCTCTTCAGCTAATAACGTATTCGCAATCCAAGCACCAAAAATTGATATAATTACACCAGCATTTACTATTGTTGCTCCTGTTTTTCCAATTATGCTTTCTAATACATATCCCATAGCAGGATTTGGTAAGGATGCAATATCTGCCCTTGTCAGAATACCAAACGATAGAACTGTGATCATTGCATATATGATTGTAATAGCAATAAATGCTAAAACTGTTGCTCTCCCTACATCTGATCTATTTCTTGCTCGACCAGAGAACACGACAGCACCCTCTATTCCAATAAACACCCACACAGTAACTAACATACTTCCTTTTACTTGTTCAACAACACTACCCAAATCTCCATCTAATACATTATTTCCCCAAAAATCTATAGTAAACAAATTGATTTTAAATGCAGTAACGATACAAATTAAAAAAATAACTAATGGAATCAGTTTTGCTAACATCACAATTGCGTTAAGTAATGCGGCTTTGTCTAAACCCTTCAATAACATATAATGAATAATCCAAAGTAAAACAGAAGCCCCAATAATGGATGCAATATTTTGTCCATCACCAAAAATCGGGAAAAAATATCCAAGCGCACTAAATAATAATGTCCCAAATGCTACATTACCAATAATAACGGATATCCAATACCCCCATACCGAATTAAATCCTATATAATCTCCAAACCCTTCCCTAGCATAACTAAAAATTCCTGCATCTAAATCAGGTCTAGCAGTATTTAATGTAAGCATACAAAGCGCTAAACTACCCATCCCTATTCCTGTAACAATCCAGCCAATCATCGTTGCACCAACTGAAGCGACACTCGCCATCTCTTTCATGAGATTAAATATTCCTGCTCCAATAATAGCACTCATGATAATCCCAATAAGCGATATTAATGATAACTTACCATCTTGTTTCATTATCTCCACCTCCTGTTATCAAAAAAGGCAACCAACTTTAACAGTTGATTGCCTATCACACATTTCATCCAATTACCATCTAAATGTTAGAATCGCAATGATAAACAACTAAGTCCACCGTCAATTTTTCTAAATTCGGAAGTATCAACTACTAACACTTTATAACCCAAATTTTCAATCGCTTTTTGTACGTTTGGATATCCTTCTGGCACAATCACATAATCATTAACCCAAATGCAATTCGCACCATATGCTTCATTCATCTCAATCTCAATCTTATTATATTTTTCGAATTCAGGAGCTGTCTTAAACTCTCCTGCAACTAATAAATTATTGTTTTCAAGATACGCCAATCCTGTTTTAAGATGAAGCATTTCACTCATATGTACCATTTGTCCACTTAAACCATACTTTTCTAAGATAGAAATCATTTGTTTTGCCCCGGCTTCATTAGTACGAGCGGATAACCCAATATAAAAATGATCACCTACCATCATAATATCTCCAGCTTCTACAGTTCCAGGCTCTTCAATATACTCTATATTGTCATAGAATCTTTTCAATGTTTCCAACATATCCGGTAATACAGCCTCTTTACGACGGCTTAATGCACCTGGACGAGTAATAATCACACACTTACTTGTACAGAGTGCCACATCTTCTACAAAACATGAATCCGGAAACTCATCTTTAGGTTCCAACACTGTAACATTAACTCCCGTTTTAGTCAAAGCACTAACATAATTTTCGTGTTGTACTAGTGCTTTTTCATAAATAGGTTTACCTTCATTTGCACTAGTTAAACCATCACAAACCGTTCTAGACGGTACTCTGACAATAACATTTTTAAACATATTACTTCCTTCTTCCTTTATTATATTTTTTCTACACAAATAGTATACAATATACAATTTATTTTTTCAATATGTTTTTATTGTAATTTTTCTTTTTTTTTGTAATACTTATAGTAGAAAGGAATGAAAATATGGAACCTAAAGAAAAAGTATACAATTTTATTTCAGAACAAGTGACCCTTGGCAATCTAACACCTACTGATAAAATAACTGAACAATTTTTATCCGACAATGTCGGTCTAAGCCGCACGCCAATCCGAGAAGCATTACTACAACTTGCTTCTGAAAATATATTAGAAAGAGAACCTCGAAAAGGATTTAAATTAAAACAATATTCTCAAGAAGAAGTAGAAAATATTTATGAAATTATTGGAACCTTAGATGGAAAAATAGCATACGAAACCTGTGAGAAATTAACTCAAGAAGATTATTCCGTTATGCAATTTTTAATAGATAGTATGTATTCTTCCATCAAGAATAGATTGTATACAAAATACAACGAACTACAAGAGAGTTTTCATAACGTATATATATCACTAAGTACAAACTCAATTATGGTACAGGAACTTAAAAATAAGAAAAAAATATTCGTTGGTAAAAACTACAAAAGAATAACTCCTGAAACGATACAAAACTTGTTGAAAACGACAAATGATGAACATCAGACAATCCTAAATTTATTTAAAAATCATCAAAAAAATGAAGTTAGAAAATACTTAGAAGAAATACACTGGAATAAATCCAATGCTCGCTATGACATTTGGTAATCTGAACAGAAATGAAATTTTAAGGAGAATGATATGAATTCAAACGATATTGTGATTATTAGCGCTACTAGAACAGCTATTGGAAAATTCGGAGGGCAATTCTCTTCTATCAGTGCTGTTGAATTAGGTACAGCTGCTGCGAAATCAGCCATTCAAAAAGGAAATATAGATCCAACTTTAATCGACATGGTCATTTTTGGACACGTATTACAAGCAGGTCTCGGTCAAAATCCTGCCCGTCAAGTTGCGCTAAATTCAGGATTAGCACATACTAGTACAGCTTTAACCGTAAACGAAGTTTGTGGCTCTGGATTAAAATCTATTTTATTAGCGGCTCAAGCGATTCGTCTAGGCGATGCAAAAATCGTATTAGCCGGCGGAATGGAAAATATGTCTTTAGCTCCACATCTACTACCAAATCGATTTGCTACAAAAAATGGAAACTGTACCATGATTGATGCTTTATTCCATGATGGATTAACTGATGCCTTTTCTAACGAAGCGATGGGTATTACTGCTGAAAATCTAGTTAAAAAATATGGATTTACCCGTCAACAATTAGATGAATTTGCAGTTTATTCTCAACAAAAAGCATACCAAGCACAACAAAGTGGTGCTTTTGATAAAGAAATTACACCAATTGAACTCACGAATAAAAAAACAAAGCAAGTCGTAGCGATTGATAAAGATGAATTTATTCGCCCAGCAACAACTGTAGAATCTCTCGGTTCATTAAGACCTGCCTTTAAAACAGATGGAGCCGTAACAGCGGGAAATTCTTCCGGAATTAACGATGGAGCGGCAGCTTTAATATTAACAACACGGGAAGTGGCAAACACTCTAAATTTACCGATTTTGGCTACTTTAACAGGATATGCTGAAGCAGGAGTCAATCCTTCTATTATGGGAATCGGACCAGTCCCTGCTATTGAAAAATTGATTCAAAGAACTCATATCCCTTTAGATAAAGTTGATTTATTTGAATTAAACGAAGCTTTTGCTGCTCAAAGTTTAGCAGTCATCAAAGACTTAAACATCAATCCTGAAAAAGTGAATGTCCATGGTGGTGCTATCGCATTAGGACATCCAATTGGAGCTTCCGGTGCTCGTATTGTGGTGACATTAATTCACGCTTTACAACAACGTCAATTACAAACCGGAATTGCCTCTCTATGTGTTGGTGGCGGCATGGGTGTAGCTTTAAGTTTAAAAATTGAACAATAACAACATATAAAAAATCGACACCATAAAATCCTTTTTTTACTAGATTTCATGTGTCGATTTTTATTTTATTAGGGGTTCTCATCTGTTGATAGAACTCGCATTGTAGTACATCGAAAATGATTCATTTCAACTGATACTTGAGAAAAAGGAAATAAGTCACATTGACGCATCTCTTTTCTGAAGCATTCTCTTTCTACCAAAGAAAATAATACCTACAATACCTACAAGAAGTAAACATTCACAAGCCATTTTTCCACTTTCTGACTTAACTGTACCTGTTTGTGGTAATTGCTTATTGAGTGTTGTTTTTGTCGTTGTCGTTGGTTTCTCTTTTTCTATTGTAGGGATATCATTGTTTTTCTTTGGATCATTATTTGGTGATCCACCTGGATATTCATTTCCCCCACCTGGTTTAAGCTCATTATTCGTGATCGTTACTTTAGTAACATCAATTGGTGTTCCATCTTTTTTAGTACCTACCATTTTTTCTTGCTTATAAGTTACTGAATACAAAATCTTCTCACGTGTTAATCGACCGTTTTCTTCTTTGTCAAAGCCTGTCATATTCGTTTCTCTAACACGATAGGTTTTTCCTTTTTCTACCAAGACTTCTGTCGCCTTGTCACCTAAAATGCTATAAGGCACTTCACGTGTTGCTTGCCAAGTATCGCCAACTTTTTCTTCAACAATAAAGTATGCCTTTGCTTGCTTAGTGCTTCCATCGCCCCATACTTTATTGACAATGATTTTTTCCAGTTCTTTGACAGGTTTTGGTGTAGATGGTTCATAAATTTGAGTATTGGTAATCACAAAACCATTTGTTTGATCACCACTATAGCTAACTTTATAATTAATGCTATCAATTGTAAAAGTACTGCCCTCTTCCGCTACTTGATTACCGAACTTATTCGTTTCAAGCACACGATAAGTTGCATTAGTATCTTTTTCCACTTTAATCGCTTTGGTTTGCCCTACCAATAGGCGATATGGTACTTTACTCACATTTTTCCATGTTCCCTTCACTTCTTTTTGTAAAAGGAAGAACGTTTCTTTTAATGGAACATCTCCATTGAGTTTTTTCGTAACTTCAATGGTATCACGCTCAGGTTTTTCATCTGGAGTATAAGGTGTAAATATCCATCTACCATAAACTGTTTCATCTTGCGTAATGACTAAACTTTCTACTTTGCTATCTTTTGTAAAGTTCTCATCATGATACCAACCATCAAATAGCCATACCCCTTTGCCCTCAACACCTTCTTTCGTATCTACTGATGTCGTCAATTTCTTGGCTAGTACTTGGTTAGTATTTTCGACAATATCTTCTACTTTTTCCGGTGTTTTAGCATCGTTTGAATCATCATTTGGTCTATCACCTTTGACAACATACGTCAATGAATAATTTTCTGTATAAAACGCTGCATTTTGTATTGAAGTAAGATTTGTCGGGTCTAATTCAAATGACGGACTATCTGCATACTCTGCCTCTTCGGAATCCATAGTATTTCCCCAGTTATCATCTGCTGGATTGTTAGTCTCCACTTTTTTATAGCTTTTAGGTTTGAATACTCTAATAAAGTAATGACCTCTTGTATAATTTTTTAAATGATATTCACCGTTTTCATCAGTTGTCGTTTCAATTGCCTTATCATCAGGGGTCTTGGCAGGTTTCTTAGTATCACTCTTGTATAAAGCAACCTTTATTCCTTTCAGCGGCTTGTCGCTCATCTTTCCAGAGGCTAACGCTTTCGGATTATACTTCCCATCTTTTTCTGTTTTATCTTCTAAATAAACCTTACCACTAACATCATATCGAACAAAAGTCGCAGTTACATTATTGCCCTCATTATAAAAATTATTATCTAACGAAAATGCTGCTGTATTAACGGCTTTGTCTTTAGTTTCATCTAATGTTTCATCATACGGTAATTTTGCAGGTATTTCAAAATTAACCGTCTCCTTAACGTTGATTGTTTTACCTGTTTTTAAGACAAATTTAATACTTTTCACCTTACTAATATCATCGACCTGATTTTTAGTAAGCCACGCACCTTCTTTAGTTGCCTCAATGGTATCCGTGTCCTCTAATTGATAAAAGACATCAAATCTCTTAAGCGTTTCTTTATTCGCTTCAATATTTTCTACAAAATCATACAGCGGTGTAGAAAAAGTCGAACCTCTTTCTTTATAAGCACCAGTTTCATCAGGGGTAATACTCTTGTCACCTGCTTTAGGTAGCTTATCAATAATAGAAATTTTCTGAACAGCCTCTGTTGAATTGTTAAATACTGTAACAACATAGTGAGCCTTATTACCTAGGTCTAAATCAGAAGTGGCTGTATCTAAATTGTCATGTAAATTTTTAACTTCCTTATGCAATACAACTTCTAGGGCAGGTACATAGGTAATAGTAGTCGCTACTCTCATAAAGATTTCATCTTTATTACCATCATTGTCCATATCAAGGGCGTCCTTGACTTGAGTATCATAGTTTTGAAGCTTAGCAGGTCTAATGACATCATTATTATCGTAAATAAGGTAAGTCTCAATAATATTCTCGCCTCGTTTTGCATCCTTTGTTGCCCTTAGTTGATAAACTGCAACTTGATCATCATAGCCATCTGTTTTTCTAATCGCTACATCCCCAAATGTTGTAATAATAGCTGTTTTTCCCGTATTTTTATAATTCTTAACCACCTGATAGTGATAGTCCTTTGTACCGTCACGATATTCATCAAATTCAATGCCTGATGGCAAAAGGGCTACTGTTTTTGCATTTGTTATCTTATCAATAGGTCCCCAATTGGAATATGCTGTTTCCTGATTTCTTAACAAACCCGTACGAAATTCAAACGTTTTTCCACCTGGTTGATAAACCACTTCCTTATTACCAGATATCAATTCAGAAAAAACTGGATGAAGGGCACCTACTAAATGATAGTTCCAATTTGGATCAGCATAAACACCTTCCTCGTATTTAACATCATCTCGTATTGGCAATCTCCCTGTTCTTCCTTTGACATAAAGCTTACTTGAATATTTTACCGGTTCATCTGTATAAGTGCCATTTTTAAACTTTTGAATTTCGGCATCTGTCAGTCCTGTATAGTCAAGCAAACGAATTCTACTATTATCTAAAATGACAGGTCGTTCAAAAACAACTTTAAATGCCTGATACTCTCTAACCTTGTCTTCAATCGTATACTTAGTATTGATTTTTATATTTTCGATAAGCTTGACTTCCGTTCCATCTGCTTTGATACCATAAACCTTATGGTTACCACCATTTTCAAAACTAGTTTCTAAGGCTTTTGCTTTTTTCTGTTCTTCCTCTGAATCACCGTTAAAACTTGAAAGAATAAAAGATTTGAAATACTCACCCGAACTTTCAAGTTCTGCTTTAATTTCTTTTATCTCAGTAACCATACCTCCGTTCGTTTTACCAGGTTCACTCCCATTGTTCCAATTCCATATTTCATTGGAAAAGAGCATCCCCTGACTCATCATATCTTCCTTAATATAATAGAGCTTATCATTAAATAATGCGTATAATTTGCCATTTGCTGATTCTACCGGCTTATCTTTTTCTTCCGGATTCATTTTAGCTAAATTACCACGAAACCAATGTCTATCGCCCACACGATGAAAAGCGAATCCACCGCTCCCAGTAAATTCTTCTGGTTCTAATTGGATATAGACTGTTTTTGTGTCTAAAAGCTTTTGTCCATCTTCTTCATAGTTGATATAGTACTCTATTTTGATTGGAATTTCCTGATTGAACGGAACATTTTTCAAATAAATGTCATGTCCTGTAAACCAACCAGGCTGATTAACCCTACTACCATCTGCCAATACTGTAGTATGAGTATCAGTCCATTGCATGACTTGCTTACTTATTGCTGTCTCATCATCTATTTTTTCAGCACCAGAAATACTATCTAAATAATCGTTATCAAATATAAACTTAAAGGTAACATTTTTAGGAATGGTATACCCTACTCTACCACTAACTTCATTCGGTAAGTCGATATACTCCCATGGAATTAATTTTAAAAGCTGTGTAGTTCCCTGTGGAAGTACAGTTTCTGTCAAATTTTTCACTGGCACCTTAGCATAACGAATAGGCTTTGGATATTCTTCTTTTAAGTCATTCTTATATTCCTTTTCTAAAAACCATACTAAATCTGTGGCTATATCTGCTACCTTTGCCTTAAATTCTTTTCTAACTTGATAAGCTGCTGTTTCAGTAGCACCATTAGGTACTAAAAATTCTGCTTCTACAACAGTCTTATCTCCCGTCTTGACATTAGTATTCGGATCAAAACTAAACGGAAATGGGAAAGTAAGATGTTGACCACCAGTAAGTTGGTCAAACAAATAATCACAAATATAATAATCATTATCTTCAGAAATATTTGATTCACGAGCAACTTGTGAGGCTGCAAATTCAGGTTTTGTGATAACCGCCTCTTTTTTAACTTTGATACGCACATGAGGTTTATCAATTTTGACATTGTCACCGGAAACATCCAAGTCAACCACGGCATTAATTGCTTCATTGGACCAAAACTCAGCACTATCCTCATTAATCGGCTTAACTTGATTTTCATCTATCTTTAAAAGTCCAATATTAAATCGGATCACTGCATTTGCAGGAATGACGGATGTACTTCCTCTTTCCATGCCCAACATATGATTCTCATTGCTATTTCGATTTTCAATAGTTGAGTTATCTAAGTTCCCCTCTGCCCAAACAATATTTGCACTTGGTAGCACATTACTGAATAACAATGTCATCAGCATCATAAAATGTATCAATTTTGCTTTTTTATTTTTTAAGCTCAAACGTTTCACTTCCTAATCTATTATTAGCATTACACTAACAAAATAAGCATCTACTCAGGATGCTTATTTTGTTAGTAGACTTTTTATAAATCCTATTTTCCTACTGCATATTTCTTTTAGGAACCATTACAAATGTTCCTGCTAACAATAGAATCATTACTCCAAAGTAGAATGTATCATTAGATTTTACTCCTGTGTTAGGTAATTCAGATTGTTGATTCACCTTAGTAGTTTCAGTCGGAGTTTCTGGTTTAACGGGTTCACTTGGTTTTGTTGGTTCAACCGGTTTACTTGGTTCTTCACTTGGTTTGTTTGGTTCAACTGGTTTACTTGGTTCAACCGGCTTATTTGGTTCTTCTTCTGGTTTACTTGGCACAATTGGTTTGCTTGGTTCACTTGGTTGAGTATATTTTAAAGAAAATGTAATTTCTTTACTACCTTCTTTAGCTATGTAGTCTGCACCTTCCTCAGATTGCTCCGCTTCCCAAGCAAGATAATATGGAATATCATTATTACCTGCCACTTTGCTAGCCACTGCTGTCAAATAACCTGTCATGGTTCCTCTTACAGTATAATTAGTATCAGGACGTGATTGGTCATTGAATTTAACGCCCTTAACTACTACTTCCAAAGTATCTTCCATGCCATTTACTGCTTCTACAAGATCCGCCAATGTTGTCACATCTTCTTTTTTAACAGTCATTGTTACTGTAATGGTCTTTCCTTCAACCTTCGTTTCAATAATTTTATACTTGCTATTGTCTTTTAACAATTTAACGCTAGGATTGTTTACAAAATCCAATTCATTTGGCAAGGTTAATGTAGCAACAAATCTAGATTTATAATCAGAAATGTTGATGGTAGATGCTGCGTCTGGACTGACTCCAGAGTTTTCCATGACTTGTAGCAATTGTTCTTTTACAGGTGTAACATCTAACGTACCAGTGAATGCTAGCTTACTATCTCTTGAAGTTACATAAACTTTGTCATGCTCAGTGTTTGTTCCAATCAATATATCGCCTGGCAATTTCATTGGTTCAACATATCGCACCGAAAGAGCAATTTCGTTAGGATCAGTTGCACTTGCCCCAGCTTGGCTTTGTTTACCATCCCATGTAAAGTTAAATGGAATTTCATTGTTAGTTGCTGTATTTGTCGCTGTAGCACTAAAATTACCTGTGATTTTTCCTGTTACTTTATAAGCTGTTCCCGCTGTAGCTGTATCTTTAAAAGTAACTCCTGGTAAGGTTACTTTTAATTGGTCTTCAACTTCCAGCACAGCAGTTTTTAATTGTGCAAAAGTTGTGATGTTTTTAGAATCTTTTAGAGTTAAAGTTACCGTTGCAATTTGCCCATTTATAGTAGTGTTTGTGATTTCGAATTTATTATTCGCACCAGCTAATGTTGCAGCAACCTGTTCTGGGAAAGCCAACCCTTCCGGTAATGTAAGTTCTGCTGTAAATGTTGTTGTTAAGTCTTTCAATGAAATTTCCTTTGAAGCAGCTTGATACTGTTTTTCAATCGCTGTTAACTGGGCTTTGATTGGATTAACGTTTATGGCCCCCACAAAATTCATTTTATCCGTTTTTAATTTAGTAATGATATTCTTACCAGTGTTGTCATCTATCAATAAATCAGCCTCTAAATCTCCAGGAGCTGGGTTTAATGGATTGCCTGGCTCATGACGTTTAGGAGCATATTCTGGAACAACAAATGTTGTACTTTCGTCTGTGTTGTAGACTTTTTTAGTCATTAGATACCCCAAAAAATTTCCACTAGCATGAGTTTCGAAACTTCCTTTAGCAGTAATCTTTTGGTTTCCCCATTCTTTTGCATCTTCTTCATTGTTAAATACCACAGAATATGGAATCTTTAAATCAATAGTTTTTTCGGAATTTGCTCCACCATCTGCTGTATAAGCATCGTAAATTCCTTGCCAATTTACATCATTAAGTGGAATCTCAAAAGTAACAGATTGATCTTTAATTGTATGTGTAATACCGCTTGTATTAAACATACTTGTAGTATTAGCAGTAGTAACGTTACCTAAAGTAACATTCTCAGGAAATTTCACAGTATACTCAATATAAGCGATTTGATTTTTACCGTGTTTACCATGTGGATATAATCCATTCCGTCGAGCTATATTCATTTCTTCTTCTAATCCAGCCATCACTTTCCCCATTGGAATGGATGCAGACCACTCTCCGTTATACGTTCCAGGGATTGAAAGTTCCTTTTCTAGATTTTTTGTCTCGATATAATTAGATACATATAAAGTTGTATTTCCATCCTCTGCATATATGCTAGACACCGAAAATAGATAACTAAGTACCAACAAAATTGTCGTAACTAACGACATAAATTTAATAAACATTTTACGATTTTTCATATTTAAACCCCCTCACCTTATTCTACCCCCCCCCCCCGAATTTTTGTCAATATCTTTTTGTTATTTATCACACAAAAAGATAACCAAGCCAAGCATTATTTAGGATGCTTGGCTTGGTTCATTTCTAGTTTCTTTTGTTTTTGTCGTTCTTGATAATAGTGTCGAATTTCTTCATTTTCTGCTGTAGACTGATACGTCACTGAAATTCGATGTTCTCCTGTCCAACTTTCTACCAATTCTTCTACACTCGGCAATGTTAAAGTTGGAAGTTCTACTGAAATAGACAACGTATCTTTCCATATTTCATATCGAATTTGGAATAATAATCGACCCACTCTTAATAAGATTTCACGCTTTTCTGTATCCATTTGATAGGCTTTTTTGAAAAACTCTTGCATATACATCATGAAATGATAGTAAACTTCATTAACCGTCTCTACGCCCATTTCAAAAAACAATTCAAAAAATGTATCAAAAAAGAGTTCTAACTCTTCATCCGCAACGGTCTGGGTCCATTGTTTAAAAGTTCGATCTGTTAAGTGGCTGTTTTTCGTCAATTCCGTTAATTCAACAAAACAATCCTCTTCTATATTCCACATTAAAGCACTATGTTGAGCAATTCCACTTCCTTGACTTTCAATAATATGATAGGGAACTTGAGATTCTAACATCAGTCCTACAATCGCATCTTGAGGAATATATCTTTTGGCTTTTGATACTATCCTTTGATATCCTTCTGTATTTAAAATCGAACGATGTACTCCTGGAGAATCCCAACAATAAATGTGCTGAATTCGATGTTGAATATCCTCTTCTTGCATAGTGCTTGCATATAAGGACAGATTTCCTCCTTTAGAATGTCCAGATACATTTAAACTTCCTGAGAATAACTCTGCTTGTTTTCTTAAATACGCTATCGCATCTGTTTGTGCAGGAATCAAGTCAGAATAAGTCATCATAAAGTCTTCTTTCCAACCTGTTAAACTTTCATCCGTTCCTCTAAAAATAATCCATCGGCTTTCTTCTTCCCATTGATAACAAACCGCAGCAAATTGTTTTGTTAATTCATCATCAATATCATTCAAAAATCCAAATACTTTTATATCTTTGAAACGCTGACTTTTAGACACAACATCTAGTAATTGAATTCTTTCTTCCGTAATCATAAACGGATTATTTTCATGTTCTTTTTCTTTGATTGTTTCAAATTCTTTTCCTAACTGTTGAATTGAAATAGCTTCTGTTCCATTAACTGTTGAAGGCACAATTCCATCAAATGGTAAATAGGCAATTTCTGTTAGAACTAAGACATCAATATCCGTTAGTGATTTTTCTTGAAATGTTTGAGCTTCGTATTGCTGTACATAAGTAATTAAATTTCCCATAAAAAGCTCCTTTCTGACACTTGTACTCTTTTGAGTAGTGTACCACCTCCTCTCTCGAAATGCAAAATTAGAAAACTAAAAAGACTTTCTAATGTAGTATGTTCATGAATCTCTCATCCTTACTACCTTAGAAAGTCTATTGTCTATTATTTATCTTGAATCCATTTTCCAGAGGCATCTACACGATAACCATCTGGTGTTGTAGTATTCACTAACATTGCGCCAGATGAACCTAAATAATAGTCTCCTACCCAACGGTTTTCTTGCATTACGCCATCTACATTGAAGTAATACCATGCGTTACTAATCTTCTTCCAATCTGTTTGCATTGCTCCACTATTATCCATATAGTACCAAGCTCCGCTCACTTTTTGCCAGTTAGTAGTCATGACACCATTTCCGTCAAAATAATACCATGTTCCGTTAATCTTTTTCCAATCGGTAACAGCAGTATTATCTTCATAATAAGACCAATTTCCACCATTTTGTTGCCAACCTGATGTAGTTGTTTCTTCAGAATCATTTGTATCTGAATCAGATGAAGCAGTTCCTTGTTGTTTGTTTAACGGTGTACCATCCGCTGTATGAGAACGATACGCTCCTTTAGAACGACCAATTTCACACGCTACTCCGTCATGATCTCTATCTAAATGCTCAGAATAGCCTTCCTCACCTCGGGCAATATTTCCATAACCTGCAGCCCAAGCTTCTTTACAATTTCTAAAATGTACACGTGCTTCTACTTTTTGTTCTAAGCCAAGTGCTAATAATGTAGCAGCTGCACTTAGCACAACTAAACCTTTAACTTTTTTCATATAAAATCCTCCTTTTTAAAACAAATTAAGTATAACACAAAATAAAGCTTGAACAAGAAAAAATTTTCCTTTCCTTTTTACAAGGAGAGTGCTATACTTTGAACTTGTAAATAGTGAAACGGGGGCGTTAAAAATGCAATTAGGATTTGATAGCGAAAAATACCTGGAAGAACAGAGTCGATATATTTTAGAACGAGTGAATAGTTATGATAAACTCTATCTAGAATTTGGTGGAAAACTCATTGGAGACTTCCACGCTATGAGAGTATTACCTGGATTTGATCCAGATGGAAAAGTCAAACTACTCTATCGACTAAGAAACCAAGCAGAAATTATCATCTGTGTTTATGCTGGCGATATCGAACAAAATAAAGTGCGTGGAGACTTAGGTATCACTTATGACCGTGATGTCTTAAGAATGATTGATGATTTACACCACTGGGATTTAAAAATTAATAGCGTACTGATTACAAGATACACTGGTCAACCAGCTGCCACACAATTCAAAAATATGTTAGAACGTAGAGGAATGACGGTTTATACTCACGGACATACAGAAGGCTATCCAATGGATGTCGATACAATTGTCAGTGATGCTGGATACGGAGCTAACGCATACATTGAAACCACTCGTCCATTAGTCGTTGTAACAGCACCTGGTGCTAATAGCGGAAAATTAGCGACTTGTTTAAGTCAACTATATCATGAAACTCAAAGAGGATGTTCAGCAGGCTATGCAAAATTTGAAACATTCCCTGTATGGAATTTACCATTAAACCATCCTGTTAACATTGCCTATGAAGCTGCAACAGCTGATTTAGAAGATGTGAATATGATAGATCCATATCATTTAGAAAAATACGGCATCACGACTGTTAACTATAATCGTGATATTGAAGCATTTCCACTATTACGAAGAATTTTAAGAAAAATATACAAAGACCAAGAAATTCCTTATTACTCACCAACAGATATGGGAGTAAACCGTGTCGGATTTGCCATTACAGACGATGAAGTCGTACAAGAAGCTTCAAAACAAGAAATTATTCGCAGATACTACCACTTACAATGCGATTACAAACGTGGGATTGGCACTTTAGAAACTGCTCAACGAGGAAAATACATTATGGATGAAATGGGATTAACCCCTCAAGATCGTCCAGTTGTAGAAAAAGCATTAAGTAAAGCAAAAGAATCAAACAGCGAAGTCGTTGCCATTGAATTACCAAATGGTAAAATGATTACTGGAAAACAAAGCGAAACGATGACGGCAGGAGCTGCTTGCTTATTAAATTCGATTAAAGAATTAGCAGGTATTCAAAAAGATTTACATCTATTACCACCTGTTATTCTTGAATCCATTACAAAACTGAGTCAAGATGTGTTCCATCAACAACGTCGCTCACTTGACAGTAAAGAAGTATTAATTGCTTTAAGTATGTCTGCCGTTACAAATCCATCAGCAGAGGCCGCTAAAAATCAATTAGTCTTTTTAAGAAATTTACAAGCACATAGTACGGTCATTTTACAAAAAGCAGATGAAGAAATTTATCGTGATTTAGGAATTACCATTACTAGTGAACCATCCTTTGCAGGAAATAGTTTTTATTATAGTCATTGAACACAAAACAGGATTGACGGACTCTCCCGTCAATCCTGTTTTTGTATATTAATGGATTGCTCCACCAATTATTTTTAAATCCTCTTTATCTTGATAATCAATAACAGTTTCTACACAAAGAGTTAAGGCTTGAACCATTTCTTCCAGTTCCATAGAAGGATATTGATTTTTTTCTTTAACTTGTTCAGGTAAGAAAGGGACATGAATAAAACCTGCTTTTAATGTTGCTTGGAATTTTGCAGCAAAATACAATATTTGATACATAATATGATTACATACAAACGTTCCAGCACTATTTGAAACTGAAGCTGGATAACCTGAAGCTATCATTTTATCCACCATTGCTTTAATTGGTAATGTTGAAAAATAGGCACTATCTCCATCTTCTTGAATTGGAAAATCGATTGGTTGGTTTTCCTCATTATCTGCAATACGAGCGTCATCAATATTAATCGCAATGCGTTCTGGAGTAATCCCCTGTCTTCCTCCTGCTTGACCTACACAAATGACAACATCAGGATTGAAACTTTCCACTTCTTTCTTTAATACCTCAAACGATTTTTGAAATACGGTTGGGATTTGAATCCCTTTTATTTCAGCATCTTTAATTTTTCTTGGAATACGACGAACAACCTCCCAAGAAGGATTAATACTTTCTCCACCAAATGGATCAAAACCAGTTAATAAAATTTTCATTTAAAAGAACACCTTTCATTTAAAGATACAAAAAAAACACTCATCAGAGTGCTAAAAATGACCCGTACGGGACTCGAACCCGTGTTACCGCCGTGAAAGGGCGGTGTCTT
>CAUSAK010000017.1:0-31947 GCA_963529535.1 uncultured Granulicatella sp. | reverse complement strand
AGAGCAGTAGACTCTTAATCTATGGGTCACAGGTTCGAGCCCTGTAGGGGGCATAATGAAATATAATTCTTATTAAAGTGAACGTAAAAACATTGTTATTATCACATTGTTCTTACGTTTTTATTTATTTTTATCCATTTTAATCTAAACTAAATCTAAACTTTTATCTAAACTTTTATCTAAACTATTTTCTAAACAAAACAACTACCGTCCCTATGGTGAGAATAAAAAAATTACCTTTCTGTTCAGATCCGTTAAATTTCTTATCTATATTAATTTTGGTACAAAAAAAGCACCTAGTAAAGACTAGATGCTAACTTAGGCGGGACCGCCTGTGGTCGCCCGCATTTCTCGACACATCTCATAAGAGATGCCGCGTTGGAGACGGATACTTTTCAACCTCTAAGTTCATTAATAGTGTACTATATTTCATCCTTAGAGTAAAGAATATCAACATTTTTTAACTATTGTTAAGTGCTTGGATTGAGTTTTAAAGGTTATAAAATACTAGCTATATGTTTCAATAATTCACTTTTACCTGTATATTTTTTTATACCTAAATTATCTAATACAGCTAGATAAATGTCATGAAAACTTAGTTTGATAAAATGCTCAACTTCATAATCATCTTTAAAAAACTCTAATTTCTTAGCTTTTTCTTCAGGAGTTAAATCACTTTCCATTACTTCTATCAAATATTCACTTTTTTCTACATTTGACATTTTTTTCATGTTTTTTTATCTCCTTTTTTAAAAATGTCATTATATTCATTTTCCATTAATTTTTATTTCCAATATAACTCTTAGAAATATAGGGTTCTTTACACCCCTTCACTATTGTTAAGTGCTTGGATAAAATTTAGTATTAAAACACACGAGCTATGTGTTTGATTAATTCATCATCGCCTGTATATTCTTCTATACCTAAATTATCTAATGCCGCTATATAAATATCATGAAATGGCATTTTCAAAAAACTCTCCATTTCATAATCATCTTTAAGAAATTCTAATGCTTTTGCTTTTTCTTCTGGAGTTAAATCGCTATCTAAAACCGTTGCTATTAATTTACTTTTTTCAATCATTGCTAGTTTTTTCATTGTTCTTCATCTCCTTTGTTGAACTTTTCATTATATTCTTTATCCATTATTTTCTACCTGCATTATAACGTTCAGAAATGTAAGAGACTCAACAGTTCTACCTTAGTTAGAATCTATTTTTTACTGAATGCTATCTTATTCCAAAATTTATTCATAACTGGAAAACATTTCCTTGTAATAATGTACAAACTGATTGTCTCCCTTATAAGGTTGTATACCAAGAACATCTAGTGCTGCTAAAGCAATAGTGCCAATAGGTGCATGAGTTATTGGCATTGGATTCTTATCTGACACCAATCTTTTTATTTTTCTAATAGTTTTATCTGAAACATCATGCTTTAATACAGCGTTTCTAATAAATATTCCGTTATCCACTATAGCCATAATAGTTCCCTACTTTCCGAATATTCTGTTATATTTTTTTAATTAAATAATCATCTACTCTTTAATAGAGGCTTGATTTAAGCTATAAACGTTATAAAACTCTAGATACATGTTTCAACAATTCATTATCCCCAGTATATTTTTCGATACCTAAATTATCTAACACAGCTATATAAATATCATGAAAAGTTAGTTTGATAAACGTTTCGTATTCATAATCATCTTTTAAAAATTCTAATTTCTTAGCTTTTTCTTCAGGAGTTAAATCACTTTCCATTACTTTTAATAAAAATTTAGCTTTGTCTACCATTGCCATCTTTTTCATTTTTCGCCATCTCCTTTTTTGAAATTTTTCGTTGTATTTCTATCCATTAATTTCTATCTACCTTATAACAATCGGAAATGTAGGAATCCCGACAGTCCCACCAAGTTGATATCTAATCTTTACTAGATGTTTTTTATACAAAAAAGCACTTAACAAGTATTAAGTGCTAAAAAAGTAAGTGGGACAGGCATTCCCCACCTCTCAGGAACCCGTTAGGGTGTGTAGGGCCCGATATTTTTCTACTTTTACTTTTCCATATTTTACCTCTAAATAGATGCTTTGTAAATTATTTCTGTAGTCTAAGTAAAAAATTCTACAGTATCTCAGATAATTTTTTATCATGATTTATCTCTAATCATCCCAACTCGATTTTCTGGGAGATAACAGAAATGATGCTTACGATAAAGTTTATCAGCTGGAACTTTGGCTACTAATGTAATAAAACTACTCTCATGTGTATTTTCATCAAACCATTGATCAATGATTCCCATAATTTTATTGGCAATTCCACGTCTCTGAAACTTTTTATCCACCATAATATCAGACACAACAAAGGTAATTCCTCCATCACCTACGATTCTTCCAAGTCCAATAAGTTCATCATCCTCATAAACAGAAACGGCAAAAAGAGTCCCATCAAGTGCCTTTCTAACTTCAGAATTTGGTTTAGTACTATTCATCCCTGAGTTAACTCTCAATTTGTTATAAGCTTTAACACTTGGTACTTTATGAATAAATTCCATAATCATAATTCCTCCAATACCTTTTTGTACACTTATTATATCACTTAAACGCAAGCTATGTATTCTACAAAGAAAATTCTATACAAACTTGCTTTAGATTGTTTAATGTTTTGGATATAGACTTTATCTCAATCTAAATAAAATAATCATGCTCAGCCGTTAGATAGCTGAGCATGATTGTTAAGTATTCATCACTAATCAAGAACTTTTTCAAATGGTTCGATAAATTAGAACCATTTGAAAAAGAGAATTTCTTAGTTTATATGATCAATTTGATAATTGCAGTTATCAAATTAATAACTAAGATAATCGGCTAGACTATATTGGGCAAGTAAACAACTTACTTACCCTTTCTTTTGAAATTATTATAACATATGAAAAAGGTGAATACAATTGAAGAAAAATACACTTATGATAATACTAATCGCTAGTAAACATATTTTGTCTGCTTCTCTTATAAAGAGTATTACTCTTTCAAGCCCATCAATCAAATGATTTTATTACCTTACAAAAACAGAAAAAGTCTAATTATTCTATCACAAGTTTAGTATAGTTGTAATGACAGTTACAACAATCGTGATAATAATTGAACTTCTAATAAAACTGCTATAGTTGTTCTCGGAATGAGGGTAGTTTGCCCGTCCTCATATCCTAGTGAAAATTATAGCAAAGAAAGGAATGAAACACAAATGGAAAATACACGTCCACGAGGACGACTCGCAACCGGCAGATCAAGAGATAAACAACTATCTTCTACTCTTACAACTCTTCTACACTTTCACGATACTCAATTTGCAACTCGTCCTTATACTCTTCACAGATTGTTTGATAATCGTATTCAGATAAGCTTGCGATAAATAAGTCATAATCTAAATCTAACTGATCTGCTTCAAAGCTTTCTTTCCAAATTTCAAATTCTCTTTCAAATGGTAATGTGCTCTTCCATTCATCCTCTTCTGAAAAACAATGTTCTGAAATAAAATGTGCTAATGCTTTGTAAGAATCAAAATAGTAATAATCCTTCACCATTGGTAGTGCTACTTCTAATGATTCAATTCCTTGTTTTACTTGATTACGATGTACATATAATTGACTCATATTAAATCCCTCTTTTTTCTTATATTATCTTACACTTCAAACTATATACGAAATACTTATTTTCATCTATACTTTTAAATTCCAAAACTAATTCTGAGTCCTTCATTTACTTTTTCCATAAAGGCATCATCAACTTCTGTTATTTTTTCAATTAATCGCACTTTATCAATGGTACGAACTTGTTCTAATAACACAGTAGATTCCTTACTAAATTGAAATTGATTTTTTTGAATTTCAATATGCGTTGGTAAATTCGCTTTTTCATGTTTTGCCGTAATGGCAGCGACAATTACCGTCGTACTAAAATGATTCCCAACATCATTTTGAACAATTAGAACGGGACGTTTTCCTCCCTGTTCACTTCCTACTACAGGAGATAAGTCCGCTAAATATACTTCTCCTCTTTTTACCATTTATCCTTCTCCTAATCATGATTTATAAATTCTTGGCACACGATTACTAATTAAACAAAGTGATTCGTATGAAATGCTGTGACTTCTATGAGACAATTCTTCTGCAGTAACACGCTCTTTACCTTCTTTTCCTATTAGAGTTACCTTTGTTCCCACTGGCATTTCATAAGGAAGACGAATCATACATTGATCCATACAAACTCGTCCAACTATTGGACATCTTACTCCTGAAACGATCACTTCACCAGAAGCATACGCACGAAGATAACCATCTGCATATCCTACAGGTAATGTAGCAATCCATTCATCTTCACTACAAGTATAAGTAGCTCCATAACTAATCGTATCCCCTGCATGTAATTGTTTTACAAAAACAATCTCCGTTTCCCAAGTTAATGCTTCTTCTAATGTTAATGTATCAGGAAGTCTTAACCCTCCATTAGAAGGATTTAACCCATACAAACCAATCCCCCAGCGAATGACATTTGTTGTTAATCCTTCATGCCAAATAGCTGCAGCTGAATTTGAACAATGAACATAAGTTGGACGTTGTTCTAAAGCTTCCACACACTCGTTGAAAGCTATCAATTGATGTTCAAACTGACTCGTATCTGCTTCATCAGCAGTCGCAAAATGAGTAAAGATACCTTCAAAAATAAATTGCTCATCATATTCTCTTAGAAATTGTTCGATCTCTTGAACTTGCTCTGGTGTTCGAACTCCAATTCTTCCCATTCCTGTATCAATCGCTAGATGCACAATCAGTTGCTTTCCATCTGGAATTAGAGTCTGTGCTTTTTCTAACCAATCTAAGGAACTCACTGTAGTAGATATACGATAGTCACAGAGGATTGGTACATCTTCTAATCGGCTAATTCCTAATATTAGAATCGGTTCTTGGAATCCTTCTTGTCTTAATTGAATCGCTTCATCTAATAATGCAACACAAAATCCCGCAACTCCTTCTTCATGAGCCGCTTTAGCCACTTCTATCATTCCATGTCCATAGGCATTTGCCTTTACTACGGCAAAAATATCTGTATTGGGATAATAGTCTTTAACAGCTTTAATATTTTGTTTAATTGCATTTAAACGAACGATTACACGTGTATTCCTATGAATTGCAGGAAACATATCTTCACTTTCCTTCTTCTATATTTGGGGAGTCTCTTCTAATATAACGACAGCATACGCATCATGATTTGTATGCGTGATACTGACATGTTTTTGATAATGGTGCGGAGCAGTTAATACTGGTTGTCCAGTCTCAGCATTTAGAATTTCAATTTCTTGAAAAGACACAGCTTTCCCTATTCCAGTGCCTAACGCTTTAGAATACGCTTCTTTTGCTGCGAATCTTCCAGCTAAGTATTCAACTTTTCTTTTCATTCCTAAAGTTTCATACACAGAAAATTCCTTTGGAGTTAATACTCGTTGAATGAAAGATGAATCTTGTACTACAATTTTTTC
Organism: uncultured Granulicatella sp.; assembly: GCA_963529535.1. Lineage (GTDB taxonomy): Bacteria > Bacillota > Bacilli > Lactobacillales > Aerococcaceae > Granulicatella. The sequence goes on along the minus strand of CAUSAK010000017.1, from coordinate 26,416 downwards.
AATTCGTGATAATTCAATAGCATCCATTCCGACACCAATAATTGCCATTTCAATTCTCCCTTTAAAAACATAATGTACCCCTTATTGTATCAAATGAAAGCACATTTGTCAGAATTTTTTACTAATCTTTAGTAAATTTATCCACTAAAAAAGACGACACGAAGTCGTCTTCTCACTGATTATTTTTGACGGATGGTAAATCCTTTGTCAGATTTCTTTTTATGATTTCTACGGCGTGAATCTTTACTCTTATATCCACGAGTATATTCATCATCTAACCCATGACCACGGCGGTCTTCTTTACGTTTGAAGCCTCCTTTACCATTACGTCCACGGTTATCTTTACGATCACTGCGACTGTAATTTCCACGGCTATTGCCACGTTTACGGCTTGGTAATGGACGTTCTGGAGTGATTTTAACAGGAATTTCTGTTGGGTCTTTAATCATTCCACTCACTAATAATGCTGCTAATTCATCTGCTTCATATTCATCTAATAAATAAGAAATAGCTTCTTTAAAGCGACGAGTATCTACTGATTTCATCTTTTCATCAATTTGCTCAATAGCAGATTTCATTTGTCCTTCTATTGCTTCCATTTGAGTTGGTGGACGTAATGCAGTCATTCTCTTACGAGTTAAATCTTCAATAACTCGTAAATAATCCATTTCATTTGGTGTTACAAAAGTAACAGACATTCCTTCTTGTCCCGCACGTCCTGTACGTCCAATACGGTGAACATAACTTTCTGGATCTTGTGGAATATCGTAGTTATAAACATGCGTTACACCTGAAATATCTAATCCACGTGCTGCTACGTCTGTTGCTACTAAAATATCTAAATGATTATTTTTAAAATCACGTAAAACGCTCATACGTTTTTGTTGACTTAAATCTCCATGAATTCCTTCTGCACGAAAACCACGCATTTCAAGTCCACGTGCTAATTCATCGACACGACGTTTTGTACGACCGAATACAATCGTTAATTCTGGTGTTTGAACATCTAATAGACGAGTCATAATATCAAATTTTTCAAAATCTTTACATTTTACAAAATATTGATCAATTAATGTTGCCGTCATTTCACTTGATTTAATACGAACATGTTCAGGTTCTTTCATAAACTGAACTCCAATTCGTTTAATATCATCTGGCATTGTAGCAGAGAATAATAACGTTTGGCGGTTGTCTGGGACTAATTTAATAATCGATTCGATATCTTCCAAAAATCCCATGTTTAACATTTCATCCGCTTCATCTAATACTAATGTTTCAATATTGTCCAAACGAAGTGTTTTTCTAGAAATGTGGTCTAATAAACGTCCAGGTGTTCCTACTACGATATGTGGTTGCTCTTTTAATTGGCGAATTTGACGACCAATATCTGCTCCACCATAAACAGCTTGTACATGAATTTTTTTATCTTTTCCTAAGCGATATAATTCTTCTTGAGTTTGAATCGCTAACTCACGTGTTGGAGCAATGACTAATCCTTGTACTTTACGATTACGAAGATTAATTTTTTGAAGCATTGGTAATCCAAAAGAAGCTGTTTTCCCTGTACCTGTTTGCGCTTGACCAATCACATCTTTGCCGGCTAAAGCTAATGGAATCGTTTGTGATTGGATTGGTGTTGCTTCCTCAAACCCCATTTTTTCAATAGATTCTAATAAGGCTGAATCTAAGCCTAATTCATTAAATTTCATATTTTCCTCCTTGTACTGCTGAAGAGAAGCACACGAGGTATATAGACCTTCACAATAAAAGTCTGGAACACCTTGAGCTCCAGACTTCTGAACATTACGAGATTATACAATATTACTTGTTCAATCTTCATGATATATATCATTACATTTGTGTAAACTTCTCAACTCTCCAAGTACTATAGCATGTTCAAAGCTAGATTGCAAAGAAAAGCCCTTTGATTTTACAAATGAAATACTGAACAATAGTGGATTATTTTCCTTTTAACGCTTCAACTACTGCTAACAACCCTGTACCATTGCTTGATTTCACTAACACTTGGTCATTTTGTCGTAATTCCTCTTCCAACAGTCGGATTAATGCCTGTTTATCATTTTCAACATAATATAAGTGAGATGCTTCAAAACGAGTTTTTAATACTTCAAATAAAGCACTCATTTCTTCCCCGTATAAATACACTTCTTGAATTTTCTCTGGAAACATCACTTCAGAAATACTAGCGTGTAACTCTTTAGATTGTTCTCCCAATTCACGAATATCTCCTAATACGACAATTTTACGTCCTTTAGAAGCTACTGATGTAAAGGATTGAATGACAGATTTCATCGCAATCGGACTTGCATTATACGCATCATTTAAAATTTTTGAACCACGAATGCCATCCACCCATTGAGTACGATTTTTTGTTAATTCAAAATGCTGAATCGCTTCAATGGCTTGTTCTAATGGCACACCACATTCTAATCCTACTTGAAGAGCAGCTAGCGCATTATTGACATTGTAAGCTCCTAATACAGGAAGTTGAACAGAATGTTTGGAAGGTTTCACTAAGTCAAAAATAGTATGCTCTTCAAATAATTGAATATTATCAGCCTGAATTACACTGTTAGTACCTTCTCCAAATGGTAACACCTTAAAGTGTTCTTCTACCTGCATTTCTTCTAGTTGTTGTTCTAATAAAGGTTCATTAGCTGGGAAAATGATACTTCCTTTTTCACGTAATCCTGTTAAGATTTCTAATTTTGCTTTCGCAATCCCTGCACGGCTTCCTAAATTTTCCATATGGGATTCACCAATTAGAGTAATCGCTACTACAGAAGGTTTTGCTAGTTTACTTAGAAATTCAATTTCACCAAAATCACTCATACCCATTTCTAATACTAATTGTTCCGTATCTTCTGGCATATCTAAAATCGTTTGCGGTAATCCAATATCATTATTAAAATTCCCTTGTGTTTTATAAACACGATAACGACTAGTAAGTACCGCAGCTGTCATATCTTTTGTCGTTGTTTTCCCAGAACTTCCTGTAATTCCAATAACATTTGGTTGAACTTTTTCCAAATACCATTTCGCTAACTCTTGGAAAGCTTCTAGTGGATCATCTACCCAAATCGCACAAATCCCTTCTGGTGGAGTTTGGTCTTGTCTTCCCCAAAATACAGCTTTTGCGCCTTTTTCGATCGCTTGTTCAATGTAATCATGTCCATCTGTTTGTCCTTTTAACGGAATAAATAAACTATTTTGAGTTAATTTTCTTGTATCAAATGAAACTGATTCAATACTATCAAAACGATAATCTGTTTGATAATCAATTGCTTTAACAGCTTTTACAATTTGTGCCACTGTTCCGATTGCCATTCTGTTCTTCCCCTCTCACAAAAAGCGCCTCTTTGAGGCGCCCTTTTTATCCATTTTGTCGATCTTTATAACGTTTTAAAGCTAATTGAATTAATTCATTCACTAAATCTTTGTATGAAATTCCTGTTTTCTCCCATAGAAGTGGATACATACTAAATTGAGTAAATCCTGGTAAAGTATTTACTTCATTAATGTAAATATCATTTGTTTCTGTTAAGAAGAAATCACATCTTGTTAATCCACTACCGTCAATGGCACGGAATGCTTTCGCAGAATATTCTCTAACTCTTGCAGAAACTTCATCAGAAATTTGCGCTGGAATTTCTAATGTAACGGTATTGTTAATATATTTTTCATTGTAGTCATAAAAACCACTTGTCTTAACAATTTCTCCTACAACAGAAGTATTCGCTTCATCATTTCCCAAAACCGCACATTCAATTTCTCTTGCATCGATTCCTTGTTCTACGACAATTCGACGGTCATATTTTAATGCTTCAATAATTGCAGTCGTTAATTCTTCACGATTTTCTGCTTTTGAAATTCCTACACTTGATCCCATATTCGCTGGTTTAACAAATACTGGGTAAATTAATGTTCCTTCAATTTTATTATAAATACTTTCAGGATTTTGTTTCCATTGCGTTTTATTAAATGGTACATATGGCAATTGTGGTAATCCTGCTTGTTGAAATAATTGTTTACTTGTAATTTTATCCATTCCACAAGCACTTGCTAATACGCCACATCCAACATAAGGAACATCCATCATTTCAAACAATCCTTGAATGGTTCCATCTTCCCCATTAGGTCCATGTAATACTGGGAAAACAACACATTCGTCTTCTTTTAAATCATAAGGAGTTACTAAAACACCCGTTGAAACTTCCCCTTCGCTTGTTGCAAAGTGAGCTTCTTGACTTGCTTCTAATCTTAAAGCTTCAGAAAAAGCTACAGGCCCTGTTAAGGGTTCTCCTTTAAGCCATGCTCCTTTTCGATTAATATAGACTGGTTGAACTTCATAATAATCAAAATAGATTTCTTTAATAATTGAAAAAGCCGTTAAAATTGAAATATCATGTTCAGCACTTTTGCCTCCATAAACGACTATAATTTTCATAAACAATCCTCCAACTAGAACTATCTTATCTAGATACTTCTTTCATAGTTCATACACTAGTATATCAAATGCACTATAAACTGACAAGGTACTCACATTTTGCAAAATATCTTCATGAAATATAAAAAGAGCCAAGCAAACTTGACTCTTTAACAGATTTACGATTATTCATTGGCTGGTCGGTGTATCCAGCATCTCAGGCACCTCAATAAGGTGCGGCAGGAACCCTTTCTGCCCTCAAAGAATAATCTTTAATCAGTCATATTTTACGGCTTATTTTTGTTCATTTCAACTTTTTAGGAAATGCTTCTTTAGAAATACCCCTCTTCTTTGAGGGAGCAGTATGAATGATCCCCCACAATAAAATGATCCAACAATTCAATCCCCATCATTTCTCCACATTCCGATAATCGTCTTGTAAAATCAATATCCGCTTGAGACGGAGTAACATTTCCACTTGGATGATTATGCCCGATAATGATTCTTGCTGCAGAAAAACGAACCGCTTCTCTAAAAATTTCTCTTGGATGAACGACTGCTTGATTGAGTCCTCCTCGGAAAATAATTTTTTTCTTAATCACTTCATTTTTTGAATTTAAAAATAAAGCAATTAAATGTTCTTGGTATAAATCTTTCAATTCTTCCATAATACATTCTCCCGCTTTTTGCGAGCTTGTAATATGACCTAATTTTGTTTGTTTCGCTGTTCCTAACCGAATTCCCAATTCCATTGCAGCTTTTAATTCAATGGCTTTTGTTCGTCCAATTCCATGTATTTCCATTAATTCCTCAACTGTTGCCATTTTTAATGTAAATAAATCTTCAAACGTATTTAACACCACTTTAGCTAATTGTACTACATTCAATTCTTTGGATCCTGTCCGAAGCAATATCGCCAATAATTCATAAGTTTCTAAACTTTTAGCTCCTAATTTTTCTAATCGTTCCCTAGGCATTGATTCCAAAGGTAATTCTAGTAACTGTTGATTCATTTCCATTTTAGTCCCCCCGTTTGCAAATAATACTTTCACTTACTATATACGCAAAAAAAGGGCAAAAATTATTATTTTACGAAAATTTTTCTCATAAATGAAATAAAATAGAGAGAACCTGTAACCCAGAGTATTTCTTGTTCGGATGAATGATTTAAATATTCTTGGATAAATTGAGAAGCGTCGTCTACAAATTCAACCTCACCCTCAGGATAATCTGTTTTTTCAATCGCACCTACATACTCAAAAGTCGTTAAGACTACTCGAACTTCGGGTAATGCTTTTCTTAAATAATCGACCATTGCTTTATATTGCTTTCTCTTTAAAGCTGAAAATAAAATCGTATGTTTTGTACCAACTTTTTGTTGGTTTACGGTTTTAACAAAACATTTTAACGCATGAACATTATGAGCGCCATCTAATATAACTTTTGGATTATGATGTACGAGTTCCATTCTCCCCGGCCAAGTTACCGTTTGAAAACTATCTTGTATGGCATATTTATCAATAGGAATGTGGAATAGTTTACCAAACAATAAAAAACTTTCTAACGCTACTGCTGCATTTTCAACTTGATAATCTCCTTTTAAATTCAAATAAGGAATTTGAAATACATCATAAGCATTTTTAAAAACTATCTCCCCTTCAGAATGTTCAATTTTAAATTCTTGATTAAACCGATGTAACTGACAATTATAAGCTTGTCCTACTATTTTCGCGACTTGCAAAGATTCTATCGGTAAATTTCCTAATACAACTGCTTGATGCGGTTTAAAAATCCCCGTTTTTTGAATCGCAATTTCTTCAAGCGTATTTCCTAACATTTCTTCATGATCCAATCCAATCGATGTAATCACACTTAGGATAGAAGTAACAATATTGGTTGTATCTAATAATCCCCCAATTCCTACTTCTAACAAGGCAACTGCCACTTTCTTTTTAGAAAAATACACGAAAGCCATCGCCGTCATAATCTCAAAAAAACTTAACGGCTCATATTCGTCAATCAATGTTGCTTCTGCTTGACGAACGAGATTTCCAACGATTTCAAAGTCTTCTTCGGACATTACATTACCATTGATTAAAAAACGATCCGTATAATCGATTAAATGAGGGGAAACAAATGCTCCTACCTCTTGCCCGTGATGAACCAATAAAGAAGATAACATCGCAATCGTAGAACCTTTTCCATTCGTTCCTGTCACATGAATGATTGGATAATCGTCTTGAGGATTTCCAAGAACTTCCATTAACTTTTTCATGCGTTCTAAGCCATATTTTCTCTTATATTGCATCCGATCTAAAATCCACTGTCTAACATTCTGCATTTTCCCACCTTCTTTCATAATTTTCTTCTTAATATGCAAAGAAAAGACTTTCCATCATAGCAAATGCTAACACGAAAAGTCTTATCGATTCAACTTATAGCTGATTACGCTAATGTTTTTAATGTTGCAATACGTTCTAGAACTGCTTGACGTTGGTCAGCGTATTCTTTTCCTTTTGCACGTTCTGCTTCTACAACAGCTTCTGGTGCTTTCGCAACGAATTTTTCATTTGATAATTTTTTCTCTACACGATTCACTTCATCTTGTAATTTAGCCGCTTCTTTTTCTAAACGAGCAATTTCATCATCAATATTGATTAATCCTGCTAATGGCAAGTAAATTTCAGCTCCACTAATCACACTTGTTACAGCATGGCTTGGTGCTTCAACTTCTAAACCATATTCAAATGATTCAGGATTACAGAAACGAGCAATATAGCTTTCATTTTCTGATAAAATAGCTTGAATATCCGCACTTGAAGTTTTGGCAACAATCGCAATTGGTTTCGATAATGGTGTATTCATTTCATTTCTGCTTGTACGAACGGAACGAATAAAGTCCATTAAGAATTCCATTTTTTCTGCTGCTGCTTCATCCATTTGACTTTCTTGTACAACTGGATATGAAGCAACTACTAATGAATCTCCAATATGAGGAACTGATTGCCAAATTTCTTCTGTTACGAATGGCATAATTGGATGTAATAAACGTAATGTTTGATCTAATACATACACTAAAATGCTACGAGTTGTTAATTTAGCAGCTTCATCATCTCCCGCTAATGTTTCTTTAGACATTTCAATATACCAGTCACAGAAATCATCCCAAATAAAGCGATACAATAGACGACCAGCTTCACCAAATTCAAATTTCTCGAATAATTCTGTTACTTTAGCAATGACTTGATTTAAGCGAGTTAAAATCCATTTGTCTGCTAATGTTTTTTCTCCAGTAATATCTAATTGATCTACTGTTAAATCACCAATATTCATTAATGCATAACGGCTTGCATTCCAAATTTTATTGATAAAGTTCCATGCAGCATCCATTTTATCCGTTGAATAACGAACGTCTTGTCCAGGTGCTGAACCATTGGCTAAGAACCAACGTAATGCATCTGCTCCGTATTGTTCGATGACTTCCATTGGATCTACACCATTACCAAGAGATTTACTCATTTTACGTCCTTGGCTATCACGAATTAATCCGTGAATTAATACATTTTTAAATGGACGTTTGCCAGTAAATTCTAACCCTTGGAACATCATACGACTTACCCAGAATGTTAAAATATCATAACCTGTTACAAGTGTACTTGTTGGATAGTAACGTTTATAGTCGCTAGCTTCAACATCTGGCCAACCCATTGTTGAAAATGGCCATAATGCAGATGAGAACCATGTATCTAATACATCCACATCTTGTGTCCAGTTTTCAGCATCTGCTGGAGCTTCCATTCCAACGTATACTTCACCAGTTTCATTATGATACCATGCTGGAATTTGATGACCCCACCATAATTGACGAGAAATTACCCAGTCGTGAATATTTTCCATCCAACGTAAGTAAGCGTCATTAAAACGTGGTGGGTAGAAATTAACTGTATTGTCTTCTTCTGCACGTTGTGCTTGAATCGCTTGTTCTGCTAAAGGTCCCATTTTAACAAACCATTGTTTTGATAAACGAGGTTCTACAACTACATCTGTACGTTCAGAATGTCCCACACTATGAACATGTTTTTCGATTTTTACAAGAAGTCCTGCTTCTTCTAGATCTTTAACAATAGCTTTACGAGCTGCAAAACGATCCATACCTTCGTATTTCCCAGCTAATTCATTCATTGTAGCATCATCGTTCATGACATTGACACGTGGTAAATTGTGACGATTACCGACTTCAAAGTCATTTGGGTCATGAGCAGGCGTAATTTTTACAACCCCTGTTCCAAAATCTTGTTCAACATACTCATCAGCAATAATTGGAATTTCTTTTCCAACTAATGGTAAGATAACTGTTTTCCCAATGAATGCTTGATAACGTTCATCTTCAGGGTGAACTGCAACCGCAGTATCTCCAAGTAGCGTTTCTGGACGAGTCGTTGCAACTTCTAATACTCCACTTCCATCTGCCAATGGATAATTCATATGATAGAAAGCACCTTCTACATCTTTATGAATAACTTCGATATCTGATAATGAAGTTTTTGCTTTTGGATCCCAGTTAATAATGTATTCTCCACGGTAAATTAAGCCTTTTTCATATAAAGTTACGAATACTTTTTTAACAGCATCTGATAAGCCTTGGTCTAATGTAAAACGTTCACGACGATAGTCAACAGAAATTCCCATTTTTGCCCATTGTTCACGGATATGGCTGGCATATTCTTCTTTCCATTCCCATGTTTGTTCTAAGAATTTTTCACGTCCTAGGTCATAACGAGATAAACCTTCTCCACGTAATTTTTCTTCTACTTTTGCTTGAGTTGCAATTCCGGCATGGTCCATCCCTGGTAACCATAATGTATCGTACCCTTGCATACGTTTTTGACGAATAATCATATCTTGTAATGTAACGTCCCACGCATGTCCTAAGTGTAATTTCCCTGTTACATTTGGTGGCGGAATAACGATTGAATACGGTTCTGCATTTGGATCTTCATTTGGATGAAAGACTCCTGATTCAACCCACCATTGATATTTTCCTGCTTCAACTTCTTGTGGTTGAAACTTTGGCGACATTTCTTTTACCATTCTTTTTCCTCCTTAATAAAATTGTTTTCATACAACAAAAAAATCCTATGAAGAATTACTCCATAGGACGATTATTTTCGTGGTACCACCTAATATTCGCATCATAACTGATGCCTTTAACGTTTTTAACGAAGTCTACTCCGAGCTAAGTTACTATCATTCCCCAAGCCAACTTACAAGCTACCTTCATACAAATTTGTTAAGAAGTTTCACCAGCCCTTCTCTCTCTATCAACTTAAATTCGTATTACTCCTCTTGTGCAATGCATTTATTCTATGCAATATAGTCTACCATTGTTTAACCATACTTGCAAATGATTTTCCTTGCATTTATGCTACTTATTTTTTCAAGAAACGACGCATTGAGAAAATCGAACCAAATGATCCGATTAAAATCCCAACTCCAGCCATCGCCCAAGATAAACGATATAAGAAAGGATTTGGTGATAATAGGCTAAAGTTTGACCCCGCTAAGAAATCACTTCCGCCTTTATACACCCATAAATATAAAACCCACAACAATGTAATAGGCAGAATGGAACCAATCAATCCAATTAACCCTCCTTCTAAGAAGAAAGGCCAACGAATATACGCTTTTGTCGCTCCTACTAATTGCATAATTTCAATTTCTGTTTTTCGTGCATAAATCGTCGAGCGAATTGTATTAGAAATTAAAAACAGCGCAATAATTAATAATACAGAAATGACTCCAATCCCAACATTTCGTGCAGTTGCAATCACTTTAAATAAAGTATCTGCTCTTGCACCTCCATAATTCACACGAGCAACATAATCCATTTTTTCAATTATATTCGCAACTTCTTTTGTTTGTTTTGGATTTTTTGTACTTACATCAAATGCATTTCTTAATGGATTACTATCATTTTTAAATAATTCAAATTCTTGTGCAACACTCTTTGTAATGTCCTCTAACTCTTCATCTTTTGAGCGAAACTTCACTGTATCGACCGTATCCAGTGCTTCAATCGCAGCCTGCAACTCCGCTGTTTTTGTCTCGTCTGCTGCCAAATCAATATAGACACGAACGTTTACATCTTGTTCCACATCTGTGGCAATTTTATTCATATTAAATAATAATGAAACAAAAATTCCTACTAATAACAATACCATTGAAACCGCAGAAATCGCACCAAATGTAGACCAACCATTTCTAAATAAACTTTTAACGGCATCACGAATATGACGCCACATTGTTCTAATCTTCATATCCGTACTCTCCATCCTCTTGGTCACGTACAATACGACCCATTTCAATTGCCAATACTCGGTGTTTCTTTTCATTTACAATTTGGCTATTATGAGTTGCCATTACAATCGTTGTCCCTTGTTGATTAATTCTTTCTAAAATATCCATAATTTCCATAGAAGTTTCTGGATCTAAGTTTCCAGTTGGTTCATCTGCAATTAGCACAGCAGGATTATTCACAATCGCTCTTGCAATCGCCACACGTTGTTGTTCTCCACCTGATAATTGATCAGGAAACATGGTCATACGATGCTTCAAGTTTACTAATGCTAAAACTTCTTCCACTTTCCGTTGAATTTCTTTTGGTGCTTTTTCAATTACTTCCATCGCATACGCAACATTTTCAAATACAGTTAAACGTGGTAATAATTTAAAATCTTGGAACACGACTCCTACATAACGTCTTAAATAAGGAATTTCACGTTCTCTCATTTTTGTTAAATCATATTTCCCTACAGTAATTCTTCCTTTAGTGGCTTTTTCTTGACGATACATCATTTTAATAAATGTTGATTTTCCTGCACCTGATGGGCCTACAACATACACAAATTCTCCATCTTGAATTCTGACAGATAAATTATTAACGGCTAAAATACCTTTTCCATATTTTTTTGAAACATTCATCATTTCAATCATGCGCTCACCAGCTTTCTCTATTCATAGTCTATGTCTTTTTCATTATACCATGTTTCTAAAGATAATCTATTGATGGAATGTTACAATAATATGTCAAATTATAACAAGTAATCTATGAAAACATCTGTTGATACAAATATGAAAAATAGAAAAGAAAATATTGAACTTCTTCATCATTTATTTTATGCGGCAATAAAAATTTCTCATCTTCTTGCCATTGAGACAATGTATGATTTCTAAAATGTTTCAAAAAATTTTGAAACGGATGATAATATTGTTCATTCAACATCCCCCTTTCAAAAGCAGATAAAGAAATCCCTAACTCCAAAAAGTGAATCCCTATCCCTTCTAAAAGCCAACGAAAAATTCTTAAAGAAATTTCTAATACATTAGATGATGAGTTTCCAAAATATATAATAACCATTTCTTGCCATTTTTCTAATAATTCGCAAGAACTAATTTCACCATTAAACCATTTCTCTTCCAATTCAAAACCAATCATATTCGTTAAAAAATTTTCAATTAGATTCATATTAGATTCCGAAGTTGGATTTCTTCGTATAACCAAAAAATTTTTTAACAAAATTCTAAAAACTTCTTCAGGAGTTCCTATTTCACTATAGTATTCAGAAATCATTTTAGAAAAATCTAATGAAATAACAGGGAGTAACTGTCCATAATAACGACAAGCATGACTATGATAGATGGCAACTTCTTCAGTAGCATTATAAAATGAGTCTTCTTTTAAAAATTTAGAATAAATTTCGCCAAATAAGCCTAAAAATTCAAATAAAGAAGTGGAAAAAGAAAGATAAGGTGATAAATAAAGAAAGATGCGATGATGAAGTTTAACAACATTTGCATGAGTGCAAAACTCTACTGTGATTTTAAATTTTTTTGTTAAACTGGTGACTTGATTTAGAAAGTGATTAAAGAAATAAATTGCTTTTTGCTCGGTAATATTTAATTCAGAAACCGTAGCATGACTAGGGACATTTTTAGATAGGAGAGATTGTTTATAAAAACAGATAATTTTTTTGCGGTATTTTTTCAACTCATCACAACAAGAGCCTACAAACTCCTTGCCATAAATGCGAGTTAATACCTCCTGATAATTTGGAGAAGGAAGATTGAATTTTTCAGAAAAATAAGACACATAATAGTTCCTAAGATTATCTAAATCTTTTTCAAAAGATATATCTAACATATTTAAAGACTGCGTATTGAACCATTTTTTCCTTAATTGATCAAAAGCTAGTTTTTTTAGGGTTCCAAAATATTTTTCGCTAGATTTATTTTGCAAACAATAATTTGCGATTCTTTGCTCATTATCATTATGAACATTTAATCCATCTAGATACTTAGTAATATATTGGAAAATGATTCCAGCACTATGTGACTTCATATAAGTGTCTATAAACTCATCTTGTATTACTGTTCCGCAATTCTTTAGATGATTTTTGTCTAAAAACATATATGCCTGAGCTAATTCTTCAAGCTTATCCATAGTATCCACTACGTCCTGAAGTTCTCTAACATCATATTCCATACTAAAACCCCCTTATATTTTATACCTATATTTTAACGCTTTTATCTTAATATTACAAATATTTTTTGTGATTTTATTAACATTTTTCTGAAAAAATCTCATCATCCTCACGTAAACCTCCTTTTTTTTAAAAAAAGAAAAAACCAACAACTTCACATTGCGAAGCTGCTGGCGTCCTACTGCTACTATATTCAAAAAGTCACTGTTTTATACGTACTCTCATTCGACATTCGTTTAAAATAAAAATGACTTTTTATAGTAGTATTAGTGGAAGAAACCACGAAATGTGGTTTCTTTCACAGGAAACTTTGAGACCCAAGGCTCAAAGTTTAGCCATGAAACCGAAGGTTTGCTGGCGTCCTTTACTACTATATCCAAAAGGCAATTTTTATTCCATCTCTCCGGATAGTGTCCATTTTAAATACGCATCCATAAATGGATCTAAATCTCCATCCATTACTGCACCAATATTCCCTGTTTCATGACCCGAACGCAAATCCTTCACTAGTGAATACGGATGGAAAACATAATTTCGAATTTGAGAACCCCAAGCAATATCTTTTTGTTCGCCACGAATTTCAGCTAACTCAGCTGCTTTCTTCTCTTCTTCTAATTGATATAACTTCGTTTTTAACATCGCCATCGCTTGATCCTTATTTTTAAATTGAGAACGTTGCGCCTGACTTTGCGTCACAATTCCAGTAGGAATATGCGTAATACGAACGGCTGATGAAGTTTTATTAATATGTTGTCCACCTGCACCACTTGCACGATATACATCAATTTTCAAATCATCCGGATTAATTTCAATATCAATATCCCCTTCCAATTGAGGCATAATATCAATGGAACAAAATGAAGTATGACGTTTTCCAGCAGCATCGAATGGAGAAATTCTCACTAAACGATGCACGCCTTTTTCACTCTTTAAATAACCATAGGCATTTAAGCCTTCAATAGATAACGTCACAGACTTAATTCCTGCTTCCTCTCCATCTTGATAATCGACTGTTTCAATACGATATCCATGTTGTTCAGCCCATCTTGTATACATTCTTAATAGCATACTTCCCCAGTCCTGAGATTCCGTCCCCCCAGCACCTGGATGGATTTCTAAAATTGCACTACATTTGTCATGAGGTCCACTTAGTAACATACTTAATTCATATTTTTCTAATTCTCTTTCAACACTATGAACAAGTTCCACTAATTCCTCATGAATTTCTTCTTCCGGATCCTCCTTATACATTTCAAATAAAAGCTCCACTTCTTCTACTTGCAATTCTAATTGATGAAATGTATCATACACCGCTTTTATTTCATTACTTTTTTGAATGACCATTTGAGCTTTTTCATTATCATCCCAAAATCCAGGTTCTGACATTTGCTGTTCATACGAAGCAATGTCTTCTTCTAAATGATCTAAGTCAAAGAGACCCCCTATAACTTGTCATTTGCGTACTCATTTTTTCTAATACATTTCTGATTTCACTAATTTCCATACCATTCTCCTATCTCATTGTAAAAAGGTAGGCTGGACTTTTGCCCAGCCTACTTCTTATTATGCTTGTTCGGGTTCTTCAGTTGGACGATCATGCCCTTGAGCAATCACACTTCTAGCACCTTGCACTTGTTCACGTTGTAAATTTTGACGAATTTGAGATTTCATCAAGATACGAGTCACATCATAATCAATAGCCGCAATCATTTGTTGGAAACGATTGAATCCTTCTGTTTGATATTCTGTTAATGGGTCGATTTGTGCATATCCACGTAAACCTACACCCTCACGTAATTGATCCATATCATCAATATGGTCTGTCCATTTACGGTCAACTACACGTAAAATTACAACTTTTTCAAACTCAAGCATTTGAGAATCCCCATTTAATTGCTCTTGTTTTTCTTTGTAAATTTCCATTGCTTTTTCATTTAATAGACCTTCAATTTCTGATGGAGTTTTTCCTTTTAAATCTGATAATGAAATTTCATCTGGATGACAAATTGCATTAGCTGCGAAATCTACTAAGCTTTCTAAATCCCAAGTTTTCTTTTCACCTAAAGTATGATTTTCTACCATACGGTGAATTGTTCTACGAATCATTGATTTTGTTACTTTTTCTAATGAATTTTCTTCATTAATAATTTGTAGTCTTTGTGAATAAATGATTTCACGTTGTTCACGCATCACTTCGTCATATTGTAATACGTTTTTACGGGTATCATAGTTATTTCCCTCTACACGTTTTTGAGAAGATTCTACTTGACGAGATAACATTTTACTTTGAATAAAATTATCATCTCCGTCTTCGTCAATATTTAATCTTTCCCAAATTGCTTGCATTCTTTCTCCACCGAAACGTTTCATTAAGTCATCTTCTAATGACAAGTAAAATTGAGTCGCACCTGGATCTCCTTGACGTCCAGAACGTCCACGTAACTGGTTATCAATACGACGACTTTCATGACGTTCAGTCCCAATAACACATAATCCACCTAGCTCTTTAACGCCTTTACCTAACTTAATGTCTGTTCCACGTCCTGCCATGTTTGTTGCAATTGTAACGGCACCACGTTGTCCAGCCATCATAACAATTTCAGCTTCTTTAAAGTGGTTTTTAGCATTTAATACTTCATGTGGAATACCTTCTTTATGAAGCATTTCTGAAATTAACTCACTCGTTTCAACTGCTACAGTACCAACAAGAATTGGTTGACCTTTGTCATGACGTTCTTTAATATCACGAACAACCGCTTTAAATTTACTCTTCAATGATGGATAAATCACATCATGAGCATCAATACGTTGAATTGGACGGTTTGTTGGAATTGTAATAACATTCATATTATAAATTTCACGGAATTCTTCTTCTTCTGTTTTAGCAGTCCCAGTCATCCCTGATAATTTACGATACATACGGAAGAAGTTTTGGTAAGTAATTGTCGCCATTGTTTTAGATTCATTTTCAACTTCTACACCTTCTTTTGCTTCAATCGCTTGATGTAATCCATCTGAATAACGACGACCTTCCATAATACGACCTGTAAATCCATCTACGATTTTTACTTGTCCTTCATCTACTACATAATCAATATCTCGAATCATGATATAATTTGCACGTAGTGCTTGGTCAATATGATGAACTAGAGCTGAATTGTCAACATCGTATAAGTTTGGTAAACGGAAAGTTTGTTCTGCCTTATTAATTCCTTCATCGGTTAATGAAATTGATTTAGAAGTTAAATCGATTGTATAGTCTTCATCTTCTTTTAATGCTTTAACAAAAAAATCTGCACGTTGATATAACACTGTAGATTTTTCAGCTTGACCTGAAATAATCAATGGTGTACGAGCTTCGTCAATTAAAATTGAGTCTGTTTCATCTACTACTGCATAGTTTAACGGACGTTGTACCATTTGTGATTTATAAACGACCATGTTATCACGTAAGTAGTCAAATCCTAACTCACTATTTGTACTATAAGTAATATCTGCATAATAAGCAGCACGTTTTTCTTCTGGAGTTTGACCTGTTAAGTTTACCCCTACACTTAATCCTAGGAAATTATATAATTCACCCATTTCTTTTGCGTCACGTGTAGATAAATATTCATTAACTGTTACTACGTGTACTCCGTCACCAGAAAGTGCATTTAAATACACAGGCATTGTTGCTGTTAATGTCTTACCTTCCCCAGTACGCATCTCAGCGATATTTCCGTTATGTAGAGTAATCCCTCCCATAATTTGAACTTTATAAGGGAATAAACCTAAAACACGCTTAGCTCCTTCACGTACTAAAGCAAATGCTTCTGGTAATAATTTATCTAATGATTCTCCTGAAGCATATCTAGCTTTAAACTCTTCTGTTTTCACCGGAAAATCTGCATCACTTAATGCTTCCATTTTACTTTCCAAGCTGATAACTTTATCCGCGATTTTTTCCAATTTACGAACTTCACGCTTATTATTTTCAACAATTTGTTTTAAAAAATTTGCCATTCTATGACTCCTTTATGTTATTCTTTCTATTCATCTATCTTGCAAATGAATATACCAATTGCATCTTATTCATTTTACCATCATTATTCAAAATAGAAAAGAAAAAAAGGCGGAGTTGGAAAAATTTTTCCAACTCCGACCTTTAAAAAGAAGGAATAGTTATGCATTTGTTTCAATTAACCCATATTTGCCATCTTTACGACGATATACAATATGAGTTTCATTTGTTTCTGCATCTTGATAAATAAAGAAGTTATGACCTAACATATTCATTTGTAAAACGGCCTCTTCACTATCCATTGGTTTTAAAGCTACACGTTTTGTACGTACAATCTCTAACACAGATTCGTCTTCTTCAACTGGTTCTGACACCACCGGTGCAACAGGTACTTCAAATCCTTTTTCACGAGATTTACGATTAATTTTTGTTTTATATTTACGAACTTGTCTTTCTAATTTATCAACAACTAAGTCAATACTACCGTAAAGGTCTCCAGATGTTTCTTCTGCACGTAAGACTAAGTAAGGAAGAGGAATAGTTACTTCAACTTTTGCTGTTTTTTCAGTATATACTTTCAAATTAACATGAACTGTTGCATTGGCAACATCGCTGAAGTATTTTTCTAATTTTGAAAGTTTCTTTTCAGCATAATTACGAATTGCTTCAGTAACTTCAATGTTTTCTCCACGAATATTATATTTGAACATAATAATTTCCCCTTTCATCTGGCTGTGCCAGATTGAAGAAATCTCTTAAGGACCACTCTTAAGAATCCCTTCTTTTGATTTCTTTCTATAGTTTTATTATAAACCTTTTTCTTATTTTTTACAACCGTTTTCAAAAACTTTAGGAATTCCTAAACATTTTTTAAACCTTTCTAATAAGTTAATTTAAATCTGATTAATATTGTTAAATCTATCTCGATTTTCGTCATTTTTCCGAACAAAACACGGCTTACGCTCAATAATTCTATTGACAGAAATCGTTTTCAATAGTACATTGAAAATATCTTATAACACAAAGGGGTTATTTATTATGGAAAAAGTTTTTGCTAGTCCTTCTCGTTATGTTCAAGGAAAAGATGTGTTTAAAACAGGTCTTTCTCATGTTTTAGCTTTAGGCAATCGACTACTTCTTCTATGTGACCCAATCGTTTATGATTTAGTCGGAAAAGAATTAGAAGAAAATTTAGTAACTGCTGGAGCTTTTGTTTATCATGAAAGTTTCAATGGTGAAGCTTCAGACAAAGAAGTTAGCCGTGTAGCTGCAATTGCTAAAGAACATGAATTAACAATTGTTGTTGGTTTAGGAGGCGGTAAAACAATTGATACTGCTAAAGCAATTGCAGATGACTGTCAATATCCTGTAGCTATTTTACCAACAGTTGCTTCTACAGATGCACCTACTTCTGCTTTATCAGTTATTTATTCTCCAGAAGGCGTATTTGAACGTTATCGTTTCTATACAAAAAATCCAGAATTAGTTTTAATTGATACAAATGTTATCGCTCACTCACCTGTTCGTTTACTTGTTTCAGGAATTGCAGATGCTCTTGCTACTTGGGTTGAAGCTCGTGCAGTAATCGAGGCTCAAGGAAAAACAATGGTAGGAGATACTCCAACAATCGCTTCAGAAGCTATTGCTCGTGCTTGCGAATCTACTTTATTTGAAAATGGTCTTCAAGCATTAGCTGCAGCAAATGCAAAAGTAGTGACTCCTGCTTTAGAAGCTGTTGTTGAAGCAAACACATTATTAAGTGGGATTGGTTTTGAATCTGCTGGTTTAGCAGCTGCTCACGCAATCCATAATGGATTCACTGCTTTACATGGCGATATTCACTCTCTTACTCACGGTGAAAAAGTAGCTTATGGAACATTAACACAACTTTTATTAGAAAATCGTCCTAAAGAAGAATTAGATAAATATATTACCTTCTATAAAGAATTAGGCTTACCAACTACATTAAAAGAAGTAAAATTAGATACTGTTCCATATGAAGATTTAGTTAAAATCGGTCGTTTAGCTACACAAGATGGCGAAACAATCCATCAAATGGTTGTTCAATATACTGCTGAAGATATAGCTAATGCTCTAATCGCTCTTGATCATTACGTGACAACTCGATTTTAATGTTTGAAGAATATATTTTATTCAAAATCACACCAATCAGCTCAAGCAGATAACTGCTTCTGCTGATTTTTTGTATATTTCCTAAATAATTCATAACCCCTATATAAACACTTCATTAAATACAGTATAATATAGGTAAAAAATTCATCTAAATTCATTGGAATCATTAAAATTGAACGGAGGGTTATTATGTTAAAAAGAATCATTGCTTCTACTAGTTTGTTATTATATCTATTACTACCTTTTTTCAATATTCAAATGATGAATATATTTTATCCTAACTTTTTAAGAAATAATTATTCTGCTTTTTTAGGAATATCCATTTTATTTATCTTAAATATTGTATTAACAATTTTAGTCATTACTCTATCAATCAAAACTAATATACTGAAATCTCGTATGATAACAGTTGGAATCTATCTTTTTATAGGATTTCTCCTTCTTATTTTGATTATTGGAATCCCAAAGAGCTTACAATTTTTTATTCTTACTCAATTGATTACATCCCTTTTTTCATTTGCTTTTGTTTTCGGGGTAGTTATTTCTTTAACTGTTTTATCAAAATTTTAAACAATATCTATATTAAAGTTTAAAAGGAATTAAGTAACTTTAAATGACTTAATTCCTTTTTTATTTCATCATATTATCGAAATACCGTAAACAATTTGACGTCCTCTAT
Source organism: uncultured Granulicatella sp. (assembly GCA_963529535.1). Classification (GTDB taxonomy): domain Bacteria; phylum Bacillota; class Bacilli; order Lactobacillales; family Aerococcaceae; genus Granulicatella. The sequence continues at coordinate 6,614 of CAUSAK010000017.1, read as the reverse complement.
CCCTTTTTCCTGCAATAACTTTGCAGCTAGTCGAATTGTTTTCCCAGTTGTATAAATATCATCGAACAATAAAACTTTATCCGGTAACTTCTTCTCTTCTCTTACTACAAAGGGTTGTTGTAACTTCATTCTCTCTTCTCTTGTTTTTTCAGATTGTTTTTTTCCTTTTCCAATATGGTGAAAGAATTGCTGATACGGAATTTTCGACAGTTCTAAAAGATATTCAACCGATTCGAACTCTCTTTTTTCTAAACTTTGTTTAGAAGTTGGGAGTGGACAAATCGTATATTCTTGTTTCAAATATTTCTTCAATGCCCTTTTTAAATCTTCTTTTATTAAAAATGCTACAGCACAATCTCCCGCAAATTTATATCGTTCCATAAATTCTTTTGCTTGTTCATCGTAAACATATAATGCTTGATTCACAGGAAAACAAGAATCCATCTCTTTCCAACGAACACAGTCATAACAGAGTGTCGCATCCTCCATTAAACGTCCACATCCCGGGCAAGTTGATTCCTTTTCTAACGAGTAAAATAACTGTTGACATTGACGACAAATCGGTCTTGAATTCCACATAAACAAAGAACTAATTCCTAAATCTGCTGTTACATCATTTCTACACCACACACAACGCATTTTAGTCACCTTCTATTAATCCTCTTTTTCTAGCTTCTTCATTCAATGATTCAATTTCTTTTTTAGCTTGTTTCATTGCTCGACTCATTCCTTCATAAAAATAGACAACTTCTCCGCCTGGATGATCCACACTTCTGCCTACTCTTCCTGCAATTTGTACTAACACTTCCCTTGTAAAAATTTCTTCTTGAGCTTCTGTTACCGCTACATCAATTCCATAAAAAGTAACTCCTCTTTCAAGAATCGTTGTTGTAATTAGAAAATCTAACTTTCCATCTCTCATTTGTTGTATTCTTTCTTGTCGCTGTTCCTCTTGAGAGGAAACACTAGAAAATCTTGTATTTGGAAAAGCTCGGCTCATCATCTCTTCCACTGCTGGAATTTGCCCAATCGTTGATACAAATACTAAAAAAGGAGTTTTTTCATCTAGTCGTTTCTTCATCCAGAGATACAACTCTTGCGGAATTTTTTTCTTTTCTAAACCTCTATCCCAATTTCTCAATTCCTTAAAAATAGGTACCACAAGAGGATGCCGATGAAATCTTGCTGGTAATAATGAATAAGACAATTGCTGATGTTGAATGTTGTACAATTCTAACTTTGAAGGTGTTGCTGTCATAAAGACTATCCTTCCTGTCGGCTTAACCGCACGATGAACCGCAAATTGTAACATGTCACTATTGGAATAAGGAAAAGCATCTACTTCATCTACAATGAGTACATCAAATGCGTGATAAAATCGTAACATCTGATGCGTCGTTGCAATGGTAATCGGGGTTCTTTTATAAGTTCCATCCGTTAATCCGTGTAAAACAATCACCTCTTCGAAAGGAAAGGCTTCTTTAATTCTGGGAGCCAATTCATTACATACATCAATTCTTGGAGCTGCCAATCCTACTCTTCCTCCCTTTTCTAATACTGTACGTATTAGTTCAAAAATCATTTCAGTTTTTCCTGCTCCGGTAACAGCCCATACTAAATGCTCCTTATCCGTTACTTCTACTAATTCTTGCGAGAGTTTTTCCTGTTCTTTAGACATTGTATGCTTATAATATAACTGAACGGAATGCGGTGAAAATGCCGGTGTTTGTTCCTCAACTGCCACTAGGACACAACATTTTTTTACTTTTCCCATATTCAAACATTTCAAGCAATAATGACAATTTTTCTTGCAAATGATGCAAGGGCCTACTGCAAAATCTTCGCTATTTTGATTGCCACAACGATTGCAAATGAATTTTCCTCTTTCTTTATTAAACCCAGGCAACACTTCTCCCATTTCTTCTAATTTAAAATCTCTTTGAGACTGAAATTTAACTTGAATTCTACCTTGATTTTCCATAATACACCTCCAATCTTTATATACGAAAAAAGCAGCGAAAAAATTCGCTGCTTTGAAAATTTTTATAAATATTTTTTATTCAAGATGAAGATTATTTAGCAGCTACACCTTTATCAGCTACTAACTCAACTTCTTCCCATCCAGTTCCTTTATCTGGAGTAATATTAATTTTCTTAACACGTTTATTAACGGCTGTTAATTCAAATGTATTGAAACGAGGAATTGCAAATGGGTTTTCTTGAACGTATTGTTGCCATTCTAAGAATAATTGTTTTTTAACATTTTCATCGAATGTTTCATTTGAAGAAATACGTTCTAATAATGCTGTATGTTTAGGTTCTACAAAGTGACCAAAGTTGAAGGCAGCTTTAGGTCCATATAATCCATCTGGAGATGGGTTATAACCAATTGTAAATCCACCTGTCCACATATCAAAATCATCAGCATATTTTTGTAATTTTTCAGCATAAGTTTGGAAGTCTAATGTACGACCAGTTAATAATTGTACATTTAATCCAACTTCTTTCCACCAAGCGATATATTGTTGTAATACCGCTTCAGCAGTTTCACTACCTTTAGCTGCTAATAATGTAATTGTTAATGGTTTTCCTTCTTTATCTTCTACAAGACCATCACCATCAACGTCTTTATAGCCAGCCTCTTTTAAGATTTCTTTAGCTTTTTCAGGGTTGTATTCAAATCCAGGTACAACATCTTTTCCTACATATACACCTTTAAAGAATGGTGATAATAATGTATTCGCACGAACAGATAAACCATGGTAAGTATCTTTACCCACTGTATCATTATCGATTGCATAAGCAATTGCCTTACGTAACGCAACATCATTCATTTTCTTAGAAGGATCTACAACGTGTTCCCCTTTAGCTGCATCAAAATGTCCAACATTGAAACCTGTATAACTAATTGCGTTAGTCATTAATCCTAATAATGAAATGTTATCTAAATCTTTAAATGTTTCATATTGATCAGAAGGCATACCACTTACATAGTCATAGTGACCTGCTTTTAGTTCTGAAACAATTTGTTCACTACTTACAACGTCTAATTTTACATCAATTTTTGGCTGACCTTTATAGTAGTATGGGTTTTTCTCAAAGCTTACAGATTCACCTGGTACAATATTTTTGATTACGAATGGACCACTACCAACAACTGTTGTACGAGAGTAATCTGATTTAATCATATCTTGATAGCTCATATCTTTAAAGATATGTTTTGGAATTACTAGAGAATTAATCGCTTGTCCCCCAAGTTCAAGTGCTGGATAAACTTCTTTTAAATGAATTTTTACAGTTTGATCATCGATTTTTTCTAAACCTGAAATAGATGATGCTTTTCCTTCATGGAATTCTTCTACTCCTTCAACATTTAAAATATCTTCAGAGAAACGAACTCCTTCATAATCTTTACGACTAATCACTTCATAAGTGAAAATATAGTCATCAATTGTTAAAGGTTGTCCGTCTGACCATTTATAGTCACCTTTTTTCAAATGCACTGTAAATGTTTTATTTTCAATATCTAATTTGTAATCAGCCATCCCTCTACTATTATCGATTTTTTGGTTTGCATCATATTCAAATAAACTTGAAAATGCCATATCCACAACTGCACCGTCACCAGAGTCGATATATAAAACAGGGTTAAATAATCCCTTAAATGGTGAGTTAGATACTTGTGCCATGTTTAGTGTTCCACCACTAATTGGCGTACCTTCGTTTACCACTTCTGTTTTAAATCCGTCTTCAACAGGAGCTTGTACTGATGAAGAAGATTGTTGTTTGTTACCACATGCCGCTAATGTTAGCGCAGCTGTAACGCTAAGAAATCCTGTATATAATTTCTTATTATTCATATTATCCCTCCTAAGTTAAAAAACTAATGAATGTTTCGATAGTAACAAAGTTTAGAGGTCATTTCAATATTTCTTGCAATTTCTAATAAAGATTTCATTGTTTTTTAATATGGAAAAGATATCTATCTGTTATAACTATAAAATTCACAATAATTATGATACACTTTGTTGATTCTTCTACTCATTTTATTATTTTAAACAACAACGGTTCTATAATTTATAAGGTATACAAAAAGGGCTTCATCCCTTATATTAAAAACGTCCAAACTATTTAACGGAAGATGAAACCCTATCACTACAGCTATTACAGATTATTCGATTGGTTAACGCATTCTCAAGGAATTGTAGATTATTTATTACAAGAAGTACCTTCGCTTAAACCAGAATATGAAACAGTACATGAATTAAGAGAAGCTTTTAAAGAGCGAAAATTTAATGAATTCAAAGAAGAATTGATGAATGTACAAACAAAACATCTGTCTGATAGATTAAATCGTGTTCTACAAACACTTAAGAAATTTTTACCGTATATTCAAAATACATGTGAGTATCCAACACTTTCAAATGGACCTATTGAAGGCATTAACAACAAGATAAAAGTACTAAAAAGAAATGCTTATGGATACAGTAGTTTTACTCATTTTAGAAATAGAATTCTATTAATGTCTAAACTATTTACTCCAACAACTAAAAAAGGAATTAAGCAACCTGACGCTGCTTAATTCCTTCACTAAAATTGTTTCATCAACCCTATTTGACAAAGAGCCATTTTATTTCTAGGAGATTTTATTTTCTATCTTTAAAAATAGATTTCTTTTTAAATTGGTAATCTTATATAAACCAATATTTCTGGTCAGTATCAAGAATTTTGTGTAAACTCCACTAGTTGTCATTAGAAGAATTAATGTGGTAATCCAATTGATTCACAAACAGGATTTGTCGAATAACCACATTTGCACGGGAATGAAATACTTTTGAAAGAATTTATTCAATTATTGATTCTTGATTATTCTTCTTCCTCTTCTTTTTTCTTACCTGGAACGATCAATCCTAATCCTGCAAGAATTGCACTCGCTGCTGCTCCAAAGATTGATAACTCTTGACCTGTACCTGTATTTGGTAATTCACGTAATTGTGTTTGGTCGCCGTTATTTGTTGGAGTTCCGTTGTTATCTCCATTTTCTCCTGGTGTTGCAGGTTTTGGAGTTTCTGGTTGTAGCTCTGGTTGTGGCTCTGGCTGAGGAACTGGAGCTGGTTGTGGAGTCGGAGTTGGATTTGGACCGGGGTAAGGTCTTGGACCCAGTTGAGGTTGAGGAGGTTTTGGTTTAAACTCATCATCCTTCGGATTATTCGGTACATACTCAATTGGAGTATCCTTCGTTGGATCGTTTGGTACTGGTGGTACTTCATATCCTTTAGATGGATCTTTTGGATCGATCGGTTTCAACGGTACAAGTGGGTTAGTGTTTGGATCTACTGGTTTAGTTGGATCTTTCGGCACTTGTGGTGTTGTTCCTGGGATATGTGGAATCACTGGTACTTTTGGACTATTTGGATCTTGTGGATCTGTTGGTTTCGTTGGACTTGGTGGTACAACTTTACCTGGTTCACCTGGTACATTTTCGTATGGTGTTGGTGTTACCGGAGTTGGTGGTGTTACACCTTCAGGTACTTTCGGTACAAGTTTTCCTACTGGTACGTATCTAACTTTTAGATCTTGGTTAGCTGAGTCTACAGTTAAGTCTGTTGTAGATGCTTTAACTTTAGATCCATCAGCTTCTACTAAGTCACCTTGTGTATCTTGGTTAGGTTTTACAACATATCCTTTAACAACTGGTGATTTAACTTCTGCAAATTTAGCTGTACCTGCAGCTGTCCATCCGCTTGTAGTGTCTGTTGCTGCTACGTCTGCAATACCGTCACCTGTTGTGTCGTATCCTACTACTGAACCGTCTTTTGGATTTACAACTACTGTACGTATGAAGCTTACTTTATTTGTTACTTTTGGAGCTTCAGTTGGCGATACTTCTTCATCTGTACCGTCTTTAATGTAAGTAATTGTACGAGTTACTGACTTGATGTTGTTTAGTTTATCAAGAGCTTCTTTCGTCCATTTTGGTCCATTTGGATTCTTAGGATCGATTGGGTCTCCTGGTTTAGGATTTTGTGGAGTTGTTGGTGTTACAGGAACTGTCTTAGCTACTAACACGATTCTTGTGTCTTCTCCTGGTTTTGGTGGAGTGACTACTTTTCCTTCTGGGTTGAATCCTGGTACGTCTTGTTTTGGTTTGATTTCATATCCGTCTGGAATTTCTGGAATTGGTGTTTCTCCTCCAACAGTTGGATCATTTGGATTGTTTTTATAAGTAGGTTTTGGTGTGTTTGGTATTTCATTTCCACCTTCGTCCACTAAGATTACTTTTCCTAATGGTTTATATACTACTTTATCACTTGCTTCTGGATTTGTTGGGGTTACCTCTTTTCCGCCTGCTTGTGCTTTATCCGCATAGTATCCTTCTACTTTTGGTGTTGTTACGACTCCATAAGTATGTGTCTCTTCATTCCATGTTGTTACGTTTGTAACTTTGTTTGTTTTTCCAGTGAATGTGTAATCTGTTTGTTCGTTAGGCGCTGGTGTGTTTTCTCCTGCTCCTTCGTACGTTACCGTTTGTTTTGTTGCTACTGTTTTTGTATCCGCAGCTTGTGGATACTTCACGACTACTTCGGCATTTTCCATTGTTGGTGTTACTGCCA
>CAUSAK010000016.1:0-33483 GCA_963529535.1 uncultured Granulicatella sp. | reverse complement strand
CTCCAACATTATGTCATCGTTGTGCGACAATTGTGCGTGAATTTTATCCAGAAGCACTTAACGGCGAAGAGTAAATTTGTTTTAAAAGACTTCCTGTTATAGTAGCAGGCGGACGGCAGCAAACCTACGGTTTCATGCCTAAAATTTGAGCCTAAGGTCTCAAATTTTCCGGTGATAGAATCTGTATGACAGATTCTATCACTAGTGCTACTATGGAAGTCTTTTTTGTATCAGTCATATGATGAAGGAACGGATAAATGATGGGATGACTTCCGTCTATAATAAAACCAGCTCTTTCTTAATTAGGAGAGAGCTGTTTTTGTTGTTGTGAAAGATACGCTGTCTTTAATTGTTCTAGTGAATGAGTAACGCAATGATAGCGATAGAGGCGAATCGATGGTTGAGTCGCTTCTTCTTCAATCGTAAAGAGAAAATAATGGTCCTGATGATCCAATGCATTTTTCCCATTCAGTTTAAAATAAGGACGATTTGATTTTGCCATGGATAATAATACATCATCGATTAAAAAAGTCAGAGGAATCGTTAGAGAGGAATAGCGATAAAAATCTTCTTCAAAACGACGGTACTCTTCACTAAAATAATTCATTTGTAGTTCATTACGATAATAATCTTGCTGATTCATTCTGTTCCTCCTCTACTTGTTGAATAGAGACAATAGTTTCAATAAAAATTCTTTGATAGCCATTACTGAGTTTTAATAAACATTCTGTAGCAGTGAGATTTTCTAATGTGCCTGTATAGTGCGATAGTTGCTTGTTTTCAAGAATAGAAATATGAGCTTTTAAAGAATATAACTGTAATTGCCCTAATAATAAATATTTTTCTTCTAAACTGAGTTGTGAATGAGCAGGGATAGGGATTGCATCATCTTCTAATGCACTTGTATGTTCAGAAAGAAAAAATCCCATCCACTTTGCCATTTTTCGATCTTGATATAAGCGAGCAGAACGAAAGGGTAAATAAGAACGATCAATCATTTTAATCCATCCAAACCTCCAGCAGAATGTCCTCCAATGAGTTTGCTACGAGCAATATTTCTCGAACTTTCTAATAGGGAAGTTCCTTTTTGAATCGATAAAAATCCAAATTCATCTCGAATGCCATCAATAGCTTGTTGTAATTTTTCTTCTTTTTCCATTAGGATGGGATCATCGAATAATGAAATAATGGAATATTTATCCGAAACTAAGTCACTATAGCGTACTCCAATTTGGCGAACAGCACCGCTATGATATTTTTTGCGAAATAATTGTAAGACAGCCTTTGTTAAGACGGCTGTTTGATTGCTTGGTTCAATGGCTTCTTGACAATGAAGGGAGGACTTCATTTCATATTTTGAAAAGCCAATATAAATAGAAATCAGTTTTGTTTTTTTATGTCGTCTTCTTAAGCGAATGGCTACTTGTTCTGCCATTTCTGATAAGACAACTTCAATATCTTCTTGATGAATATAATCTCGTGGTAAAATCTGTGAATTACCAATTCCTTTTGATTGTACTTTATACGGTTGATGGATATTACTTTCGTCTACGCCATTGGCATGAAACCAAAGCTGGACTCCTATGATACCAAATTCTTTTTGTAAATCATCTGGATTACTCTCAGCTAATTCACGAATACTATGAATGCCTAGTTTATGTAATCTTTTTTCTGTTCTACTGCCAATTCCCCAGAAATCGGTTAAGGACGGAATGGTCCATACCTTTGTTTCAACATCTTCATAGGACCAATTTGCTCGCATTGTTTTTGTTTTTTTAGCTTCATTATCGAGAGCTAGTTTAGCAAGAAGGGGATTTGCATTGCTCATTCCAATAGTTGAGATAATTCCTGTTTTTCTCCATATTTCTTGTTGGATTTTGGAAGAAAGAACATCTAATTTTTCCTTTTTAGTGAATTGATGATGCGAGATAAAATAATTCAAGGAAGAAGTTAAATCAATAAAAGCTTCATCAATGGAATACGGAAGAATATCTGTTGGTGCAGCAAATTTTTGAAAAATTTTTTGAATTTCCATATTTTTTTCAATGTAGCGATCCATTCTCGGGGGTACAATTACTGTTTTTTGCGCCCAATTTTCTACATAGTGTATAAAATTTCGATTAACGGGTAAACCTTGTCTTTTTGCAGCAGCTAGATTGAATTTTCTTGTTTGAATATGAAAAGGTAAATTATAAGAGCGACTCACATTTGATTTTCCAAAAATTTTCTTAAAAATAGGGGAAGAAGCAAGAATCAGTCCATTAGCATTATCTGCACGACTCATGACACAAAGGCAAGTTGTTAATGGATTCAATCCACGGTCTACACATTCCACACTAGCATAGAATGATTTCATATCAATAAAGGCAATATCACTATGTGGTTCTCTTGTATAATCAATAACGGTCATTTTGAACCTCTAGGAAGCAGATACAGGCATAAAGTGATTCACGACGAGTCCAACTACTTGTGGATTTTCTTCATAAGGAATGAATTGTTCTGGGTAATTTGGATTTAAAGAAACCATTCTAAAGCCTTGCTCCTCTCGATATAATTTCTTAATATAAACGGCCTCGTTCCATGTTAGGGCATAGACTGCTCCATCATAATCAAATCCATTAGCTTGAATAAGAGCGACTTCACCATTTTGATAAGCGGGACTCATCGAATCTCCTTGAATCCATGCAGCAATATCATACCCTCGTTGCTCGGTTGGAGAGTAGACAATTTCTGTTTCATATTCATCAAAGATTCCTTTTCCTAATCCGGCAGAAAGTTTTACTTCTGCTAATACGGTAATCGGATAGAACGTTTTTTGGCTTTGTTGCTGATAAAGTAATTGCTCGACATAGTGTTCTGCCTTTTTTTGATTGTTCGAATGTAGTTGTAAATAGTTTGTTACAATGGTATATTCCGATTCAAAATAACTGGCTTCTACATTGAAGATGTCTGCTAATGCGATTAAATTTTTTTGATTTGGAATTGTTTTTCCATTTTCCCAATGATGGTAAGCTACTCGACTAATTTCTAGTTGTTTGGCGATAAAAGATTGAGAATACCCTTGTTGCGTGCGAATTTCTTTTAGACGATTTGCTGAAAACATGAAACACCTCCGTTGTTAATTTATAACTTAACAATAGTTTATCATATGAACTTTGGAATGGCAATATCCCACTTATATTAATAGCGGATAAAATTGAAAAATGATAAGATACAAGTGAAGAATGGGGAGGAATTATATGAGAAATAGAGTTTATTTTAAAGAAAAATTATTTCTAGGTACAACTTTGTCATTTGAGTTTGATGGAAGTACGATTGGAAAAGAAGCTACTCCTAATCAATGGGTGCATGGAAAATGTTCGATTGAAAATACTTTTGTATCTTTAAAGGTAAATGGAGAATTTCTCCGTGTAAGAGAAGTGGATGAGTGGATTGAATCTTTAAGAAAAATGAAAGAAAATGAAGAAGCAGAGCCTTGGCATTTATCATTTGAAGAAGAGGATATTGCTTTATATTTTTCTCCTAAAGAATATGAATCAGATGTTTGTTTATTAGGAATTCGATTGCGTCCTTTTATTAAAGGCGGCAGATATTTAACAGAATATTATGAGATTAGTTTATTTGAAGAAGAAATTTTTAAATTATTAGACTTTTTAGAATCTTGTCGTAAGCATAGTGTTCCTCCAGTGGAAAAAGTTGCACCAAGTGAACAAGATGGAGAATATAAATATTGCCGTGTGAGCTTTGAAGGCAGTCGAAAACAATATGTGTATTTATGTCATAAAAACCTAGAAGTCGAGGTGGGCGATTATGTCACGGTTCCTGTTGGAGAATATTTCCAAGAAGTGGAAGCTTTTGTTGAAAAAGTTTTTTATGGTGATGAAGAAGCTGCGGATTTTCCAATAGAAGAATTGAAATATATTAGCAATGTTGTTTCTTCCCATCAAGAAGCTGTGAACGAGTATCAGTTATCGATTCCGAGAAATCAGATTATTTATAATTCTAGAGAAAATGAATTAAGAGAAAAAACAATTTTCGGAAGAAAAAATAAAACGGTTAATCCTGTGCATATTTTAAAAACAACGATTGGAGAATTTTGGCTGGAAGCAGATGGAGAAGTCATTCCAATGCATTACGAATTTACTCAATTAAGAGTATGGAAAGAAAATTTAGTCAATGGATCGTATCGTTTAAAACCAGCTCAGTTAGATGAATTAGCTGGAAAAACAGTTGTGTTAAAAACTTCGATGGATTTCGAGGAAATGCGCTATATTAAATCTTATGAAGGAATGGATTTATTAGGAGCACAGTGGCAGTGGAATCAGCTAGCAGTTGGAATGTGGGCTGAAAAGGTAGATCCAGAACACTATGAAATTGAAGTGGATTCCAATGGTGTTGTTTACTATCCACCAGCAGCGAAGAAGGCTTCATTTGGAGTAGCGTGGACAACTTATGTGGATGATGAAGATGCTACGATTTGGATGAATATAGAGTAAATAGGTGATGAGATGACAGAAAAATTATTTTTGGATAGAGAGATTAGATGTTTGCATTGTAGAAGACATTTTGGTGTACGTGAATATCAAAAAGTTGAATTACCAAGGCAACAAGAATTGATTCCTTATATTTTAGATGGTTCTATTTTTGAATTTGAATGTCCTTATTGTCGAGAAGAACATACTGTGTTAATCGATCAAGATGCGTTTATCATCGAGAATCAGGTGAAGAAATATCGCATTTATTATAGTGATCATGAATATGATAGTGGTGTTAAGCTGATGCAAGTATCTCACGGTTTAGGAATTACGTCAGAAGAAGAAAAAGATTTTGTTCTTGAAGTTCGTTCATTAGATGAACAAGGCTATCGTATTCGTTTTGAAACGAACTATAGTGATGCAGTAGAAAAGATGGTAATATTTGAAGCCGGTTTAAATGATGTAGCAGTTGAATTGCTGAAATCATATATGGAGCTTCAGTATGATTTTGATAAAGAATTTGATCGTTTAGTATTCATAGATGATCAAGACAGAGCTTTTGTTGGTGTACAGGATGGTCGTCCTGTATTTGCGGTAGAATTTGATGAAGAGCAATATGAGGATATTTTAGAAGCTTTTGCTGAAGAGTGTGAATGTATACAGTATGAAGTTGATACTTATGAAATTAAGAAAATTATGAAAAAGCGTCTCGAAGAAATGGAGGAAGACGAAAACTAGGTTTTGCTTGGGTTGCTATGGACGTAAGCAGCCTCGCAAAAATACGAGTCTCATTACTAAAATTTGAGCCTAAGGTCTCAAATTTTCCAGTACTATCATCCAGAGTGGCTGATAGTACTCGAGCAACAGCGCAAAGTCTGTTTTCTTTATAGCGAAATAATATAAGATTGCGAATAAAAAGTGACTAGGCTTTGTTTAGGTTGTGGTGAGTTTTAGTTGTTTTACAAATGTGTATATTAGTTAAAAACTTAGCTGATAAGAGGCTTTATAATAAAATAAAAACTTTTCTATAGTAGTAGGAATGAGACTCGCTTTTGCGAGGCTGCTTGCGTCCTTGCTACTTTAGAAAAGTTTATTTTTTTAAATTTCATTTATTAAATTAATCTAATTCTGATTCTTGGTATTCTGGATATCCGTGGGCTACACGACTTGCTGCTGCTGCTGCGATAGCACCTACGATATCATCTAAGAAAGTGTGGCAGTAGCCACTTGATTTATCATTTAATAATTGTAAAATTCCTGGTTTTACTTTATCGATATAACCATAGTTTGTAAATCCTATAGAACCATAAACATTTACGATTGATAAAGCAAGAATTTCGTCTACACCATATAAACCTTCATCTTTAGTCAAAATATCATTTAATGGTTGTGATAATTGATTTTTTTCTGCTAATTTATCTAATTCAATTCCTGTAATAATGGCATTTTGTACTTCACGTTTTTTTAGTACAAATTCCACATTATTGTAGCAGTGCTCAATTGTTAAATTTGGAAAATATGGTTCTTGTAAGAAATGAACTAATTTTGCAATTTCTTCTAATTCCACTCCACGTTCATGAAGAAGTGATAATGCATATTCATGTAATTCTTTTGTGTTTTTCATAAAAACTCTCCCTCCACGTTTCCAGAATTTAAAAAGTGGAAACGAACATATCATTGTAACATATATGACTAGAAAAGAGAAGAACTATGAATGGTTTGGATTCTCTTCTCAGGATGAATGTATGCCATTGCTTGGTTGACAGCAATCGGTGCTTCCCCAAATCCTGTTGCGATAATTTGCACTTTTCCTTCGTATGTAGCAATATCGCCAACTGCAAACACTCCTGGAAGGTTTGTTTCCATTTTACTATTCGTAATAATCGCATTTCTTTGAAGTTCTAATCCCCAATCTTTAATGGATCCGATAGAAGAGGAAATACCATAGCTGACAATGAAGTCATCTACTTCTAATTCAACTTCTTCTTCCCCGCGAGCTTGTTTAAAAGTAACAGATTGAAGCGTATTTCCATCTCCATTTAAGCGTTCTGGAATGAATGGTGTGAAGATTTTAACGGAAGAATTTTGAAGTAATTCAACGCTATGTTCGTGTGCTCTGAATTGTGGACGACGGTGAATGATGCTAACTTTTTTGGCGATATTTTCTAACGCTAATGCCCAGTCAACCGCTGAATCTCCACCTCCACAAATGACGATATTTTTATCTCTAAATTGTTCTAAGTTCGTCACGAAGTAGTGCAGTTGATGATTTTCGTAATTTTCTGCACCCTCTAATTCTAATTTACGGGGACGGAAAGCTCCATTCCCACATGCAATAATAATCGTTCTTGCAAAGTGTTTTTGTTTAGAGGTTGTAATTTCATAGTAGTCTTCAAATTTTTCAATTTGAAGAGCTTCTTCTTCTAAGCAAATTTGTGTAGCTTCAAATCGATTTAATTGCTTAATTAAGTTTTCTACTAAATCTCCGGCTAAAATTTCAGGATAAGCAGGGATGTCGTATACCATTTTTTCAGGATATAACATTCCTGGTTGTCCACCTAATTGTGGAAGGCTTTCGATAATTTTTACGCTTGCTTGACGAAGTCCCGCATAAAAAGCTGTAAATAATCCAACGGGTCCGCCACCAATAATGGCAATATCTACGATTTCTGTTGTTATCATTTCATTCTCCATTCTTAGAAATATAAGAAGCGTAATAGGATAGCAATCACAATTCCTGTCATTGCACCACCAAATACTTCTACTGGTTTATGTCCAAGATATTTCTTAATAATTAATTTTTTATTTTCTTCTGTATTAAATAATTGAATTGGTTCATCATCATCAATTTCAATTTCTGATAATTTTGTAGATTCATCTCTTAATTGTTCTTCAAATAATTGTGATAATAAAATTCCTTGTTCACCACTTTGACGTCTAACCGCCATTGCATCAAACATGACAATCACCCCAAATGTTGTGGCGATTGCTACAAGTGGAGAAGCAAATCCATATTCCAATCCAAGCGCTGTAATGAGTGAAGTAACAGCAGCAGAGTGAGAACTTGGCATTCCACCCGTACTTGTCATAAGGGATAAATGTGCTCCTTTTTTTCTTGTAAAAAAGGCAATTGGAAATTTTACAAATTGTGCAAATAATATGGATGATAACGCTGCTATCAAAGGATAATTTTCAAAAATAGTCATATCGATACACTCTTTCTTCATTAGTCCTTTATACTATACCATATTCTCAAACATTATACCAAATAAGGAAAAATAAAAGGGGAAACTTTTCATCAAGCGTGGTATACTAGGCACAGTAGTATGAGAAAGAAGGTATCTTAATGACAGAGGTAAATCAAGTTCCTATTCACTGTGAAACATGTCAAAAGTCTTTTGACTATACGATTTATCAAAATGTGAATGTGACTGAAACTCCAGAGTTAAAAGAAAAATTAATCAATCAAACAGTATTTCAATGTACTTGTCCACATTGTGAGCAAAAATATTTTATTCCATATATTTTGAATTATCAGGATATGGATAAGAAAATTTTAATTCATTTCTTCCCGAAAGAAGAAGAAATGCAAAAGGAATTACAACAAGTTTTAATCGATGATCAAACAACGAATCAAGATTTCTTAGATAGCGGATATGCTGTTCGTTATGTAGGAAGCTGTGATGAATTTTTTGAAAAGTTATGCATTGCAGAAGAAGGGTATGACGATCGTATTATTGAAATTGTAAAATATTACTGTGTAGATCGAATGTTGCAAAAAAATATTGTATTTGATCGTATTCTTTTTAGTAACCAACAAGAAGCAGGAGTAGGAATTTATATTGTAAATGGAAAGAAAATTTCTCATTTTATTCCAGTTTCAGAAGAACTGTTAAAAATTGCAGAAAAGCAATTAGAAAAAGCAAAGCCCGAGAAAGATTTATTAGTGGATCGCTATTGGGCACAAATTGTTGCTTCTGTTGGAGATGAGTAGGTTGAAACTTCGTCCATAAATTGATAAAAAAGGCATTTTATGGTTTAATTGAAGCAGTATAAAACTTAGAAAAGAAGGGAAGAATAAGGGGAAAATGGTTATATTTCCACAATTAAGAAGACAATTAAAAGGAAACCCTGTTGTAATTTTACATACAAATATGGGGGATATTACGTTAGAATTATTTAAAAAGCGTGCACCAAAGACGGTTAAAAACTTTGTGACACATGCGAAAAATGGATACTATGATGGAGTCATTTTCCATCGTGTGATTGAAGACTTTATGATTCAAGGTGGAGACCCAACTGGTACTGGTATGGGTGGAGAATCGATTTGGGGTCCAAAATTTGAAGATGAATTTTCAAAAGAATTATTTAATCTTTACGGAGCTCTTTCAATGGCAAATGCTGGGCCCAATACAAATGGTTCACAATTTTTTATCGTAACAGCGAAACATGTTCCAGCTCAAATGTTGACACAATTAAAAGAGATGGGATGGCCAGAAAAAATTGTTGAAGCTTATGCAAAAAATGGTGGAACACCTTGGTTAGATCATCGTCATACTGTGTTCGGTCGTGTTGTTGAAGGAATGGACGTTGTATTAAAAATTGAATCTGTTAAACGCAATGGTCAAGACCGTCCATTAGAGGATGTTGTGATTGAATCAACGACAGTAGTGAAAAGGTAGGGGTTGAACATGACACAGACGTATCGCATTGGAGATGTGATTACTGCTAAAGTGACAGGAGTTCAGCCTTACGGAATTTTTCTAGCATTGGATGAAGAAACACAAGGATTAATTCATATTTCTGAATGTAAGCATGGATACATGGATAATGTGCACAATTTTGTGAAAATTGGAGAAGAAGTAACTGCGAAAGTGATTGATGTAGATGAATTTACCGATAAAATTAGTTTGTCGATTCGTGCATTAGAAAAACTAGATGTACCTTCTACACCAACGAGAATTAAGCGAAATAAGAAACGCTTTACTCCGCCAATTGGATTTTCATCTTTAGCGCATCAATTACCGTATTGGATTGAAGAGGCTCAAGAAAAATTTGTGAAACCAAAAGAAAACAAAGCTTAGTAGTATTCATTTTATAGAAAAATTGATATAATAAAAGAAGAAATTTTTAGGAGGTTCATTATGGGACATATTTCATTTGATTATTCCAAAGCATTAGGTTTCTTTAATCAAGAAGAAATCAATCAATTACAATCAACTGTAACAGCAGTTGACAAAGATTTAAGAGAGGGATTAGGAGCAGGTGCAGATTTCACTGGTTGGATTAACTTACCTCGTGACTATGATAAAGAAGAATTTGCTCGTATCAAAGAAGCAGCTAAAAAAATTCAAGAAGATTCTGAAGTATTAGTTGTTATTGGTATCGGTGGTTCCTATTTAGGAGCTCGTGCAGCAATTGATTTCTTAAATCATGCATTCTACAACTATTTACCAGCAGAACAACGTAAAACACCTCAAGTGTTATTTGCAGGAAACAGCATTAGCTCAACTTACTTACATGGTTTAATTGAGTTAATTGGAGACCGTGATTTTTCAGTAAACGTAATTTCTAAATCAGGTACAACTACAGAACCAGCGATTGCGTTCCGTGTGTTCAAAGATTTATTAATTAAAAAATATGGTAAAGAAGAAGCGGTTAAACGTATTTATGCAACAACTGACCGTGCTCGTGGAGCATTAAAATCAGAAGCAGATGTTGAAGGGTATCAAACATTTGTTATTCCAGATGATGTAGGTGGACGTTTCACTGTATTAACAGCTGTAGGTTTATTACCAATTGCAGTAACTGGTGCAGATGTAGATGCGTTAATGCAAGGGGCTGAAGATGCTCGTGTGGCTTATAGCTCACCAAACTTAAAAGAAAATGAAGCTTATCAATATGCGGTAGCAAGAAATGTGTTATATCGTAAAGGTAAAGTGACTGAATTATTAATTAATTATGAGCCAACTTTACAATACTTCTCTGAATGGTGGAAACAATTATTCGGTGAATCTGAAGGAAAAGACTTGAAAGGTATTTATCCTTCAAGTGCGAACTTCTCAACTGATTTACACTCATTAGGTCAATATATCCAAGAAGGTCAACGTAATATCTTCGAAACGGTTATTAAAGTGGGTACTCCTAATGAAACTGTAACAATTCCTGAAACTGAGGAAGATTTAGATGGTTTAGGTTATTTACAAGGTAAAACAATGGATTTTGTAAATACAAAAGCTTTCCAAGGTACTTTATTAGCGCATACGGATGGTCAAGTTCCAAACTTTGTTGTAACGATTCCTGATATGTCAGCTTATACTTTAGGTCATTTAATTTACTTCTTCGAAATCGCTGTAGGTATTTCTGGTTACTTAAATGGTGTGAATCCGTTTGATCAACCTGGTGTTGAAGCGTATAAGAAAAATATGTTTGCTTTATTAGGTAAACCAGGATTTGAAGAACTAGCAGAAGAGTTGAACAATCGTTTATAATTTAAATAATTTTTAATGGAATTTCCAAAATGTAGCAAAGGACGCCAGCAAACCTTCGGTTTCATGGCTAAATTTTGAGCCTAAGGTCTCAAAATTTCCTGTGATTGGAACGGCTAATGCCGTTTCAATCACTGCTGCTACGTGGAAATTCCTTTTTTATTTTTCATAATAAGCTGTGACATATAGGGATTAGAAATAGAAATTCTGATGGGGAAATTTTTGTTCACAAAAATAGTTTATAAGACTTGGAACAAAGATTTAGAGAATTAGTTATATAGAAATTTTAATATTGAAGCTCTCTAAACATTGATTTAATAATTTAATTTTAGAAATAATAGTATTTTTAGAATTTTCAAAAATTAGAGGATTTAACCAAATATTCAGTAAAATAGAGATTAATTCTGCTAGTTGATGTGGCTCATCAGTTCTTATTGAACCGTCTTCAATTCCCTCAATGATAATTGGATAAAAATATTCAGGTATTGTAATCTCTTGCATTTGCTTTAAAAAAGAAACAAATAATTTAGGGCTATCTAGTAAATTAGGAGAAATAGTAGTTATTGTTTCTAAATTATCGTTATCTAAGCCAAGAGATATTAATTTTGTTATTTTTTCTGATCCAGTCATATTATCAGCAAATTTAATTTTGTCAAAAATTAGCGTATTTTTCAAACCAATATTTTTTACAACTGCTTCAAAAATATCTTCTTTTGATTCAAAATGATGGTAAATTGCTCCTTTTGTTAAGCCATCTAAACCTTTTATAATGTCAGAGATTCTAGTCTGTTTATATCCTTTTTCTAAAAAAAGATTAGTGGCAACTTCAAGTATCTTTTCTTTTGTATTTTCCATATTTTATAAATAAATTCCTTTCAAAGTTTATCAATTTTATACTACAGATTTATGGATATTGTTACTTATTAAGTATTATAACATATTCCTAAGATAAATATTCATTCCTTAATTTCTTCATATTTAATGTAAAAATTGAAAAACATACCAAAGTATGTTAAAATTTAACAAAACATACTTTGGTATGTTTTGTTAGTGAAAAGATTTTCAGTCTTATTATTAATAACTTCAAAAATGGGAGGTATTTATGATAAAAGAAACAATTATTGTAAATCACTTGAAAAAAGCTTACGGTTCAAAAATTATTACAGATGATATTTGTGTTACTTTTTATAGTGGACAAATTGTTGCAGTAATAGGTCATAACGGTGCTGGAAAAAGTACATTTTTAAATCAAATTAATGGAACAGTTTCCTCGGATGAAGGAGAAATATTTATAGAAGGAATAAATATTACTAAATATCCAAGTAAAGCTAGAGAACTTGTTTCCTCTATGCCTCAATTCCAAGTACCAATTAAAGGGGTTACTGTACAGGAAGCGATTAGCTGTATTGGTTTTATAAAAGGATTAAGTCCTACTGTAATTGAAAAGCGTACAAAAGAATTGATTGATTTTTTAGATATTCAAAATTGGAGAGATATTGCAGGCGATAAACTGTCAGGAGGTCTTCAAAGACTTACATCTTTTGCGATGGCAGTAGTTGATAAACCTTCAATTGTAGTGCTGGACGAACCAACAAACGATGTTGATCCATTAAGAAGAAGTTTGATATGGAAATACTTAAGATATCTTGCAAATTCTGGTACAACAGTAATTATTGTTACTCATAATTTATTTGAAGTGGAACGTTATGCTGATAGGTATTTATTGTTTGATAAAGGATGTATAAAGAGAGATGTATCATTATTAGAATCTAAGGATGTAGGTCACTTGCAACATCAAATCTCTTTATCTGTTATAGACGAAACAATAATTTCTGAGTTTAAAGATTGGAATAATTGTAAATATGATGAAGTTGATAAACGTTTAATTTTGACGATTAACGATGAATTTTTTAAAGATATTGTGCCAATTATTTCTGAACTTTTAAAAAATCATAAAATAGCTAGTTATGACATAAAATTAAAAAATCTTTCTGATGATTACGAGGAATATATTAATGAATAATAATCAAAAAAGTTTATATAAATTTAGAGGTTTAATAAAATGGAGTTTACTTCGTCATAAGTTTTATATTCCATTTTTTGTTTTAGTTCAAATTATTTTATCATTTGCAGTTATTTATGGGTTTTTATTTATTACTAATGCAACAAGTCCATGGGAGAAGTATTATCTATGTACTGGAGCTATGGCAATTAATGTAATTTCAGTTACTTGTGTATTAGCGCCTCAGATTGTTAGTGAGGCTAAACAAAATGGAATCTACGAATATCAAAAAACATTACCCGTTTCAAGGATAAAAATCTTGTTATCTGATTTATTCATTTGGGGATTACTTTGTTTCCCAGGAATTATCTCAAGTTTATTAATTAGTAAATTTGGTTTTGGATTAGAAATTTCAATAGGAGTGGTTTCAATATTATCTATTCTATTGATTATATTTTCCTTAATTTCTGTGGGGTTTGCTATTGCTTATATTCTTCCACCAAGTGTTGTATCTATTGTTACACAGTTGATTATAATTGGAGGCTTGTTATTTTCTCCTATCATTTATTCATCTGATAGGCTTCCATTGTGGACAATGTATTTATATAAATTTCTTCCATTTGTTCCATCTAGCCAAATCATACGTTCAAATATTTTTCAATTAGAAGCTACAAATGGTCAGCAATTATTAGTACTAATAGTGTGGGCAGGCATAGGATTTTTACTATCTCTAAAAACATTAACTAGGAGGAAATAGTTATGAGCAAATTCATCATTTCTAATTTAACTAAAAATATAAAGAGTAAAACAGTATTAAATAATATTAATCTTTCTTTGAATTCCAGTGAAATATATGGCGTTATTGGTGAAAATGGTGCAGGAAAAACAACGTTATTTCGATGTATGTTAGGACTAAGTAAAGCAGTTGGAGAAATTATTCTTAATGATGAAGTTGTAGATGATACTAATTACAATCACTTTTTAAGAAAAATTGGAGTTGTTTTTCCTTTTCCAGACATCCTTAGTTTTTATACTGTAGAGGAAATTTTCGCTAACCATTTACAATATTATGAATGTCGTTCAACAGATATTAAAGCCTATTTGAAAAAATTTGGTTTAAATGTTTCCTTAGAAGATAAAATTTCTAGATTTTCTTTAGGTATGAAACAACGTTTAAATATTGCTTTAGCATGTTTTCATAATCCAGAAATATTAATTTTGGATGAACCTTTTAATGGATTAGATAGAGAGGGGATTATTCTACTGCAGGAACTACTTCTAAAGTTAAAAGAGGAAGGAAAAATAATTATAATTTCTAGCCATTCGTTTTCAGAATTAGAAAGTATAGCAGATCATCTTATTGTTATTCATCAAGGAGAGGTTTTAACAGAATTAAGTATAGAAAATATAAGAAGACAAGGTTTTGAAACTCTGGAACAATTTTATAGAGAAATAAAGGAGGTAGGTAGTATATGAAAGAGAAAATTAAGTATGAATTTAAAAAACAAAGCTGTCATTTTAGATATTTTCTGTGGACCAATATACTCATTAATTTATTATCGTTAATGTTTTTTAGTTTAGTTTCTTATTTCGAGAAAAATGGTGAAGATTCTATAATAACTAGTTCTATTGGTATAATTAGTTTAGCATCAACTTTAACTGTATCAATAGCCATTATTTATGGAGTTGTTATTTGGAATCGTTCGTTACTTAGACACTATATTGGTAGCGCTAGAGAAATCATTTATTTGTTTCCTGGAGGTAGAGGGGAAATCTTTATAAGTAAAATTATTGCTCTATCTCTTCTCTCTTTCATCAATCTAGTTTCTGTTCTGTTTTCAGAAAATTTAATTTTTTATTTTGTTGGAAAATCTCTAGGGTTTGTGGCGTGGGATTTATTTATCGATATTTTAAAAATTACATATATGACTATTTTTGTGGGGATTTTTTCTCTTACAATCATTTTAATTTCAATTTTAATCGGTCAAGTATTTCAGTCAACTAATATTTCGATTATTGCATCTATTATTATTGTGTCAATTATGAGTAATATGATAGCATTTTCGTATAAATTCAATAGTGGTATTATTTTAATACTCATCATTGGAATCTTTATTTTAAATTACTTCATAAAAAATATTTTAAGTAGAAGAGTAAAAAATGATGACATAATAGAAAATATATCTAGTTAAAATGACATAAGAAAAAAAGCAGAGAGGGTAAAAACTTCTCTGCCTTTTTCGTCATTCTACCAAATCTTTATAGTAATAAATGGCTAATTGGGTTCTGTCTCTTAAGTTTAATTTTTCTAAAAGTAAGGAGAGGTAGTTTCGGATGGTGCCTTCGCTTAAGTACATTTTTTCTGCGATTTCTTTATTATTGTATCCTTCTGCTACTAAATAGAGTAATTTATTTTCACGTTCATTAAGCAGTTTGCTTGTTTTTCTTTGATAGATTTTTTTAACCGGCATACCGATTGTTGAATCATATACAATTTGATGATTCATAACTGCTTCGATGGCGGGGATGATCCCTTTAATATGTTGTTTTAATAAATATCCTTTACAGCCAATCGCTAGTGCTTTTGTAATATATTCATCATCTTGAAAGGTCGTTAAAAATAAAATTTTTGCTTCAGGATAGTCTTGTAAAATTTGACTAGCTGCATCAATTCCAGAAGTAGGTTCCATTCGAATGTCCATTAAAACTAAATCAGGCTTATGTTGTTCGTATAGTTGAATTGCTTCAGCTCCATTACTTCCCATTCCAACGACTTCAATATGAGATTGGGCAGAAAGAATGGTTTCTAATGCTTGTAACACTAAAAAATCATCATCAATAAGAATCGTTTTAATCATGAGAGGCCTCCTGTTTTGGAATACGAATAAAAATTTCGTATCCATTTTTTGTTTGAAGTGTAAAATCTCCATTATGTTTTTCCACTAGTTCCTTCATCATTGTCAGTCCCATGCCTGAGGGAGTATTAGTTGGACGGTCACCATTGTCTCTATAATCAATGGTATAGGTTGTTTTTTGTTCTAAAAGGAATAATTGAAGTTGCGTTCCATTGGAATGTTTCATGAAATTTGTTGTCAATTCCTTACAAATCGTTAAAATATCATATTTTATAGTAATTGGAATACTATCTGATATAGTGTTCGTAAAATTCACTTGTGCTTTTTCCTTTAAAGGTTGAAGGAGTGTGTCCATTCTTTGCGAAAGTGAGAAGGAGTCATCATACATTTGGTGAATGGTTAATCGAATGTTATCCATTTCCTGTTGTAAAATGCTTGATAAATGTTCTAATTTTTCTTCCACAACGGGTTCAGTTGTAATAATTTGTAAAGCTTCCAATTGCATAATAGAAGCACTTAAAGTATGTCCTAGTTGATCATGTAATGCATGAGAAATCCGATTTCTTTCTTTTAGGGTAGCAATTTCCATTTGTTTTAAAACTTCTTCAGAGCTTGATTGTTGGCGTTGTATTAATTGCAAACGATCTAGTTCTAAATTATTTTGGATTTGATAATTTTTCTTTTGAAAAGCCTCATCCTTTTGAGTTTGTAACATAATATAACTACCAATGGTACCGAGAATAATGGTAAATAAATGAGGATATAAAAATAAAATCAATCCTGAAAAAATTCCCCCTAAACCAAATAAATGAACCGCATGCATGATGAATAGAACACTATAAAGTCCAGTTTGTGGAAAGAGAATACAAAGTATTCCAGAAACCCCTAATGCAATTGATGAAATGAATTTTGAACTGACATAAGGGGAAAGAGAGAGGATATAGATACAAAATCCAAGAAAAATTGTCGAAAGTTCAATATTTTCCTGTGCTAAAAAAATACTGATGAGAATAAAAAATAATGACTTTTCAATGAATGTACGCAAGACTAATCCTCCAATCTGCTTTTTATTGTAGTATAACTGCAAAAGTCACAAAATTCTATAAAAATATGACAAATGTCATATGCAGATGATGATATTTGACACTAGGTAAGAGTGAAGACATTTTATATACTAAGATTGTGATGAAAGGATAGGTGAACATATGGAAACAAGTATTGTAGTAAAAGGTTTAGTGAAACGATATAAAGATTTAATGGCATTAAATCACTTTGAAATTGAGATTCAAAAAGGGGAGTTATTAGCGCTTCTTGGTCCAAATGGGTGTGGGAAAACAACTTTAATCAATTGTATGCTAGGATTTTTAACATTTGATAGTGGAGAGATTACAGTGTTAGAAGAAAATCAATTTCCATTATCTGCTAAAGCTAGAGGGCAAATTGGAATTGTACCACAAGAGTTAGCTTATTTAGAGAACTTAACAGTTGAAGAAAATATTGATTTCTTTTGTGGACTATACATTTCAGATTCAACATTGCGAAAACAATATGTAAAAGAAGCGATTGAGTTTACAGAATTACAAGATTTTCGTAAATTTCTTCCGAAAAAATTAAGTGGCGGATTGAAACGTCGATTAAATATTGCTTGTGGCATTGTGCATAAACCTACTTTAATTTTCTTTGATGAACCAACTGTTGCAGTCGATACTCAAAGTCGTTCGTTTATATTAGAGGGAATTCGAAAATTAAATGAAAAAGGCAGTACTATTATTTATACGACTCATTATTTAGATGAAGTGGATGGATTAAGTGATCGTATTGTGATTATGGATAAAGGAAAGAGCATTATTTCTGGAACATCTCAAGAATTAAAAGCATCGATTACTACTTCAGAAATTATTCAAGTAGAATTAACGACCATTCCAACGAGTGAACAATTAGAGCGATTAAGACAAATTCCTCAAATTTTAGTGATGGAAGAACAAAAACAACAGTTGAAGTTTCATTTTAAAAAGGGAAATAATCATTTAATGCATGTTGCGAATACGATTGAAGAATTGCAGTTAAATTATGTGCGTTTATATAGTGAACAACCAAGTTTAGATGATGTATTTCTAGCATATACTGGGAAAGGACTTCGTGATAGATGATGACATTTCTAAAGTTATTTAAGTATTTATTTAAAAATACGGTAAAAGATTTTGCATTTTCATTTTGGGTATTGTGTTATCCAGTAATTTTAACGACTTTCTTTTATTTATCTCTTTCTAGTGTGATTCATCAAGAATTAACACCAGTTCGTGTTGCGATCATGAAGGATCATCCATTTCATTTTGTCTTTGAACAAGCCGGTGAAAATTTTAAAATCATTGATGTAGCATCAGCAGAAGAGGGTAAGCAGTTAACGCTTGAAGAAAAAGCAGATGGATTTGTTGAAAATAATTTAGATATTGTAGTGACAAAAGAATCCGGTGTTCCACAAAGCGTCTTAAAAAATGTGGTCACTCAAATAAAACAAGTTCAATCTCTTGGAAAAAGTGCCTCTACCATTGATTTTAAAAAAAGTTGGATAAAAGAAACAAAGAGTGATGTTAGTGAAGGAACAATGATGTTCTATTCAAGTCTAGCAAGTTTTGCAATGTATTCTATCTTTAGTGGAGTTGTTTGTGTAGCGTATATGAATGGAAATTTATCTGAAGTGGGACGAAGAGTTATGGGAAGTTCATTTAGTAAATGGAAATTTCTTATTTACAGTTTTGCTACAGGATTAACGTTGAATTTGTTTTCAAATGCTCTTTTATTAGTGTATATGACTCAAATTTTAAAATTACAATTATTTACGAATTGGACAGGTAGTATTTTATTAATGCTTATAGGAAATGTTTTCGGACTATCCTTTGGAATTTTAATAGGAACTCTTCAACAGTTGAGTATACAAGGACGGATTATAGTAGCATTAATGACAAATATGATTGTATCCGCTATTGCTGGATTAATGGGAAGTAGTATACGAGTATTTATGAATAGTCATCTTCCGTGGGTGAATCAGTATAATCCAGTAGCTTTAATCATGTCTGGATTTTATCAATTAAACCGTTTAAATGAGGAAACACAAATGACTCGTATTTTTGGATTACTAGGGTTTTATACACTTCTATTAATGGTCTTTGCATTATGGAGATTAAGGAGAACACGTTATGACAGTTTATAAGTATTTTTTAAAACTTACGAATCGTTACAAAATATATGGCATTATTTATTTAGTCATTTTTATGGGGATGGCTTTACTTCAAATTTCTAAGATAGATGAAAGGAAGCATTTTGAAGATGTTCCCGTTAAAATCATGATTAAAGATGAATCGAAAGGTTCTAACGAAATCATTAATCAATTGATTCAAACGCTTCAAAAGAAACATGAAGTACAAAAAACGACAAAAAGTGATACAAGTATGAAAGAAGCTATCTATGCAGGAGATGTAGATGCAGGATTATGGATTCCAAGTGATGCCCAATTAAAATTGGAACAGGAACAAGAAGTTGTTGAGATGGAAATCTCCAATTCATTATCGGGACATTTAATTCGTGAGTATGTAAATTCTTATCTTCGATATGCAGTTGCTTTGAAAAAAGAAGGGGATTTTAATCCAGAAAAAATAGAAAAGATTATGGATCAAGAAGTAACAGTAACGCTTCTTTCTAAAGAAGAAGCGGTATCCAGTCAATACTCTAAAGAAAAATTAGGTGAAAATTATTTTACCTATAGCCCATTTATTTATTTTTCAGTGTTCATTTATTTATTTGGTACGATTTTTTCTAAAATGAAGGGGAAAGAAGTTGCCAAGAGAATTGCGATTGCTATGAAAGATGAGTGTCGAGTGATGTTGGAACAATTTTTAGCAGGGTTAACGATTGTAGGTTTAATTGTTGGTATTAATCTGCTTTTTGTAGGGATTTTAGCTCCTGAATTTTATGCAAGTTCTCAAGCGTCGAAGATTTTATTATTGAGTACAGCGTCGGCAATTTCAGCTTATGCTTTGTCATTTCTTTGTGCAGTAGTCATTGGCGAGAATCAATATGCTTATTCAGCTGCAAGTACAATATTCGGGATGGGGCTGGGATTTTTATCCGGAATTTTTGTTCCTTTAGAATTGGTAAGTTCCTATGGAGTCAACATTGCTAAATTTTTCCCAGTTTATTATGTGACTTCAGCAGCGAGCAATTCTTCAACAGAGTTTTCTAGTTATGCATTTCATTTAGGGATGATTGTTTTATTTACCGTTTTATATACTGTAATGGCGTTTAGCGTACAGCGGATTCGTCGCGCTAATAAAATTTAATGGAATTTCCGAATTGTAGCAAGGACGCAAGCGGCCTCGCATAGCGAGTCTCATTGCTAAATTTTGAGCCTAGGTCTCAAAATTTCCTGTGATTGGAACGGCTCTGCCGTTTCAATCACTGCTGCTACGGGGAAATTCCTTTTTGGTTTTCCATCATAAGATATGTACGTATTCGAGTTAGAAATGGAATTTCCAAAATGTAGCAAAGGTTTCAATTAATGGGATTTCCTTTTTTGTTTTTCATATCATAGTTTTTTATTGCATGAATCTTTGTTTTCATCTAACATAGAACAAAAGAGCTATAAGGAGGAATTTTATGAAAATTGTTGGATTAACGGGAGGAATTTCTTCTGGGAAATCTACGGTATCTTCTTATTTCAAACAATTGAAAATTCCTGTCATTGATGCAGATGAAGTTGCTCGAAAAGTAGTCGAACCCAATAGTCAAGGCGCCATAGAAATTAGAAAAGCTTTCGGTAGTGATGTATTTGAAGAAGATGGAAGCTTAAATCGTCAAAAATTAGGCGCATTAATTTTTTCAAATGCTGAAAACCGTCAAAAACTAGATGAACTATTACAGCCTCTCATTAAAATCATGATTTTAGAGGAAATCGAAGAGTATCGTCAAAAAGGGGAAACCATGATTGTCTTAGATTTACCCCTATTATTTGAAAAACATTATGAAGAATTATGCGAAGAAATTATCGTTGTTTATATTCCAAGAGAACTACAATTAGAACGATTAATGAGAAGAAATCAATATACAAAACAAGAAGCATTGTCTCGAATTGATTCTCAATTATCCATTGAAGAAAAACGAAAAAGAGCGACGGTATTATTGGATAATCAAGGTACGATTCAGCAGTTATATCAGCAAGTTGAACAGTGGCTAGTAGAAACGAAAAATGATATACTACAATAAGAAAAAACTTGAAGAAAGGGGACATCGTCATGCAATGTCCAAGATGTAAATTTAATGGTTCACGAGTGATTGATAGCCGTCCAGCAGACGATGGTCGTTCAATTCGAAGAAGAAGAGAATGTGATGAGTGTGGCTATCGATTCACAACTTTTGAACGGTTAGAAAAAGCGCCGATTTTAGTCATTAAAAGAAATGGAAATCGTGAGGCGTTTAATCGTGAAAAATTATTAAATGGATTAGTTCGTTCTGCTGAAAAACGTCCGATTCCATTAAGTCAATTAGAACAAATTGTCAATGAAGTCGAACATACAATTAATCAAGAAGGAGAAAATGAAATCTCAAGTATGTTAATTGGGGAGATGGTCATGGACTACCTTGCTAAAATTGATGATATTGCTTATATTCGTTTTGCAAGTGTATACCGTCAATTTACCGATAGAAAAATGTTCTTAAAAGAATTAGAGAGAATGTCTTTTGAAATGGATCGTAAAGATAGTAAATCATAATAGGAGGATCAAATGGACGAGAAATCAATAAAGTGGAGTCAGTTGAATCCACGTGATTGTATTCAAGTGACACAGCAAGTTTGGCTGACACAACGTGAATTACAATTTGTGACGCAATTATATGTACCATTTTTAGGGGTTCAAGCCTCAACTTTATATTTAGTCTTATTTAGTGAGCTTTCTCCGAATTCCTATCAAAGTGATGTCATTCGATTGGCAGATTTATTAGCATTAGTGAATATGGGAATTCCAGATTTTTATCAAGCAAGAATTCGTTTAGAATCAGTTGGCTTATTAAAAACCTATCGCTATGAAGATGAAGAATCGATTAGTGCTCAATATACATTTGAATTACAAGCACCAGCGAGTCCGAATTTATTTTTCAAAGATGCTTTATTATCGACACTTTTAGTGAATCAAGTAGGTCATCAACGTTTTGAAATCTTACAAAAACGTTTTAGTGTAAAGGAAAAGGCTCCTTATGGTCAAGATGTTACCAGTACTTTCCAAGAAGGATTCCAATTACCTTTTAATATGTCACAGTACAAGAGAAATATTGCTCAAGAAAAACAAATGATTAAAGATGTGAAGCAACAAGAATCATTAGTTATGAATTCTACTATTGATTGGGAATTATTAACGGACTTGTTAAAGAGTCAATTTGTTCATGAACAGGCTTTAACAGATGAAGTGAAGCAAATGTTAAATAGCTTCCAATTATATTATGGATTAACGGAAAGAGAAATTGCGCAATATGTGATTTATGCTGCAGATTTATCAACGGGTGAGATTGATGAAAAGGAATTGTATTCGATTATTATTAATGCTAATCAGCATTTAGCAGCTCCTAAACAAGAGGAGGCTACTGTAACTTCAGTTGTTCCGAAAGAAGAAAGTATGCCTGTAATTTCAGAAGTTGTTGTAGAAGAACAACAAGAAACAACTCCAACGTCTACTCATTTACCTCAGGCGATTCAACGATTAATTACATTAGCAAAAGAAATGACGCCTTTTGACTTTATGACAAGTATTAAGCAACAAAGAAATGGTTATGTTTCAAATGGAGAACAACGGATTATTTTAGATTTAGTTCAAGTAGGAACGATCCCATCTGAAGTGATTAATATTTTAATTCATTACGTATTAGTTGTTAAAAATAATCCAACGATTAATAAAAATTTAATGGATACGATTGCGAATGATTGGAGTCAAAAAGGGATTCAAACAGTTGAACAAGCTATTGAAGCAGTTCGTCAAAGAGATAAAGAGTTTAAAGCAAGTCGTAAAGAAAAAATTGAAAACCGACAAGTACAATCATACTCAGGTAAAAAATATTATGGAAATGCTCCGAAAGGAAGAGTGGCTTCTGTTCCTGACTGGGCGATGAAACCAAATGAAACAAAAGAAAGCCCACTAGATGATGAAAATCTTCAATTATTAAAAGCACAGCTTTCTCAATTGAAAACAAGTGGGAATTCTGAACAAGTGAAGGGAGAATAGAGATGGAAGGAATGCAAGATTTATTTGGCAATAAAACGGCTACTACAGCATTTCAACAACAATATCAAAAAATTGTAGCAGAAGTTTTACAAGATAAAGAAGTTCAACAATTTTTACAAGAACATCAAGATGAAATTCCGCAAGAAAATTTAGTGAAAAGCTATTCAGCCCTATTGGAATATATTCAACAACGTGATGCTCGTATCCAAGGTGTAGAAACATACATTAAAGGCATGGAACCATTATTAAGGGTCAACCAAGGTTTTGTTGAAGTTGTGTATCGTCCAACTCAAGAGTTTATTCAAAAACAACAGCAGCAAGATTTAACGAATAGAATCCATGCCATTAATATGCCTAAAAATTTATTACAGGTGACATTAAATTCCTTAGATATTACAAAAGAGCGTCAAGAAACTTTTCAAGCTTCATTGCAATTCATCAATGAATTATCCGCAAAACCAAATGAGTTTCATCATGCGATTTATTTAGTTGGTTCCTTTGGAGTTGGAAAAACGTATTTCTTAGCAGCTATTGCCAATGAATTAGCTCAACTTGGATTTGAAACAACTTTAGTGCATGTTCCAACTTTATCGAGTGAATTAAAAAGTGCGATTGGTGCTAATTGTTTAGAAGAAAAGGTTGAATTTTTAAAAACTTCACCAATCTTAATGTTAGACGATATTGGAGCTGAATCAAATTCTGCATGGTTTAGAGATGAAATTTTAATGATTGTATTGGAATATCGTATGATGCAAGAATTACCAACATTCTTTTCATCTAATTTAACGATTGAAGAATTACAAGAACATTTAAGTGTCTCAAATCGTGGAGATGTAGAGCTATTAAAGGCGAAACGTTTAATTGAACGTGTACGTTTCCTATCGAAAGAAATTTTCTTAGCAGGAGAAAATCGTCGCTATTCATAATTTTCAAAAAAGAAATAAATGACTTGATTTTTATAAAATTAGTGGTAGAATAACTTATGAATTAAATATTTTGAAAATGATGAAAAAGACAAGAAACTGTTATCTGGTTATCTAATAGAGAGAAGTGGGTTGGTGGAACACTTCATCCGAGATAGTTTTACCACTTTTGAATCCTTGTTTGAATAAAGTAAGGCAAGGCGTATCGGAGCGTTAGTCCGTTTAAGAGATTCGTTTAAAACGAATGAATTTGGGTGGAACCGCGTAGAAATAACGTCCCATAGTTTGTATGAGTATGCAAACTATGGTTTTTTTGTTTTTTTAAAGCATTTTTGAAAGGAAAGAAGGAGAACAATGTCAATGATTAAAGTTACATTTCCAGATGGAGCTGTAAAAGAATTTGAACAAGGAATTTCAGTGAAAGAAGTTGCTGAAAATATTAGTAAGAGCTTAGCGAAAAAAGCACTTGCAGGTAAAGTAAATGGAGAATTAGTCGATTTAGATCAAGCATTAACAGAAGATGCAAGTATTGAAATCGTAACACCAGACCATGAAGATGCATTAGGAATTTTACGTCACTCAACTGCGCACTTATTAGCACATGCGTTAACTCGTTTATATCCAGGAATTCACTTTGGGGTAGGACCAGCAATTGAATCTGGATTTTACTATGATACAGATATGCCAAATCAATTAACAGAAGACGCTCTTCCAGAAGTGGAAGCTGAAATGATGAAAATTGTAAAAGAAAACTATCCAATCGTACGTCGTGAAGTAAGTCGTGCAGAAGCGTTAGAAATCTTTGCAAATGATCCATATAAAGTAGAATTAATTAATGGTTTACCAGAAGATGAAACAATTTCTGTTTATCAACAAGAAGATTTCGTAGACTTATGTCGTGGAATTCACGTACCTTCAACAGGACGTATTCAAGTCTTCAAATTATTATCTCTTGCAGGAGCATACTGGAGAGGAAACTCTGATAATAAGATGATGCAACGTGTATACGGAACAGCATTCTTTGATAAAGCAGATTTAAAAGAATTCTTGAAAATGCGTGAAGAAGCTAAAGAACGTGACCATCGTAAATTAGGAAAAGAATTAGACTTATTTATGATTAGCCAAGAAGTTGGTTCAGGATTACCATTCTGGTTACCAAAAGGTGCTACAATTCGTCGTACAATTGAACGTTACATTGTAGATAAAGAAATTTCTCTTGGATATCAACATGTGTACACTCCAGTAATGGCTGATGTAGGTTTATACAAAACTTCAGGTCACTGGGCACACTATCAAGAAGATATGTTCCCTCCAATGGATATGGGAGATGGCGAATTATTAGTATTACGTCCAATGAACTGTCCTCACCACATGATGGTTTATAAAAATCATATTCACAGCTACCGTGAATTACCAATCCGTATTGCTGAATTAGGTATGATGCACCGTTATGAAAAATCAGGAGCATTATCTGGTTTACAACGTGTACGTGAAATGACATTAAATGATGGTCATACATTTGTTCGTCCAGATCAAATTAAAGATGAGTTCAAACGTATTCTAGATTTAATTCGTGAAGTATATAAAGATTTCAATGTAAAAGATTATCGTTTCCGTTTAAGTTATCGTGATCCAGAAGATAAACACAAATACTTTGATGATGATGAAATGTGGAACAAAGCAGAAGCAATGTTAAAAGAAGCAATGGATGAAATGGGCTTAGAATATTTTGAGGCGATTGGTGAAGCTGCATTCTATGGTCCAAAATTAGATATCCAATTCAAAACAGCAATGGGCTTAGAAGAAACAATGTCTACAATCCAATTAGACTTCTTATTACCAGAACGTTTCGATTTAACTTATGTGGGTGAAGATGGAGATAACACTCACCGTCCAGTAGTTATCCACCGTGGGGTAGTTTCAACTGCAGAACGTTTTGTAGCTTATTTAATCGAAGAATATAAAGGAGCATTCCCAACTTGGTTAGCTCCAGTTCAAGCAACTATTATTCCAGTAAGTGTAGAACATCATTATGATGCAGCTCGTGCATTAAAAGAAAAAATGATGAGCTTAGGATTACGTGTTGAATTAGATGACCGTAATGAAAAAATGGGTTACAAGATTCGTGCCTCTCAAACACAAAAAATCCCTTATCAATTAGTAATTGGGGATAAAGAAGTTGAAGAAGGAACAGTGACTGTTCGTCGCTATGGTTCAAAAGAAACTGTCACAATGACAGTTGAAGCATACTTAGAACGTGTTCAACGTGAAATTGCAAACTTCTCTCGTCCATTAGAAGACTAATCTAATCAGTAAATGAATATCCATCGGTTTATCCGATGGATATTTTTTATGGTGTGAGAATATTTTGAAAATGAAAAAAGACAACTTCTAAATGAGAAATTGCCTTTAGGGTGATTAATAATATTTTTGAAGTTGTTCTTGATTATCCTTGAAAAATTCTTCTAACCAATCAATGCCGTATGCGTAGCTGAAACCTTCTAATAGAATTGAAAAATCAATTGTAGAAAAGTTCATTTTTTTCAAAGTGTCGAAAGTCTCAAAAGGTGAACGGGCGTTTTGATATTTAATAATCATTCCAATATCTTTTAAATCTTGCTCTCTAGCGCTTATCATTTTCATTCCTAATACATATTCAATTGGAGCAATTAGTACGGTTAGGTGAGAAAATGAGTACAAGGTTTCACATAAGTCCAATGGAGGTTGTTGATTCATATTTGCTACATTATTATTGAGCCATAGTTCTTCATGAGTATTAAGGTTAAACTTTTGACCAACACGAGCAATAATCTCGTTAATATGATGACTTTCTCCATAAAAAGCATCTACATCTTGAGTAGCTCTCAATCCATGATATTCTAAGACATATCCGCCAACGCAAATAATTCTTAAAGAAAGATTTTCTTGAGATAATTCTTGATTTAATGTTTCAAAAACAGTTTTCATTTTATCCATGTTTGTATTTCTCCATTAATTTTTGAACATTTGTTAATTTTGCAGGTTTATTTAATGAAATGACATATTCGTGAGTAGGACTATGTTTTTGAACAGCATATTTTAAACTCACTTTTTGAAAATGAGTAAGTTCATTGGAGTTCAATAATTTTTCAACATCTTCGTCTGTTAAATAAGAATGGTCTTCAAAAATAACTTTTCTTAAATATCGAAACCAGTGACTAGCATTGAAACGTGATTGTTTAGATGCATTTATCATATAATCATACCATTCCATAATCTTCCTCCTATAAGAAATTGAGTAAATCTTCTTATTTTATTATAGCTGAAGCACCTATGAGTGTAAAGTTAGGGGAGGTTCGCTCACAAAATAGTTTACAAATATCCTATTCATTGTTTAGTAATAAATGGTAGTATAATAAGGTATCTGATAAATAGAGGGGAATAAAAGTTATGGAAGTAGAAGATTTAGTGTTTAATGCAATTGAACAAAATCCAGAACGGTTTGATAAATTGTTACAAAAACTGGGATATCAAAAAACAACAATGTGCAAGGAAAATTTAACAACAAGAGAAATGTGTGAACAATTAGGGATTAATTATAGTTCTTGGAAACAAAGTGAAGTGAGAAATCATCCAGAGATTGTTAAATTAAGAGACACGACTATTTCAAGAAATCATATTTATAAATCTAGTAGTTTAAGTATCATAGAAAGAGTTTGGAAAAATAGAAAAAGATAACTACTGTTCATATAGAAAAATATTTCATTGACATATTTATTTAAACAGCCTTACAATATTTTTATTTGTAGTAATAAAAAAGGAGTTCGTTCATGACAACTATTGAAAACCCGATGGGAACGCAGCCCATCAAAAAATTATTGATGCAATTAGCGATTCCCGCAATGATTGCTAATGTCGTTAATGCCTTATATAATATTGTGGATCAAATTTTTATTGGACAAGGAGTCGGGTATTTAGGAAATGCTGCGACGAATATTGCATTTCCAATTACGACGATTTGTTTAGCATTAGGATTAATGACAGGAGTAGGAGCTGCATCGAATTTTAATTTAGAATTAGGTCGCAAAGAAGTGGAGAAAGCTAGAAGAATTGCAGGGACAGCAGTTGTTCAATTAATTGTAATGGGAATTGCAGTTTGCGTGTTTGTTCAAATTTTTTAAGCACCTTTAATGCAATTATTTGGAGCAACGAATCAAATTTTTGATTATGCCATGGAATATTCTCGTATTACGGCATATGGAATTCCTTTTTTCTTATTTTCAACAGGATTTAATCCTCTTGTTCGTTCAGATGGAAGAGCAACTTTTTCAATGATGGCAATTATTGTAGGAGCTGTTTTAAATACAGTATTAGACCCAATTTTCATTTTTGTATTTCAAATGGGAATTTCCGGAGCAGCTTGGGCAACGGTGATCAGTCAAATGGTTTCAGCATTATTATTATTTGCTTATATTCCAAAGTTTCGTTCTGTGAAGTTTCAATGGGAAGATTTTATCCCGCATATGAAGCAAGTAGAAGCAATTGCTGCTCTAGGATTGACTTCATTTATTTTTCAAATATCAGCCTTAATTGTACAAATTGTGTCGAATAATTTATTGAAAACATATGGAGCTGTGTCTATTTATGGAAGTGAAATTCCAATTGCAGTTGGTGGAATTGTTTCTAAAGTATTTGTTATTTTTATTGCGCTAATTATTGGAATGACGCAAGGAGTTCAGCCGATTGTCGGATATAATTATGGGGCAAAATATTACGAGCGAGTACGTCAAACGATTTTTCTAGCATTAAAAATAGGATTTGGACTTTCATTTGTTACTTGGGCAGTGTTTGAAATTTTTCCTTTACAAATTATTCAACTATTCGGTAATGGAAATGATTTGTATTTTGAATTTGGAATTCGTTATATGAGATACTTTATGCTATTTACTTTAATTAATGGGATAACTATTTTAATTACAACATTTTTCCCAGCAATTGGAAAAGCAAAAACAGGAGCATTTTTATCGTTAGCAAGACAATTATTGATTTTATTACCTGTCATGTTATTGATGACTTATATTTTTGGAGTAGAGGGGATGATGTTTGCGACTCCTGTATCAGATGTCATTTCTTTAGTTCTTTGTCTATTTTTCTTTAAACGAGAATTACACGATATTCATATGAAAGAAGAATTGATTTTATCCAAATAATCATTAGAGAGTGAAGTAGTCGAATACTTTGCTCTTTTTTCTTTCTAAGATGGAAATGTTTCGTAAATTGGTTTAAGATAGAGGAAAGGAGTGATGACATGGAATGGAAAACTTTATTGGCAACTACTCGTCTTTCAGATAAAGATTCAAACCATCGTAACGAGTTTGATGATGATTATAAAAGAATTGTAACAAGTCCCGCTTTTAGGCGATTACAAGATAAGACGCAAGTATTTCCATTAGAACGATTAGACTTTATTCATACAAGGTTAACACATTCTTTAGAAGTAGCAATGATTGCAAGAACATTAGTGAGTGAAATTGTACGATTATTGCAACAAGATTCATTGACTGAAACAGATTCCAGCAAACAAGAAATGATTAATCATCAAAGTGATATTGCTCGAATTGTGGAATGTGCAAGTTTATTACATGATATTGGCAATCCTCCGTATGGACATTTTGGAGAAGATATTATTCGTCAATGGTTTAAGAAAAATTTACCACGAATTTTAGCAGAACATTCAGATGTAGCAGATGAATTTTTAGCAAGCCCCTATGTACACGATTTTTATCATTTTGAAGGGAACGCTCAATCACTAAGAATTATATCGAAACTACATGATTTTAAGGGGAATTTTGATGGATTAGATTTAACTCCTGCAACGATTAATACGATTTTAAAATATACACGTGCTTCTAATCAGCCAAAAACAGAGAAAATCACTTCAAAAAAAGTAGGATTTTTCAGATCTGAAGAGGATATTTTCCGTCAAATTTCTTCGATTACTGGAACAGGAGAACATCGACATCCATTGACGTTTATTTTAGAAGCTGCAGATGATATTGCATATTTAATTGCAGATATGGAAGATGCTATTGGAAAAGGTGTTTTAAGATTTGCTGTTGTAAAGGAATATTTACATTCCGTATTAAAAGAAGATAAAACTTCTTCGCATTCAAAAAAAGTCGTGAAAATATTAGAAACCATTGATGAAGAAATTTTTAGTATTAATCAATTTTTTGTTGATTTAAGAACGATGTTAATCGATGCAGCGACAGAGTCTTTTGTTCTTCATTATGAGAAGATTATGAATGGAGAGTATCAGCAAGATTTATTAACGGACTCTAGTGCGCATGAGTTATACACTCATTTAAGAAAAGTTTCTGAAGATAAAATATATGATCATAAGAGTATTTTACGTTTGGAAATTTCAGGTTATTCAACTTTAACGTATTTATTAGATAGTTTTGTTCCACCATTAGTCGCTTATGATACAAACCGTCGATTAGATTATGTTGATTTGAAGAAAATTGGCATCATTTCAGAAAGTCAAAAACGTTCGTATCATTATTTTGCAGAAGGTAAATCTGAAGTGGAAAAATTATATTTACGTTTATTATTGGCAACTGATTTTATCTCAGGGATGACGGATAGTTATGCGCATCAACTTTACCGAGATATGGTAGGAATTTAGAAGTTATTTGAAAGGAATTTATACGTGAATCAAACATTAGAATATTTACAAGAATTATTAGCAGTCCCTTCTCCAACGAGATATACAGTAGGAGTGCAAGAGTACTTAATGAAAACTCTTGAGAAATTAGGATACCCTTATAAAAAACACCAAAGGGAAATATTATCATAACGGTAGAGGGGAAGGACAACACGAATAGTCGTGTTGTAACGGCCCACGTTGAGACGGTAGCACTTTAAGCATATAGACGTTGAAATTGAGCTGGATGAGCTGGATTTGACAAGTGCTGAAAGTAAGGCAACATATGCTCAAATCAAAGAATATGTTTGGAATAAATTTCAATTAAAAGTTCCAACATTATATATTGCACAGATAAAAAGGAAATGTGGAATAGAATTACGAGAACATTACAACAAGTCTAAAAAGGAGGAAGATCTTATGGACCAAAAAAACCTGACAGCAAAGCTCCTGGACCTGGTCGAAGGCCGGGAAACACCGGAAAGTTGGCGGAACTGGTGGGACGAGCATGAGCCGGAACTGGAAGCCCTGCTGAGTCGGGGTGAATTCCTGAAACTGAAGCCCTCCCGACACGGCTTTCAGTGGGTCCCGGTGTTTGGCAGCCAAAAGGGAGCCATCGCCATTCTGGAAAAGAGCGGCATAGCATTTGAAGCCAGCAATCTCTACCAGGAGCGGTATCTGGCCGAGCTGGACGCTTTCTGCAAGGAACAGGAGCGGGTGCAGCGGGAAAAGCAAAAGGAATTCAAGACCAGTCACCCAGAACTATTTTGCCAATACCCCAAGTTTTGCAAGGCATTGGAAAAGGTGCTGGACCCCACGGATAAAATCCAGCCTGCCGCCGCGGA
The DNA here is from genome assembly GCA_963529535.1 of uncultured Granulicatella sp. GTDB lineage: Bacteria > Bacillota > Bacilli > Lactobacillales > Aerococcaceae > Granulicatella. Next base: position 1,945 of record CAUSAK010000016.1, on the reverse strand, counting down.
GGAACAGATCAGGGATCAAGAAAGCGTGCTGGACTTCACGCTCCCGTCCCAGGTGCGGGAGTTTTTCCTGCTGACCGCAGGCATCAATGTATCCACTGGCGTGATTCTTACCCTTTCCGGGATGTTTGATCTAACCATTCATGGAGAGCGGTATTGTGTGCTGGGCGAGTTCTGGAAAGAAGCGGACGGCGACCAGCTCCTGCTCCGCCCCGGAGAGGATACCATCTGGTACTACGCCCATGAGCAGGACAAGGTAAGGCGCCTCTGCAATGATATGACAGAACTGCTGGAGAAGAAACTGGCGAGGTATCTCAATGAACACTGAAAACATCGCCCATGAAAAACGCTATCGGGACTGGTGGGCGCAGTATGATGCTATGTTTGCGCCGGAGAACCGATTTCCTCAGCAAGACGAGCAGTTTCCGTTGATGGATAGGTATTCCATCCGCTCCAAAGCCTACCTTTATGACGGCGATCTACATCTCTGCGGCAGTGAAAGCCAACTGCTGGACAATGAGGGAAAGATGCGGTATGCTTGGCGTAATCTGGACACGGATGGTGAATTCTGCTCCCTGTTTCGCCACCGCAACGGAAAGCACTATCTAATCTCCCGCACAGAACTTTATGGATAGAGCGTTCTGGAGGTGGAGAGCGGACAGGAGATGCACTATGGCCCTTCCTGTGTCCACCCAGAGGAGGGGCAGGAAGTTGAAGAAGTATTCATCTGGACCAGCGCGGACTATGACCCCGGCACGGATCTGCTGGCTGTCACCGGTTTCATTTGGGCCTGTCCCTACTCCACTATCGTATTGGCCTTTTCCTGCCCGTTCCAGCCCCAACCCCCGGAGCGTTGGCTGGATCTGCGGCACATCGTTGACCCGGACGACACCCGATTTGACGATATTGAGTTTGTCCGCTGGGACAACGACGGCCTGCTTCTTCGGGGCTGCGACACAGAGAATGACCGGTGGAAAGAAGTTCGAGTGTCGATGAAACAGCTGAAAGCTGAAATGTTGTAGATGGAAAAGGTATCAGATATAAAGGTGAAATGATGATGGATCTGTCCATAAAGGAAATAAGCATAGAAAATGAAAAAATCAACAGAGATAAATTTTTTTCGGTAGGGTTTTGCCCAGAAATGAAGCAGTATTTACTTTGCGTTCATATTTCGTGGGTTGTGGGATATGACCGGTATTATGCTATAGATGCGGAAGATATAATGCTCTATGAAGAAAGTCCAGATGAATTTTGTCAAAAATATGCAAAGGAAATTAACGCTTACAGAACAGAGAGACTGCTTGGCGCAGGAGCATTAAGAGATTATGATTTTAGATGTTTACCGGATGAGATATTAAAGAATTTGGATGGATACCCATCATTCAAGGGATATTGTTATACAAACGAAATGCTTTATGCCCAAATAAAGATAGATGATAGTTCCTTTACTATTCCACCAATTCGTGATGAAAAACAGATGGATTGCTAAAATAAAGAAATTGAGGGCTATGGGATTGGAAATCTTTCGCTTGACAATATGAAATTCCAAAGCAAATTCAGGGAGGTGTATTATGGGACTATTTTTGAAGAAAAGGGTCGAAATGCCGGATAAAATCATTTTGGGGAATACGGAATTTGTATTATGCAAGCATGAAAGTAGTTGCTGAAAATATAAAGAATTCCAAAGAAGAGAAAGATTTGATTTTAATAATATCTCATGACTATGAATTTTTAGAAGAGGTATGGGATGAGGTTATATATTTTTCGTAATTGATAATTTGGTTTTGCTCGTTTAGGTGATAGAACAAAACTTTTAGGAAGGAACAATTATAGAACCAATAAAAACGACTCTTATCGTTTGATAGGAGTCGTTTATTTTTTGTTATAGAATGCAATTAAGGCTCTTTGTCAAATAGGGTTGATGAAACAATTTTAGTGAAGGAATTAA
>CAUSAK010000015.1:0-33954 GCA_963529535.1 uncultured Granulicatella sp. | reverse complement strand
TCTTTTGTACTGAATCTGTAGGAATCATCGCTACTAAATATAATACAAAGAAAATCGCTACATAGTGGAAAACAAATCCTAAAACTGCTCCTCCTAATGTATTAAATTGCTTCATAATTGGTAATTTTGTCATTTCCCTAATTAGTGTAGAAATGAAACGAACAATCACCCAGTTAACAGCCATAATCATTATGAAGGAAAATAAAGCATAAAAAGATTGATCCATTCCTAATGCTTGAGCTTCAGAAAAAATCGCTAAATGCGTTCCAGGAATATACGAAGGATAAGGAACATACATTTCAATCATTTTAGAAAATGCTCGATAACCAGATGTTGCAATAAAAATCGAAATGATATATCCAATAAGATGAATCATTTGTAGAGCTAGTCCTCGTCTAGCTCCAGTATAGATTCCTAATAATAAAAATAATACAATTCCTATAGTAATCATTAAACACCTACTTTCTCCACAATTCTTCTTGATTAGCAAATTGTTGTTCAAATTGTTCCTTACGTTCAAGAGAAATACTTTGTCTTTTTGTTCCTCGATGCTGTGGTATATTTTTCTTTAATTGCTGATTTTCTTCTTCTAAAGTCATTAATTCTTTTTGCTTTTCTAATTGCAAACTAACGGCATTAATCGCAAGTAAAATCGCCTTTTCTTCATTAGAACAATCTTTAGCAACTTCACTGAGTTCACTCCACTGTTCATTTAATAACTTTATAACACTATGCATATGTTGATGAGATTTTGTACCTAAAATAGTATATGTTTTCCCAGCAATAGTTGCACGATAACGCTGTTTCTTTTGAGACACTTTTTTCATCCTTTCATTCGTTATCATATTGTTATCAGTTTACCATTTTTCAGACAAAAAAAGAAGCCGTGAGGCTTCTTTTTTTGTCCTTTCTTAGAAGAACAAACTATTATTTTTTTCGGCTTGATAATTATCACGTACACGTTGTGCAGAACCTGGATCCACTTGATTCAATGCAGTTTCAATAATTGCCAACGATTCCTCATAACGATAAAAATGATTAAATTGTTCCAACGCTTGCTGAATCGCAGTATCAATTTCAGGATGGTCTAAACGATAACGATTCGCATGTTGAATCATAAATTCTGTTAATTGTGCATGATCTACAATTTCTTCTGTCATAATGTCTAATTTTTCAACATCATCTTCAATGATTTGATTTAACCCTGCAATTTCAGTCATATCTAATTTTACACGATTCATTAATTGAGATAATTGTTCAATACGAGAAGTTGTAGCAAAAAACAATTCTAAATATTCTTTTGATAATCCTGGTAAATGGTATTTTTCAATCGTACGTTTCATATTACGTAAATCTAATTCAAAAACATCTAAGCCATCACGAATACTTTTTTCTTGTTGACTTAAATCCGTTAATGTATTGACTAAAGATAATTGATTTTCATCAATTTCTTTTAAAGTATTTAACACAATTTCATAGTGCTCTTTCACAATTGAATAAGGTACTTGCTCATTTTGTAGTGCTTTGCTGTAATAAGCAACTGCTTCTTGTTCTTTTTCTAATTGTTTCGCAAATTCTTGAACACGATTAAATTCATTATTCGATAATACAAAATTTTGAGACACTCGATCTACTTCGATATTGACATAACGATTGCTTTGTAAAACTTGATTTAATTTTCTTTCAACTTGAGCACGATTTCTCTTCACAAATGCTTTTGCTTCAATTTCAGTTTCCATAATTCCATATAATTGATCAATTTCACGAGCAACTTTATCTAACTGTTGTCGAGCATCTTCCAATTCAGTTGTTTTAATATGCCCTTTTGCTACTGCAATAATTTCTTCAATTTTTTGAATTTCTGTCGGAATAGAGATTTTAGGGAATTGATAATGCTCTTCCACCATTTTTTTGTAACCATCTTTTAAATCAGCCACTTGTTCTTCATACTCTTCTTCGATTTCTTTTAAGTATTTAGGAACTTCTTCAACGATTTGTTCGAAATCTTGCATTTCTACTTCAATGCGCCCTAAAACTTCCTTAGCTTCCAAATGGTCGCCTTCATTTGTTAATGTATTAAATTTTGTAAAATCTAATTCTAAATACGACAAACGTTTTTCTAAAGATTCTAACGCTTCTCCAAATGAAAAACTATGTGCTAATAAGTCTTTACGCATACTCGCATAACGTTCTTGTAACACTTCTAATTCTTCATGATTTTTCTTTTCGCTATCCAATAATTTTTGTAATGCTGTATATATTTTATCCACTTCTACTTTTGTTTCTTCAATTAATTGACTAGCTTGATTTGAAATTTGAGAACCTTTTACAACATTTAATCGTTGCGTATATTGTTCCGCACTCACTAATGCAGCTTCAATTTCAGGAAAACGAAAACGTGTGATTGTTTGCCATGTTGCTTGCCATGTTTCATACGTACGTTTTGTTTGACCTGTTAAATTTAGATTTTTTAAAGTAAATAAAATATCCGCAATTGGAACGGTCATTAATTTTTGTTTTTTTACTCCTAATTCTTCAATTACTTTACTTTGTTTTTGACTTAAATAATGTAATACTAAATAACCGATAGCGCCAAACACTACGATTACAAGTAAGAAATATAAAAATCCCATATCTCTTCCTCCAAAATTCATTTATCTACATTTTCATATACATACAGGATTAGTATATCACGTTTGTATACTGGATAGCAAAAATTTTTTCAAAAAAAGAACCAACATTCGCCTTTCATGACAAATAATTGGTTCATAAGTTCTATTTCATTATTCTATTTATTTAATTAGTTCATAGATTGCTTCTGCATAAATCGCTGCTGAACGGAATAAATCATCTAATGCAAAGAATTCATTGGCTTGGTGCATTGTGTCAATTGAATCAGGGAATAATGCTCCATAAGCTACTCCACGTTCAAAGATACGTCCATATGTTCCTCCACCAATCGATTGTTCATGAGCTGGAAGTCCTGTTTGTCTAGCATAAACCTCTAATAATGTTGCTACCAATGGATCTTCTGGTGACACATAGTGAGGTACTTGAGATTTACCAGCAGAAACAATCAATCCATAGTTAGAAGATACCTCATTTGCTTTTGTTTCAACTGTTTTGGCATCAATTCCACGTGGATAACGGAAATTAACCACTAATTTCCCTCCAACTTCAGGAGCAAATGTTAAAATACCTGCATTTGCAGTTAATGGTCCCATTACTGAATCTTCAAATGCTACATTTAATTTTGCACCATCTGTATCTAAGTGAAGGACATCTGCAGCAAATGATAAGAAGTTTTTCGCTTGTCCTGCAAACTCATATTGATTTAAGAATGTTGCTAAATAAGTTGCTGCATTAATTCCTGCATGAGGTGTTGAACCATGAGCTGATTTACCAACTACATCTAATACAACTACACCTTCATTAACTGAAGCTGTTCCTTCTACTGGATTTTCTGCAATATAAGCTTTAAATGCTGCTACAAATTCTGAAGAATTTGGAACGACTACTTCTGCATGAGCATCTTGAGGTACCATATTTTCTCTTAATCCAGCATTGAAGTTTTTCAATTGGAATTCTCCACTGCTTTCCCCAGCAGCTAATTCAAAATGTAGAGATAAAATTCCTTTTTCTCCGTTAATAATTGGGAATTCAGCATCTGGTGAAAAACCAAAATCAGGCATTTCTTCTGTTTTGAAGTAACGATCCATACATTTCCAACCAGATTCTTCATCTGTACCAATAATGAAACGAACACGTTTTGAGACTGGTAATCCTAATTCTTTAATCATTTTTAACGCATAATAAGCTGCCATACTTGGTCCTTTATCATCACTAGAGCCACGAGCATAAATACGGTCATTGATAATTTGTGGTTCAAAAGGATCTGTTTCCCAACCTGTTCCAACAGGAACAACGTCCACATGTCCTAAAACTCCTAATGTTTCTTTATAGTCAGGATTTGGAGCAAATTCAATATGACCTGCTAAATTTCCAACCATTTTTGTTGTAAATCCATCACGTTCCCCAATAGCTAAAAAGGCTTCTAAAGCTTTTTTAGGCCCAGGACCTACTGGCGCATCCTCACTTGCTTTTGAATCATCACGAACACTATCAATACGTAATAAATCAAATAAATCTTTTAATAAGTCTTCTTTACGACTTTCAACTTCTTTTTTCCAATCAATTGTCATATTATCGCTCCTTTACGAAATTCATTAGGTTTATCTTATCATTTTTCCATATATATTGCTAGAAGAGTCCCCTAAAAAAAGGAATAAGAAACATTATTTCTTACTCCTCTATTGATTACAATTCCACATTAAAAATTTTTAAGGATTCTAATTCGGAATCATGAAGGTTGCGAAACTCTCCAAGTTTCAAAGTTTCATCTAATTGTAATGGTCCCATGCTAATCCGTTGTAAATCCACTACGACTTTCCCACATGCTTTCACCATGCGTTTTACTTGATGAAATTTTCCTTCTTTAATTTTAATTTGAACGATTGAAGTTTGTCGATTCTCATCGACAGAACGTATTTCTAAACTAGCTGGCATACATTTATAGCCATCGTCCAATGTAATTCCCTTTTCAAAAGAAACTTGATCCTCATCTGTCATGATTCCTTCAATTTTAGCAATATAGATTTTTTCCACATGTTTTTTGGGAGATAACATGGCATGACTTAAAGCTCCATTATTCGTTAATAATAGAAACCCATGCGTATCAATATCCAGTCTTCCTACAGGGAATACGCCTCGTTTAATCGCTAATTCTCCAAATAAATCTAACACGGTGGCATGTCTTGTATCTTCTGTTGCAGAAATGACTCCTTTAGGCTTATTCATCACATAGTATAAATATTTTTCATAATCAACTCTTTCATCATCTAAAAAAACTTCATCCACTTTTTCATCAATTTGAATTTTTCCATTGGTTACGATGTCTTGATTTTTACGAACACGTTTTTGTTTTAAAATCATTTTCACTTGCGAACGTGTGGCTATTCCAGAATCGGCTAAAAACTTATCTAGTCTCACTGAACCTACTCCTTCATTTTTAGTTTTCTACGAATGGCAATTACTTTTTCCCCTAATAATTCATCCGCTAATCTGATGTGAAGACTCAAACCGCCATAAACGAGCACCCCTACAATTCCCACAATAAATACTGCAATCATGGCATTCAATTTACCATCAATCGACATCATTTGTTTTAATCCAACAAGTGTTAAAGAACTAAAGAATAACATGATAAGAGAAATTCCAATAACTTTTGTCGTGTAAATCAATACTTTGTAGATATTAAATAACGTTTGATAATATAAATGATAACCCATATATACGGTAGCTAATAGAAAAGCTATACTTGTAGCAATTAAAGGCCCTGCTCCTTCAAAGAAATAAATAAGCATCGGTTGCCATAACAATTTAATCACTAATGCAATCGCTAATGCTTTAATAGCCACTATATGTTGCTGCATCGATTGTTGCATTGAAGTGAACACTGTAAAAGCGCCAAGAAAAATACATAAGATACAAGACACTTTTAGTAAATAAGTTCCCTCTACACTAGGAGAATAAAAAAGATTATAAATAGGCTCCGCAACAACGGCCATTCCAACAGACGCTGGAATCATAATAAAGGAATATAATCCAATATTTTCTTCAATAACTTTTTTGACCTCCACATGATTTTTAACTGAAAAATGTGCTGCTAACAATGGTAAAGCTGCAGTGGCGATACTAATAGCTAACGATACAATAATCATAATAATTTTATTTGCATTAAATCCAAATATCGTTAATAATTCCTTACTTTGTTCAAAATCCAATGAGGTAAAAATCATCGCCAAAGGCTGAAAGGTTTCTTGATCTATAATACTAATGATTTGAATGCTAGAAGTAACAATGACAAATGGCAAGGCTTCTCTCAACACTTCTTTTACAATACGAGTAAAACTCATATTACGAGCAGGACGTCCTTCTCTCATCAATTGCTTCATACCAGGTAAATCTTGCCACATTTTATATCCTAGATAAACAAATGCCACAACTGCTCCAACAAATGCTGCAAATGTTGAATGAGCAACTGCTACTGCATAACTGCCACCGAATAATTTCATCACAATAAATGTTAAAAGCAACATATAAACAATACGAACAACCTGTTCCCATAATTGAGATTTAGCAGAAGGTGCCATATCACTATATCCTTGATAATATCCTCTTAATAAACTTAATGGTGGAATAATTACGACCGCTGGAACTAACGAACGAATGACTAAAATACTATCTTGAACTTCTTGAGCAGAACCACCTTTAGCAAAATAAGGAGCTGTTACAAACATGACAACAGCACTTACAATCCCCATCATTGTCATAAATATCATTCCGCCTTTAAAGATATTCCAACTTGTTTCATAATCTTTCCTAGCTTGATTATCTGCTACAATTTTTGAAATGGCTACTGGAATTCCGGCTGTTGAAATTTGTAATACTAATGCATAAATATTGTATGCAATGAAATACAAGAAATTGGCATCATCACGTTGAGTTGCAAACATTGCTCCCCATGGAATAATATATAAGGCTCCTAGTAATCTGGATACTATACTACCAATTGTTAACCATGAAGAATTTTCTAATAATACTTCTGTTGAATTTCTTTGCATACGGATTTTATCACTTAATCCCATTGATTTTTTACTCTTCCGTATCATATTATCCTACTTTCATGAAATCTTTTTCTAACCCTAAGCGTACAATATTTTTCAAGCATTGTAAAATAAAAAATAAAATGACTGTTTTAGCTTTTTTCTGCTGAAACAGTCACTCATTTCTTTAACGTTCTCTAATCTATACATATCAGCCAAAGACTTTTCATAGTAGTATTGGCATGAGATTCGCTTTGCGAAGCTGCTGCCGTCCATTACTACTATAACCGAAAAGTCATTATAAATATCAATTAAGGTTGGACTAAATGATGTTTAAAAGCATATATCGTTGCTTGTGTACGATCTTCTACTTGCAACTTCGATAAAATATTCGAAACATGCGTTTTCACCGTTTTTAACGTAATAAAACACTCGTCTGCAATTTCTTGGTTCGATTTCCCTTGAGCAATTAATAAAAGCACTTCTTTTTCACGACTCGTTAATTCTTCATACAAACGAAACTCTTCTTCCACTTCATGACGATGCTCTAACTTCTCACTCACTTCTTTTTCAAATACCCCTTCTCCACGAAAAGTATCCCGAATCGCTTGCGCAATTTCAGAAGCAGAAGAAGTTTTTAATAAATAACTTTTTGCTCCAGCACTAATAGCTGGATAAACTTTTTCATCATCAATAAAGCTTGTTACAATAATAATTTTAGCTGCATTCCATTTAGATAAAATTTCTTTTGTAGCTTCAATTCCATCCATAACAGGCATCACTAAGTCCATTAAAATAATATCCGGCTTTAATTCCAGTGCCTTTTCAACACCAATTTTTCCATTTTCAGCTTGGGCAATCACTTCAATATCCTCTTGAACAGATAAATAGGCTGATACACCTAATCGAACCATTTCATGGTCATCTACTAATAGAACTTTAATCATTCAACTACTCCTTCTCCTGCTTTTGAGGAATTTTAATTTCAATAATCGTTCCTTGATTGGCAATACTAATAATTTTGCATTGTCCTCCCATTCCTGCAACACGTTCTTCAATATTTTTCAAACCATAACTTCCAGATTTGGAAACACGTGTATCAAATCCAATCCCATCATCTACTAGTTTTAAAATAATATAATCATCCATTTGTTTTAAAAATACTTCTAATTGTTTGGCTTTTGCATGTCGTAATGTATTAGACACCAATTCCTGTACAATTCTAAACAGGTGATCTTCAAAAGTACTAGGTAGTGTCACTTCATCTAATTCCCAATGAAGCGATAATTGCACTTTTGTAGTTAATTCTTTTAATAAGCTTTCAATCCCTTGAACTAATGTTTTATTTTCAAGTGAAATCGGACGTAAGTGTAATAATAAAGCTCTCATTTCCGATTGAGAATCATTAATCACTTTCTCTACTAAAGCTAATTGTTGCTGGATTGCTGAAGATAGTTGATCTTTTTGCTCATTCATGGCTGATAACATCATCATCGCAGCGAACAATTGTTGACTCACTGAATCATGTAGTTCTCGAGCAATACGCTGTCTTTCCAATTCAATAATTTCTTCCTTCGTTTCTTCACCAATATATTCCGGTCTTGAAGAAATTTGTTGAAGATTTTGAACAAATTGCTCTTGCATTTCTGCAATTTTAGCAGTTTCTTGGAAAAATGTATCCAATCGTATCATTAATAAAGGACGATACCAAATCTCATCCACCGATTTTTTAACAGTTGAAAATTGCTGATTTCTAATCGCTTCTAATTGATTATAAATAACAGAATCCGTTAATCTTTGTAAGAAAAATACAATACTTGCTGCCATAAAAGTTATAATAAATACGATTATTGTCACTACTAAAAATAATACGATTAATTGATTCGAAGATAATTTTTCAAATAAGTCAATGTCAAATAAAGAATGAATAACATTAACTCCAATTAGAAAAATACTAGAAACAAATAAAAACACAACAAAACAGATTCGTAAAAACCACTTTTTCATGCTTCAATCACCTCAATTTCTCCAACAAGGACTGATGAGATAATCGTAATTTTCTTATTACTCGATTCAAAACGTTCTGAATACATTGTAACTGTCTCATTTTTTAATTCTAATTGTTCTCCTTCAAACTTTAGCTCGCCAATAAATGCATTATGACAAAGTTTTACCCCAATTCCAATTGGAACAATGATACGAATTCGACCAATTCCTTTTCGAATCATAATCGTATTTTGTTCATTGGGAAGAACGGTATTTCCTAAATCGATAATCGTATCTCCCATTAATTGGCTAATATTAATATCATCCCATTCAAATGTGTCTTTTCCAATTTTTTGAACTCCAATCCATTCCTGTCTTTGTGTTTCAAATCGGTCTGAGGGTTCTTCTAGTTTAACGGAAACATATCTTTTTTTCTTCCAAATCCATTCACTATCAGCTGAAAAATATTTTTTAATTAATTTTCTACCATAAGAAAGACCATAAACAATTAAAATACTCCCTGCTAACCAAATTCCCCATGTAGAAAATACAGCTAAAAGAATCATTAATATCCCAAAGAAAAGTCCATTTGTCCGAATAAAACGATTTTTCAGTTGAACGGCAATTCCTACAAAAATAATTCCTAGAACAAATAAATACAATAAATGAACATTTGTAAATAACTGAAATCCTGTTAAAAACATCCCAACCGCTATGATAAATAGAATGAAGATGAATCGATTCTTTCTCATTTTTACCCTTCTTTCTTTAGAAAACTTTCTCACTATAAAAGTAACATATTCCTTCTTTCCTGACTATCCATCTAAAGACTGATTTCAAAAAATGCTAGGTTAGTGAAGCTTTATCGTTAGCTGTTATTCTAACATTTTGGCAACACTTATCCTAGCATTTACTGATTATCCAATTGGTGGGTCTTGAGGTTCATTGTCAGGAGTAAAAGCATCTAAGTTTACTTTCCTTGGCTTACTTCCTTCTGAAGGTCCTACATAACCTCTTGCTTCTAACTCTTCAATTAAACGAGCTGCACGATTGAATCCAATTTTAAATCGGCGTTGAATATAAGATGTACTGATTGTTTCTAATTCACGAATCATTTCTAATACTTCAAAAAATAAATCATCTTCAGGATCATCCGAACTTCCCTCTGATGTTTCTGGAAGCATCATTGTCTCATCATATTCCACTTCTTGTTGTGTTTTTACAAATTCGACAATTCTTTCTACTTCTTCATCTGTTAAATAAGCTCCTTGCACACGAATCGGCTTATTCTCACCCATTGGAATGTATAACATATCTCCTCGACCAAGTAATTTTTCAGCACCACTTGAGTCAATAATCGTACGAGAATCTGTACCACTGGATACTGCAAAGGCAATTCTTGAAGGAACATTTGCTTTAATAATTCCGGTAATTACATCAACAGATGGACGTTGGGTTGCTAGAATCATATGAATCCCTGCTGCACGAGCCATTTGCGCTAAACGAATAATCGCATCTTCGACTTCATTACTCGCAACCATCATTAAGTCTGCTAACTCATCCACAATCACTACAATATATGGAAGTAATGGATTCTCTTCTCCAGTTTCCGCATTATAAGAAGCGACATGCGCATTATAACCATCGATATTTTTCATTCCCATTGCCGCAAACATTTCATAACGTTTTTCCATTTCAGTCACAACTTTTTTCAAAGCTTGCGCTGCTTTTCTTGGATTCGTTACAACAGGCGTTAATAAATGAGGAATCCCATTATAGCCATTTAACTCTACCATTTTAGGGTCAATCATCATTAATTTAACTTCATGAGGTTTTGTCTTCATCAAAATACTTGTAATAATCCCATTAATACAAACTGACTTCCCACTACCCGTTGAACCAGCAATTAATAAGTGAGGCATTTTAGAAATATCGCATAATCGAACATTTCCAGAAATATCTCTTCCTAGAGGCACATCCAATGGTTTTGGTGATTGAAGAGCTGCTTGAATCACATCACTGAAAGCCACAAAACTTGTTTTACTATTTGGAACTTCTATCCCTACATATGGCTTACCAGGAATCGGAGCTTCAATACGAATATCTTTTGCTGCAAGAGCTAAGGCAATATCATCACTTAAATTGACAATTTTACTTACCTTTACTCCAATAGCCGGCTTAATTTCAAATTTTGTAACAGCAGGACCTACTAATGGATTTGGCATTACTTTTGCTTCAACTCCAAAACTTTCAAACGTTCTCTCTAAAATTTTGAGATTCTTCTCTACGATCATCTTCTCATCAGATTGATCAGATGGCGGAATTGGATTTAATAAGGTTAATGGTGGTAATTGGTAATCTGAATCATCAGTTCCTCCATTAATGACAAAGTCTTCTAAATCTTCTGTATCTTCCTCTACTTCTGTTGGTTCGATAAAGGGATTGAAAGAAGTTGATTCTTCTCTTTTTGGTTGAGCGAACTCCTCTTCTACAACTGGTTTTGTAACAGACGGTGACGTTACTTCTGGATAAATTTCTTCAAACTCGTCCTCTTCTTCCTCTTCATCAAAAACAAAATTTTTCATCTTATCGATTAAAGAAGGTTTCTTTTCTTTGGCTTCTTTTGGTTTTGTTTCAACGACTTCTGGTTTAACTTCCCGTACACGAGATTCTTTTTCTACTTTATTTTCTTCCAGTTGGTGTTGAATTTGAGCAGTCCAATTTCTTAAACCTTCGAAGACATCTCTTAAATGAATTTCAAATGCCACAAATATGGCAATCATAAATAGCACAAAAATCGTTAAATAAGTTCCCCATTGAGAAACTAAGAAATAAGTAATCGTATAAAATAATGCTCCAATCATCCCCGAACCTAAATTTTGTTCGATAGCATTTGCTTTAAAATCAATCGCATAACGAGCCATCATTTCTTTAAATAACTGACCGCCTTCTTGAACATGATTACTAAATACAGCCACTTCTACCCAAAGAAAAATCGCAATTACTAGACACGTAGCGACTCCAATCCATTTTTTCGGAATAGAATGTATTCTCCCGCGGAATAAAACACCTACGCATGTAAGTATGCCAATCATACCTACAAACACAAATAAATCTCCTACAAAAAAGCGAATAGTATTTGCAAAAAATCTTCCTAAAAATCCTAATTTAAAAATCGCTAAAATTTGCACCAAAATTAAAATTGCCATCACTATTTCAATGGAAATTCCAGATTCGATGTTCTTTTTCGTATATTTTCTTTTTTTCTTTTGTTCTTGCTTAGCCACTTTACTCTCCTTCTGAATATAATTTCCCTTCCTGTGTTAAAATTAATACACCATAATAGATTTGCAAACAATCCTCACAGGACTCACAATATTCACATTCATTTTCATCCCAAAATGCGCAAGAAAAATGCTTCTCACGTTTCTTTTGATATTGAGCTGTATATGTTTCTACTAATTGTTTATAAAGTTCTTTTGCCTCTTCTAGAGTGGAACAAGATTCTTCTAAAACAATCATCTCTTTCCAGTCGTCCATCATCCACCAAGGTTCATCGACTCCTTTTGTTTGGATAACACAATACATATCTATCACCTCTCCTGAATAGTATACCAGACTTTTTCAAAACTTGTTATCTTCATCCATTGAAAATTCATATATTTTTGATAGGATAGTTAAAAAGGAGGAATTCAAATGATTACTTTACGTCTAAGAGTTTGGGGACTTGTTCAAGGAGTTGGCTTTCGTTTTTATACAAAAAGACTTGCTGATCAATTACACATCAATGGAATGGTTAAAAATAAAATCGATGCTTCCGTTGAAATCATTGTCCAGGATACCCCGGAGAGAGCCTATGCTTTTGTAGATCGAGTAAAAACTTCTCCCCCATCTCCGTATGCAAAAATTCGAACATCAACATTAGAAATTATTGAAAACGAACCGATTTATAAAGGATTCTCAATCTATTATTAATGAGAGAGAAATATACATACGACTGATTTTCATTGCTATTCTATTCAATATAAAGTAAAATGATTGTGTTTAACAGAAAAAAATAAAGGAATGTGATTCATGAAATTAACAAAAAAAGTTCAATTAGCAGCTCTATCGAGCTTACTTGTGCTATTCCTATCTGGATGTGTACAAATCGACAAAGCAACTAATCAACCTTATGGGATGGTCTATGATTATTTAGCAGTACCAACTCAAACCATTTTAAACTGGATTGCTTCAGCATTCGGTGGAAACTATGTCATTTCTATTATGATTGTTTCAATTGTAGTTCGTATTATTTTAATGCCAACTATGTTTAAGCAAATGAAAACAATGTTAATGAACCAAGAAAAAATGGCGTTATTAAAACCATATATTGATAAAATGAACGAACGTTATGGGGACGACCCAACACCAGAACAACGTATGGAAGTTCAACAATATACGATGGAAATTTATCGTTTAAATAATGTATCATTAACAGGCGGGCTTGCTTCTGGGTGTCTTCCAGTTTTAGTCACAATGCCAGTCTATAGTGCGTTATATAATGCGATTTTATACTCTCCAGAAATTTCAAATAGTTCATTTATGGGGGTCTCATTAGGAAGTACGTATTTACCAATTGCAATTGCAACTGCCGTTATTTATTTAATTCAAGGTTATATTAGCCAATTATATATGGATGAAACGCAAAAAGCACAAGCAAAAGCGACACTATATATGATGCCAGTGATGATGTTAATGTTCACAGTTGGTACAGCTGCAGGGATTGGGATTTACTTCTTCACATCTGGTTTAACTGCAATCTTACAAACTTGGATTCAAAACCAATTCATTCGTCCAAAAGTACTTGCAGAAATTGATGCTGAATTAGAAGCTCAAGGAAATAAAGTCATTCTTCCAGAGACTTCAAACGTTGCTAAGAGTGCTAATCCAACCACGACTGCACCAGCTCAACAAACATTTGCACAAAGAAACCGCACATCAACAGGAAAAAACAGCGGAAAACAAAATAGAAAATAACTACTATAAATTAATAAAGACTTTTATGAAGTTGCTAAGGACGCCAGCAACCCCTTCGGGTTTCATGGCTAAATTTTGAGCCTGTAGTCTCAAAATTTCCTGTAATATAAGCTTTTTAAGCTTATATTACTCAAGCTACTTCATAAAGGTCTTTTTTATTTAAACAGTCATTAAATTTCTAATCTCAAAAAATTAAAAAAACGTGAAGTTAGAAGTCTCCTTCCTTACTTCATGACAATAATTCTAGTCATTAAATTACTTTTCTTTCGAATGGGTCGATGCTGATTCCTTGTTCTAATACTTGTTTTGCGTATTCTTTTGCACCGAACAATGAATGATCTTTATAGTTTCCACATTGTACTGCTGAAATTCCTTGAATATCTTCAAAACGAATTTCATTCACAATTTGTTCTAATGTTGCTTTTAGCGCAACTGCAATTGTTTCTGCACTTGGTGTTCCCCATGTGATTAAATGGAATCCAGTACGGCATCCAAATGGAGAAATATCAATAATTCCATCTACTCTATCTCTTAATAAATCTGCTAATAAATGTTCAAATGTATGAATCACACCTGTTGGCATTTCTTGCTTATTTGGTTGTAAGAAACGAATATCAAAATTCGTAATACGATCTCCTTTTTCTCCAACTTCTTCTGTAATTTTACGTACATAAGGTGCAATCACTTTATTATGATCTAATGTGAAGCTTTCTACTTCTGCCATAACAAAACCTCCTAGTAATCTTTATAATAGAGCCACTATACACCAAAATAGAAAGCACTGTCAATGAAATGAAATTCATTCCTTTATGTAATTTTAAAGTATCGTGCTATAATCTATAAAGAAAATTATTGACAGCAAAAGGAAATTATTATGAAAAGAAAAACAGCATTCAGACGAAAACTATTTTATTTTTTAAGTCCTCTAATCATTCTTATCAGTTTGATTATTGGCTATTTTATTTATGGTTATACTGCTTATTATCGTTTAGAAGATAATCTGACTTTATCAGTTACAAGCCATACCGACCAATCTCTCAATACTGGAAAAGATTATACCATATCCTCTTTTAATATCGGATATGGAGCTTACCCTCAAGACTATAGCTTCTTTATGGATGGTGGGAAATATTCAAGAGCATATAATCGACAAACCGTATTAGACAATATGCAAGGGATCCAAAATACTATTCAGATGATTCAACCAGATATTGCTCTATTCCAAGAAATAGATACAGATGGAGATCGTTCCCAACATGTGGATGAAGTGGAATTTATGACTCAGGCTTTTGAGAAACACAATTGGGTATTTGGACAAAACTATGATTCACCATATTTATTTTATCCACTTTTAGATCCCATTGGAAAAGCAACTTCTGGAATCCTAACGATGTCAAAATACACGATTCAATCTAGCCAACGATATAGTTTACCAATTGAAACGAATTTCAATAAATTTTTCGATTTAGACCGAGCTTTTACCGTTAGTTACTTACCCGTTTCAAATCAAAAACAATTAGCATTAATCAATATTCACTTATCTGCATATACAAAAGATCCAACGATTGGAAAAAGCCAGTTAGAAAAGCTATTCCATTATATGGAAAGTGAATATGAAAAAGGAAACTATGTTATTGTCGGTGGTGACTTTAATCATGATATTTTACTTGGAAAAAGTCCGGAAGTCTTCCAAACATCCGATGAACCACAAACTTGGACTCATCCATTCCCAGTAGAAAATCTTTCAAAGCATTTTACATTAGCCACTCAAGGATTAGCAGAACAAAAAATTCCTTCAGCTCGTGCATTAGATGAAGGCTACCAAAAAGGAAGAACTTTTGTAACATTAGTCGATGGATTCATTATTTCAGACAATGTACAATTTAATCACGTCCAAGCACATGACTTAGAGTTCCAACATTCCGATCACAACCCAGTTTCAATGAGTTTTACATTAAAATAAAAAAATAGCGCATTATAGCGCTATTTTTTTATTTTTCAAATTCATCAAGATATAATACTTCTACTTGCCCTGACCAATCTAATATACAACCAATGAAATCAACAATATCTAAATCCTTCATTTCATATGTTTCCCCATTATTCACACTGGCAGTTGCATCTTCAATATAAGTTACTTTATATCCTCTATCTGAAGCAATAATAGCAGAAAATAAACAACAATATTCCGCATTTAATCCTGTAATCACAACTTCTTTAATTTGATGCTTCACTAAAATCTCCGTCAAATCTTTACATTGAAAAATATTTGGACTTTCTTTTTCAATAATATAGTCTGCTAAAACTGACAATTCTTCATCTAAACTTCCACTTTCATTTCCATTGTAAATAATACTATTTTCATCATTATCAATATGTCTCGTATTAATAATGATATCTCCATGTTGCTTAAAAATATTTTGTAATTTTAAAATATTTTTTCTCAATTCGTCAAAATGTCCACGTTCTAACATACCTTTTTGACAATCTAATACAATTAGTGCTTTCATTTGTTCTCCTTTATAACATTCTTATCTATTATAGTTGCATAACGACAGTATCAATTTTACCTCGATACTTTCTGATTGTCATTAAACAAAAATTATTCATTTTGTACAAGATATAAGAATAGCTATCATGGCTCTTTCTAATACGTACTGATGTTACATACATAAGAATAGCATCTAGAATTAACTAAGTGCTTTGATCATTCATTAAATAATACTTCTTTATCAACCAATTTGTCATCTGTATAATCGATTGTAAAAGTATCTCTTTCTAAGATAGACTTAGGAGAATTTGAATGGAAAAACGGAATACTATGAACTCTATACTCTTTCCCACCTATTTTTACAAATTGATTAACTCTCAATTTAGAAAGGTCAGGGTTTTCAACAGTAATCGAAACAAAACGATTTGCTACTTTAAAAGCATCAATTATCTTATTTTTCATTTTTTCAACTCCTTTAGTTATTGTTTAAAACATTCTAAATGCATCTTTAAATTTTTTAGCATAAAATAGTTTCTCTAAGTACTTTCTTTTTTTGTCATTTCTATTATTTCTTTTAAGCTAGGCTTTGTTTTCCAAATTTTAGTCCATGACCTCATTTTTACAAAAGTTCCCAAATAGATACCGTTAATTTTAGGCATATTCGGAGAAAGTTGATATTTTTTTCTAATTTCATCTTTATGATCCATTATGTACTTATTACGAGGTAGACAATAGAAAATACCTTCACCAAAATAACTCAAATCTTTATCAGATATTTCAATCAATTCTTCCGGTTTTAAATAAATTGCTCGATTAACTCTATCTTTTCCATTAGAAAAAATTTTATCAATAAACTCTTTCTCAAATCCCATCTTCTAACACCTCCAAGCCATAAATGATCATTGGATTAACTTTAAGCTTAATAATCGTATTCCATATCTTGTTTTAACTTATCAAACCTTTTTCTTACATCCTCATCAGTTAAATACTCTTTAGCAAGTGGTCCAAAGCCTGCTTCAGTAGTATTCTGAAGTATATCTTTAATAATTTCTTCATCTTCACTACTTGCTTGATTAGGGAAATTCATCCATTTATAAAACGAGTCAACCAGAATTTCTACCACAACATGCCTACTTTTTTTATCTACTAAAGCACATCTTCCGTCTAATAAAGTTATCAAAACACTATTTTCTGAAACATCTAATCCAATTATTTTATTCAATTCTAACAAACTTATCACACTCTCTAAACTTCAAACTTATCTTTTTTGCTTTTATTTTTTCATTCCCCTGGTCTATTACATCATTCAAATTATGAGTGAATCCTACCCTTGGAAGGTTGTATTGAACGAGTAAAATTGTACATTTTCAAATAATCAATTTCGAGCATTTTAAATATTTAGCTTTTTTGACGTCACTACGTTCCCCCATTAATATTAAACATATCCTAAAAGTAAATTCCCCTATTGTCAAATCCTAATCTAACCCTTACTAATATCTCAAATTCTTTCGTTAACAAATACGACTAGAATTTTGCAAAACATTTTGGATTTTAACAATCTATGACAAAATCTATGACAAAATTCAAAAAATAAACAAAAAAGCAAGCCTAGGAACGTTGTCATATCAACGTTTCTAGAACTTGCCAGGATTTTATCCAACACTCCCTTCCATCTCGTACGCAATTAATCGGTTTAATTCAACTGCATATTCCATTGGAAGTTCTTTTGTAAATGGTTCAACGAATCCCATAACAATCATCTCTGTTGCTTCAGATTCACTAATTCCTCTACTCATTAAGTAGAATAATTGTTCTTCAGAAATTTTTGATACTTTTGCTTCATGTTCTAAAGCGACTTTATCATTATGAATTTCATTAAATGGAATTGTATCTGATTTCGATAAATCATCCATAATAATCGTGTCACATTCGATATGAGAAATTGAATAATCAGATTTCTTACTAAAGGTTACTTGTCCACGATAGTTTACAACACCACCATCTTTTGCGATTGATTTTGAAACAATAGAACTAGAAGTATGAGGTGCATTATGAATCATTTTTGCCCCTGTATCTTGGTGTTGACCTTCTCCAGCAAAGGCAATTGATAACATTGTCCCTTTTGCATAAGGCCCTTCTAAAAATACAGAAGGATATTTCATTGTTGTTTTTGCTCCTAAGTTTCCATCGATCCATTCAACTGTTCCATGAGCTGCTGCACGAGCACGTTTTGTTACAAGATTGTAGACATTATCAGACCAGTTTTGAATCGTTGTATAACGGCAGTATCCACCTTCTTCTACGAAGATTTCTACAATCGCAGCATGTAAGCTGTTTGATGAGTATGTTGGTGCTGTACATCCTTCTACATAGTGTACACTTGCGCCTTCATCTACAATAATTAATGTACGTTCAAATTGTCCCATATTTTGGTCATTAATACGGAAATAAGTTTGAAGTGGAACATCACATTTTACGCCTTTTGGTACGTAAATAAAAGTTCCTCCTGACCATACTGCTGAGTTTAACGCTGCTAATTTATTGTCTGTTGGTGGTACTAATTTTGCAAAATATTTTTCGAATAATTCTGGGTATTCTTTTAATGCTGAGTCTGTATCCGTGAAGATAATTCCTAGTTTATCGAATTCTTCTTTCATATTGTGATACACAACTTCTGACTCGAACTGTGCAGATGCGCCTGCTAAATAAGCACGTTCTGCTTCTGGAATCCCAATTTTTTCAAATGTATCTTTGATTTTCTCAGGAACATCATCCCAAGAACGAGCTAGTTTATCACTTGCACGTTTGAAATAGGTAATCGCATCAAAATCAATGTCTGATAAGTCTGCTCCCCATGTTTGCATTGGCATTTTTTCAAATGCTTTTAAAGATTTTAGTCGGAATTCAAGCATCCATTCTGGTTCGTTTTTCATTTTTGAAATTGTACGAACGACTTCTTCGCTTAATCCAACTCCACTATCAAATACGGGCGTTACATCTTCATGAAAGCCATACTTGTAATCTTCTAATTCTGGAACTCCACTCATTTTTAAATTCCTTTCTTGTTTTTCTGTTCAACTACTTTTTCTAATGCTTTCCATGCTAAGGTTGCACATTTTATACGTGCAGGGAATTTAGAAACTCCACTTAGTAAGGCAGCATCTTCTAATCGATCTTCATTCACACTTTGTCCTTGCACTAATTTTGAAAAATCTTCTGCTAATTCCAAAGCTTCTGGTAAAGTTTTTCCTCCTAAAATATCACACATCATACTGGCACTTGCCATACTTATGGAACAACCTTGTCCATCAAATCGAGCACTTGTAATATGACCATCGTCTGATAATTCTAATTGTAACTGTAATACATCGCCACAAGTCGGATTATTCAACTCGATAACTTCAGCTGTTTTTTCAGTTTGAATTCCTTTATGACGAGGAAAATTCGAATGGTCTAAAATCACTTGACGATATAATTGATCTAATTTAGATAAAGCCATCTGAGAAAAACTCCTTTACTTTTTGTAATGCTTCTATAAAAAATTCCGCTTCTTCCATTGTATTATAAATATAAAAACTAATACGAGCAGTCGAAGAAACACATAAATCTCTCATTAATGGTTGCGCACAATGATGTCCTGCACGAATTGCGACTCCTTCCATATCTAAGGCAGTTGCTAAATCGTGAGGGTGAACACCATCCATTGTAAATGAAATCACGCCACTTCTTCTAGAAACATCCGTTGGACCATGAACGGTCACACCTTCCATTTGTGTTAATTTGTTATAAACATATGCTACTAATTGTTGTTCATGGGCATGAATCTGATCCATTCCAATTTGTTCTAAATAATCAATCGCTGCTCCTAGTGCTATTCCACCGGCAATATTAGGCGTACCTGCTTCAAATTTCCATGGAAGTTCATTCCATGTACTTTCTTTATCATACACGAAGTCAATCATTTCCCCACCAAATTCGATGGGTTGCATTTCTTCTAATAATACTTGCTTTCCATATAAGACACCAATGCCTGTTGGAGCTAACATTTTATGTCCACTAAACGCATAAAAATCACAATCCAAGTCTTGTACATCGATTTTCATATGCGGCGCTGCTTGAGCTCCATCAACAACTAATACTCCTCCAACTTCATGGACGATTTGTGCTAATTCTTTAATCGGCTGAATGGTTCCTAACACATTAGAAGCATGCGCAATTGAAACGATTTTTGCTTGATGAGTTAAAACTTCTTTTGTAGCTTGTACATCTAGCTCCCCTTCCTCAGTTAATGGAAGGAAGTTTAAACTAGCTCCTGTTTGAAGTGCTAATTGTTGCCATGGAACAAAATTAGAATGATGCTCCGTTTTACTAATCCAAATCTCGTCTCCTTCATGCAGGCGATATTTGGCAAAACCTTGTGCCACCCAATTGATTCCAGTCGTTGTTCCTCTTGTAAACAATACTTCCTTTATCGAAGAAGCGTTGATAAATGTTTGCACTTTTTGACGACTCACTTCATACGCATCTGTTGCTAGTTGAGCGAGTGTATGCACTCCACGATGAATATTGGCATTATAATA
Source organism: uncultured Granulicatella sp. (assembly GCA_963529535.1). GTDB lineage: Bacteria > Bacillota > Bacilli > Lactobacillales > Aerococcaceae > Granulicatella. Next base: position 13,213 of record CAUSAK010000015.1, on the reverse strand, counting down.
ACGATAATACTCTTCTATACAACGAATCACACTTTCAGGCTTTTGCGTTGTAGCAGCATTATCTAAATACACTAATGGTTCATCATTAACAGTTCTAGTTAAAATTGGAAAATCTTTTCGAATATCATTACTGTTCATCATTTTTCGCCAACTTTTGATCAATCATTTCTACTAATTCTTTTTGCGTATTTTGTGCTGGAATTGCACTAATAACAGAACCTAAGAATCCACGAATCACTAAACGTTTCGCTTCTGCTTGGCTAATTCCACGGCTTGTTAAGTAGAATAATTGTTCATCATCCACTTGTCCTACACTTGCCGCATGTCCTGCTGTTACTTCATTTTCATCAATTAATAAAATTGGGTTCGCATCTCCACGTCCGCCTTCAGAAAGCATTAATACACGGCTCTCTTGTTGCGCATCTGCGAATTTTGCTCCTTTAATAATATGTCCAATTCCGTTAAATGTTAACGTTGATTTATCAAGAATAACTCCATGTTGTAAAATATGTCCCACTGAGTGGTTTGCATAGTTTGTCACTCTTGTATCAATTCCTTGAACTTGTTTACCAGTTGAAATGGCAACAACATTTACTTTTGCAGTAGAACCTGCTCCACGTAATTCACTATCGAAGTCTGCGATTACATTTCCGTCATTCATAATCCCTAATGCCCATTCAATGGTCGCATCTTTTTCTAAGTAACCACGGCGGTTAATGTAGGCATCCGTTGGTTGACCTAATGTATCAACCGCTGCGAAATGAACTTTTGCTCCTTCTTTTGCAATCACTTCTACAATGATATTCGCAGTATTTTTACGATCTCCAATACTTTCGAAACGTTCCACATAAGAGAGTGAACTATTTTCTTCTGCAACAATTAATACGTGTTTAACAAATGCTTCATCTACTGTATTATTTTGTACAAAATGAGATTCAATAATATCTTCTAATACAACATTTTTAGGAACATAAATGAAAATTCCTGAATTGACCATTGCTGCATGATACGCTGTTAAGCTATCTTCATCCACTGGTACAGCTTTTGTCATATAGTAGGGTTTCACCAATTCTGGATATTGTTGTAATGCTTCAAATAAATCCATCACTAATACATCTTGCATAGCTGTTTCAACATTCATCTCTTCCCAGTAAGAAACTGCTCCTAATTGAACAATTTTTGCACTTCCTACTGCACTTGGAATGTCTTTTTCTAATTCAGTGATAATTGAATTTGCTTCTCCAATTTCACTTTGGAATAAATTCCATCGATGGAATTTTACACGCTCAATAAATGGTAATGGTAATTGTTTCGCTAATTCCAATGCCTTTAAACGAATGTCTAAAAACCAATCTGGTTCATTCTTTAGAAGTGAGAATGAAGTCAGTTGTTCTGGTGATACGGTTAATTTCTCTGCCATTCTCTTTCTCCTATTCTTGATGTTCTAAAGAAATTCCTAATTCTTCACTAATTCCTTTATATCCTTCTGCTTCTAGACGTTTTGCTAATGCAGCATCTCCAGTCATTACGACACGTCCGTCCATCATAATATGAACAACATCAGGTTCAATATAGTTTAATAAACGTTGATAGTGAGTAATAATTAATGATCCAAAGTTTTCCCCACGCATGGCATTAACCCCACGAGAAACGACTTTAAGCGCATCAATATCTAACCCTGAGTCGATTTCATCTAAAATGGCAAAACTTGGCTCAATCATCATTAATTGAAGAATTTCATTCCGTTTCTTTTCTCCACCAGAGAATCCTTCATTCAAGTAACGTTCTGCCATTTCTTCTGGCATATCTAAAATAGCCATTTTTTCATCTAATTTCTTGATGAACTCACGAACACCCATTTTATTGTCTTCATCACGACGAGCATTAATGGCTGAACGCATGAATTCTGCATTTGTTACTCCAGCAATTTCACTTGGATATTGCATTGCTAAAAATAGACCGGCACGAGCACGTTCATCTACTTCCATTTCAAGAACGTTTTCTCCATCTAATAAGATTTCACCTTCTGTTACTTCATAACTTGGATGTCCCATAATCGCTGCAGAAAGAGTTGATTTTCCTGTTCCATTCGGTCCCATGACTGCATGGATTTCTCCAGTATTGATGGTTAAATTAACACCTTTTAAAATTTCTTTATCTTCAATTGACACATGTAAATTTTTAATTTCTAATGTTGCCATGATTAAGCCCCTTTCAAAATAAATCCTCAAACTTATAACAGATAAATTTTTCTGTCACATTAAGAATATTTTATCCTAAATGAGAACGATTATCAAAAGATATTGTCTAAGAAAAATTTTTCAAGCGATAATATTTTCTCATCATTTCATAATAAAAATCTTTTCAATCGAATGAAAATAGAGTATGATATAAACTACTTACAATGTGAAAGGAGAAAAACACATGCAACACTATCCTTTAATCGGTATTTCAGGAAACCATCGGCAAGATTCAACTGAACAAGATCGCTATCTACTATCCTATGCACCAAATGGATTTATTACTGGGTTAGAAAAAGCTAAAGCAATTCCTATCATCTTACCAATTGTTTCAAAAAAAACAGCTTACGAATATATTTCAAGAGTTGATGCATTAGTATTATCCGGAGGTCAAGATGTTTCACCTCTACTATATGGAGAAGAACCCCATTTAAAATTAGGAAGAACATATCCAATCAGAGATACCTTTGATCTTGCTCTTATCGAAGAGGCTTATCGACAACAAAAACCGATTCTAGCCATCTGTCGAGGCTTTCAAATTTTAAATGTAGCCTTTGGAGGAACCTTATATCAAGATTTACAATCGCAATATACCGAATCAAATATATTACATTTACAAAAAACAATGCCTTCAATGGCTACTCACTCCATTGAAATTTCTAAAGATAGTGAATTAGCAAAAGTTCTTGGAACAAAAGCAGCCATTAATTCTTATCATCACCAAGGAATTAAAAAACTTGCACCTAACTTCAAGGCAGTGGCATGGAGTACAGATGGATTAATCGAAGCCTTTGAATCCAATGAAAAAAATCATTATGTTATTGCTCTACAAGGACATCCAGAAGCTATGATTAACAATGATCATAATATGCAAAATATTTTTAACCATTTTGTTCAATCGGTTCAAAATCAAATATAAAAAGAGTAAACGTACCTCAGAAAACAACTGATTTGTACGTTTACTCTTTATTTACTTTCAACTTATTGGTTAGTTTCCTTTACAATCATGATTTTTCTCGCAAACAATTGGTAAATCCTCATCTAATAAAGCTGTAAATTCTTCAGCATCTACCTCTTCTAATGCATAAATCCAGTTTACTGCTGTATCAACTTGATTTAACATTTCAGGATTATCTTCTAATTCTGTATGCCAAGCTACAACTTTCCCAGACAACGGGCTGACAAATTCTGTCACAGCTTTTGCTGCTTCAACACTCATAAATGAATCTTCCGTAGTTAATATTTCTTGAGTAAATAATTCTACAAAACTAACATCTCCAATATCATCTTGTCCTTTAGGAGAAATTCCAACTGTATATTGCATTCCTGCTTGTTTAATCCATAAACCATTTTCGCTATACTTAATCATTTGAATCGCCTTTCAATAATTGTTCGTATTGTTCCTCTTTAAATCCAAAAAATACTTTCTCATCTGATATTAATAGCGGACGTTTAATCAACATTCCATCGCTTGCTAATAATTCCATCGCTTTAGAAGTTTCCATTGTTTTAATGACATCTTTCAATCCCATTTTTCGATATAATTCTCCACTCGTGTTAAACACTTTTGTTAGTGGTAATGCACTTCTTTCGAAAAGGACTTGTAATTCTTCCGCGGTTGGATGTTCTTCACGAATATCTTTTACTTCAAACGGAATATTGTATAACTCTAACCATTTTAATGCTTTCTTACAAGTGGTACATTTTGGATGGCTGTAAATAATCATTTTTTCTCCCCCTACACTTTTGATTTTAACATTTCTTCTGATAATTGTTGTCTTGAATCTTGAGTAAATTCGCCTTCTTCTTCTCCAAAAATATTACTCTTGAAGTGATATCTCATTGACATCATTAACCCAATCCCCATCATATTTCCTAATAAAGAAGAACCTCCTTGAGAAATAAATGGTAAAGGAATTCCTGTTAGTGGTAACATTCCAATCGTCATTCCAATATTTTCAACAACGTGGAATAAAATCATCATAATGACACCAGCTGCTATATAAGAATAAAATTCATTTTTTGTATCAAAACAAACACGAATCATTTGATAAATTAAAATGAAATACACCGTAATCAAGAAAGTTCCACCTAAAAATCCAAAATTTTCACCTATTGTCGCAAAAATTAAATCAGACTCTCGAACGGGAACATACACTTCAGAAACAGCATACCCTTTTCCAAACATTTTTCCAGAACCAATTGCTTTCAAACTTTGGAATAATTGAAATCCAGCTCCACCTTGATCACGATAAGGATCTAACCACGAATCAATACGGCTGAATTGATAATTTTTAAATCCGATATTTAATAATAATTGTCGATTATACACAACTAAATAAATTAATAACGAACCGAGTAAAGTAGCTATTATAATTAATGGCAATAGTATTTTCCAACTAATTCCAGACATAATCATGACTCCTGCTAGTATCATTAAAAATACTAAAGTAGTTCCTAAGTCATTTTGTAAAATAACTAATACTAATGCCGGAAAAGCATTCACTATTAATTTGCCAAATAAAAACCAATCGGTACTCCTTGTACGATATTTTAAATATCTATTATGATCTGTCGCTACTTTTGCCAACCTTAAAATATAAAAAATCTTTACAATTTCGGATGGCTGAAATGAAATTCCTAAAAATCTAAACCAACTTTTAGCTCCTGTTGCCGCGGCAGTATTTCTGTCATATAAAAATAAAACGGCTACCAATAATAACAAGCCAATGACATAACTCCAATTCGTCAATTTCCACAGTTGTTCTGAATCGAATTGCATAATCACAATGATGGCTCCTGTTCCAATAATATACCAAACAAATTGCAAAAATACTGTTCTCAATGATCCATTAGCTACTTGTAAATAGGTGGTTGATAATAATGTTGCAATACTAATTAATGCTAATAATAAGACAGGAAGAATAATACCGTAATCAATTCTTGCATCTTGCTCATCATACATAATTTTATTTTTCATTTGAAACTCCTATTCTATTTTTATATCTTATAATCTGCCCTTTCATTGTAACATAGAAACGAACAGAAATGCTAATTCAATCGTAGTCTTTATTCTTTTTTAGAAAATGGTCGTGAATAGAAAGAAAAAAGTATTTTTACTGTTGCTGGGACGCAAGCAGCTTCGCTAATGCGAATCTCATTACTAAAATTTGAGCCTAAGGTCTCAAATTTTCCCGTAATATAAACCACTGCTGTTGCGGCTTATATTACTGCTGCGGTAAAAATGTTTTTTCTTTCTATTCACTCTCCTTGTTGTGGGGACGTTTATGATGGTTCTTCAACAGAATATAATTTTTATTGTTGCCGGACGCAAGCAGCTTCGCTAATGCGAATCTCATTGCTAAAAATTGAGCCTAGAGTCTCAATTTTTCCTAATCATATAAGCCGCGGCTTTGTGGCTTATATGATTGCAACTATGAAAATTATTTTCTGTTTCAGATTAATCTCTCTTAACGATTCGAGACTTTAAACGCTATAAGTGGCAAACGCAAAAAACGACAAGTGTCGTTGGGATACTTGTCGTTTTTGTTTCATTGCTTAATGTAATTATTTGCCTTCAGCTAATACACGTTCTTGTTCTACTGCAGCTTGTCCTAAGATGTTTAAGTAGTTCCATGGACGGTCGAATACTGGTTGGAAGAAGAAGTCTACATAAGCTAAGTCTTCGATTGTCATTTTGTTTTGGATTGCTAATGACAATGTGTTTGCAGAAGCTGTACAGTCGTATTTAGACATTACTTGTCCACCTACGATACGGTTTGTACCTACTTCGTAAACTAATTTCATGTAGATTTTTTCGTATGTTGGCATGAATTCTGGACGGTGGTTATCTACCACGTATACAGAACGTACATCTAAACCAAAGTGAGGTGCGCTACCTACGTTTACACCTGTTGAACCAATGTTCCATCCGAATAAGTGTAATCCTGATGTAGATTGTGTTCCACGGTATTTAACTTTGTGTCCGTTAATGTTTTTACCAACTAAAGCACCCATACGTACAGCGTTTGTTGCTAATGGAATGTATGCGTGTCCTCCGTTAGGGTTGTAGTTAACAGCACAGCTATCTCCAGCTGCGAATACATCTTTAACAGATGTTTCCATGTAGTCGTTAACGATGATAGCACCGTTAGGCATTGTTTCTAATTGGTCTTTCACTAAGTCGTTGTTTGGACGGAAACCAACACATAAGATAACCATGTCAGCTTCGTATTCGCCACCTGAAGTTACAACTTTGTTTACAACTCCGTTTTCACCTTCGAATGATTTAACCATTTCGTTTAAGCGAACTTGAACACCACGTTCACGTAAGTCTTCTTCTAAGATATCAGTGAATTCTGGGTCTAAGTATTTGTTTAAGATACGGTCTAAACCGTCAACTAATGTTACTTCTTTACCTTCTAAAGCAAATGCTTCTACTAATTCGATACCAATGTATCCACCACCGACAACAACGATTTTCTTCTTGTCAGTTTTCTTAGCAAAGATTTCTTTAGCTTGGTTATAGTTTTTACATAATTGAACGTTTTCTAATTCACGTCCTGGAATTGGAGGAAGAATTGGCCAAGAACCAGTTGTTAAAACTAATTTATCAAAAGTTTCTGTTTTTTCTTCTCCTGATTTTAAATCTTTAACTGTTAAAGATTTACCTTTTGTATCGATGCTTGTTACATCGTGTTCCATATGAACTTCTGCTCCTAATGAAGCTAATTCTTCTGGACTAGAATAGAATAAGCCTTGAGGGTCTTTCACAACTCCTCCTACGTATAAAGCAATACCGCATGATAAGAAAGATACATTGTCATTTCTTTCATATACTACGACTTGTGCGCCTGGGTTATCATTTAAAATTGTTTTTACTGCAGCAGTACCCGCATGAGTACATCCAACTACTACAACTTTCATGTATGTTAGCCTCCTATGTTTTCATAATAAATAAGAATGATTCTCATCTACAAATGTATCGTATACAATTTTTAAATTAAATGCAAACGTTTTGCTTCAAGTTTTAATAAATTTTTTATTTTAGTTTTAAACTCGTAATTGTTTCAATTATTATATCATTTTTTAAATAAATAAAAGGATTTTCTGATGTAATGTTCTTCTTCAAATCTACTAACAAACTCTCTTAAAAATCGTTTACGCTTTTTTAATAAAAATACCGTGGACAACATTCATCCACGGCAAATTATTTTACAAAATATATTCAGCGAGTAAACGTTCAAAGGTGCGAATATTAATATCTCTCTTCAATGAATCTTAATATTACCTGCCCTTGTCCACAATTCTACTTCTGAAGTGAAATCTAACATCCCCGCATTTTCAATAGACCACATATTCACAGAACTATAGGGTAACGAATAAATCTCCACCTTACTACCAGTCAACCCTTGAACATCCTTGACAATTAATCGCTTATTCGTAAAAATCGCCACATCACGAACTGTTTTAAACACTCACTCCGCAACTTCGCCACTGATTAATAATTCTTGAACATCATGCGGTACTGGAATTTCTTGATAAAATATCCAATTTAAATTAGTCATAGTTTTAGTTCCCCATTCCTAAAGCAATTCTTTCTACTTTGTTAAATAGTATACTCATTTTCCAAAACGTTTTCTATCTTTTATAAAATCATAAAAATATAATCAAAAAATTTCTTCTATAATCAATTAAGATCTATACAGATCAAGCGTATTGTCATATACTATGAATAAATATAAGGAGGGGATTTTTTATGGATATTAAAGTAACAAAATGTGCAATTTCTGAATTAATGCCCATAGAAGGAAAAGGAAATTACAATATTCCTGAGTACCAAAGAAACTATTCTTGGTCCGAAGATAACATAGAAACATTAATTCAAGATATTATCAATGAAGATGATGGATACTATTTAGGAAATATTATCATTACTTCTAAAAATGATTCGGAAGATACTTATGATATAGTTGATGGACAACAAAGATTTACAACAATTACTCTAATTTTCTTAGCTATTTATGACATACTTAATGACGCTACTGAAATCACTACTTTGTCCAAAGAACAAAAAACACGTTATGAAAGAAAAAAATTTGATATAGAACGTAGATTAACTTTTGAAGAAAAATTTAATAAAGTTAGTTTTAATTTTAGTGAACAAATCAAATTAAATTTGCTAGAACCTGATAGAAGTATTTATTTTGATTTAATAGATAGAATTATGAATTTTAAAACTGATAAAAAACAACATAAAAATAAAATTTTAGGAAAGAGATATCAAAGTATTAAGAAAAATCTTCTTAATAAATTCTTTGAATCAGACATAATTCTTGAAGACCACAATATTGATAATAAGATAAATAACTTAATTGATTTTTATACTAAATTAATTGATGCAAATATTTTAAAAATCGAAGTTACTAATTTAAATGATGCATTTACTATCTTTACATCATTCAATGCCAAAGGAGTTCCGTTAACTCTAATTGACCTATTTAAATCTTATTATATACGTGAAGCTGGAGATTCTCCTGGAGTAATAGATAAATGGTATCAATTATTAAATATTTTTAATAACAAAAATGAAGAACCTATTTCTGATGTGGTTACTCAATTTTTATTAAATAATTATGATACATTTGAAAATACTTCAAAATCTTCAATTACTAGAGGATCAGCATTAAATGCATACGATACTATTTTCTCAGAAAAAAAAGGAGACTATATTGAAGATTTAATTTATAGAGCTAAATTATTTTCATTATTAAATCCAAAGATTAATACTATCAATAACAATTTAAACACTTCTACTGTTGTGAAACTTGAAAAATTATCTACTCTAGAATCTACTCAAGTTATACCAGTTGTATTATTCTTATTAGATAAATTAATTAAAAATAAAACTAGTATTGATATCTTTGAAGATTTTATAGATTTCTTAATTAGTTATTATGTACGTAGAAACTTTATTTTACGACCTAAATCATCAAATATTAGAGCTAAATCCCTTCAATGTATTAGAGACTATCAAAATGTAGATATCATTGACAAAACAATTATTAATAAATTTAAAGAGTATTTTAAATCTATTGCAGCACCCGATGAATTTTTCCGACAATCTCTTTCAGACTCAGTTTATACAACTTCAAAACGAACTACTCGTTTTGTATTAGTAGAACTTGAAAGAAAAAATAGTAAATTCTTTACTAAACAAAATCCAGAAAACTTAGAAAGTGTAAATTCTTCTGGTGCATATATTTGGACATTAGAGCATATTTTACCTCAATCTGCTGAAGGAAATAAATTATGGAGAAGTGAATTAATTAAATCTGGAGTTAATGAAGACGATTTATCTTCTAAACTTGAAGAATATACTCATAAAATTGGAAACTTAACTCTAACTGGATATAATTCAGAAATGAGCAGTAAAAGTTTTAAAGATAAAAGAGATTATAGAGAAAAAGAGTCTCTTTCTGAAGTTGGGTTAAAAACAAAACTATGGTTAAATGAGTCTATTCCAAATAATAATGAATCAATAGAGCAAAAAGAGAATTGGACTCTAGAAGACATTGATAGAAGAACTGATTTCTTAGTTAACGAAATTTTATCGATGTATACTTTAGATTAAAATCACTGAATAAAAAGGTTGGTAGAGATATCCTATCAACCTTTTTTATATTCATTATTAAGTTTTAAAACTATCTTACACTCTAACTACCGTAATCATTTCATCAAATTCATCATTCAATAAATGCATTTCATCGGTATTCATAAATTTTTGGTACATCATATCTAGTGCATATTGATTACTGATATCTTTTTCAATACTAATTAATGCTGTTACAAAGGTTTTATAATCTGTTTGCATCATTTCTTCAATCTTTTGCTTTGTTTCTATAAAGTCCATTTTACTACTTCCTATCTTTTCATTCGTACTCATAGTATAGCATTAAACCTTTTAGAATTCTCATTTTTTCTTCACACTTCATTTCTCATCACACTTTCTTTCTATTTTCAAATCATTGCACGTATATAACAAATGTCTTATAATAAATTACATTCAAAAAAGGAGGTTCGTTATGAAATTTTATTCATATGAATATGTATTAAGCCAAATCAGTCAGCAAGATTGGGTAATGGTTATTATTTCTGCAGTATTGATTTTTGTCACTGCATTTTTCGCTTTTAAATCTTATCAAGATAAACGTGGTAGTAAATTTCGTGAATTATCCATTATTTCAATTTTATCTTTATTTGCGATTATTTTAATGGGAATTTCTAATTTACAAAGTAATCAATCTACAAACAATCAATTCCGTAACTCTTTAAACTTTATTGAAATTGTTTCAAAAGAATTAGGGGTGGAAAAGGAAAAGATTTATGTCAATACTTCTTCTACGACTGATGGAGTCATTATCAAGGTTGGGGAGCAATTTTATCGTGCTTTAAATGATTCTAATAAAGATAGTTATTTATTAGAAAAAATGGAATTATACAAATCAGACGTTGAACTTGTGGAGGTTAAAAAATAATGAGCTTTTTTATTACAATTGCGATTAAGTTAGCTTTAGGTCTTATCTCTTTAGTATTTGTCATTAATGTAACTGGTAAAGGAAATTTAGCACCAAGTTCTGCAGTAGACCAAGTACAAAACTTTGTTCTCGGGGGAATTATTGGTGGGATTATTTACAATAGTTCGATTTCAATTCTTCAGTATGTTGTTATTTTAATTATTTGGACAATCTTAATCTTACTATTGAAATGGTTGAACACAAATATTTCAGTTATTAAGCAATTAATTGACGGTAAACCAGTCATGATAATTAAAAATGGAACATTAGATCCTGAAGCATGTCGCACAAAAGGGTTATCTGCTTCAGATGTGGCTCTAAAATTACGTTCTCAAGGTGTCTTCCAATTAAAGGAGGTTAAACGAGCGGTAATTGAACAAAATGGTCAATTTATTATTGTAAGAATGGGCGATGAAAATCCTAAGTATCCAATTATTACAGACGGTGTTATTCAAACGGAAATTTTAGATACAATTGGCAAATCTGAAGAATGGTTAATGTCTAAGTTAGAAGAAGTAGGCTATGATAATGTAGCGGATATCTTTATTGCTGAATATGACAAAGGTCAAATTAATGTAGTAACCTACTAATATAAATACAAACACTCTCATTTTATGGTACAAACCTATAAAATTGAGAATGTTTTTTCAGTAAAATGTATTATAAACTCTTATACTCTACTTCTAATCCTTTTTGAACAGCAGGTCTATTTCAAATTATTCGCTCTTTGATTCATTTCATCTGCAGCACGATTTAAGCCACGGCTTTGGTATTCATAAGCTGCTCTCTCGTAACGATCGATATCTTGTTGTCTTCTACGTTCTGCATCTTGCTCACTCGCGAGTCTAGCTTGTTCAGCTCTTGCAGCAGCATCGTTATTACCTGATGGAGCGGAATAACCTCCACCACCGCCATAACTTCCAGAACTTGGACCAAATTCATTGAAGACAAAAGTTAAAGCAATCGCCAATACCACAACTGTAAAGACAATGACTAATGCTACTTGTAATAAAAAGGCAAATAATAAAATTAACGCTGCACTTAGTAATGTTTTCAGAATAAACCCTTTACGAATTAAATGGATTTTAAAGTAATCCAAAATCAATACACTCACTGGTGCAAATACTAATCCAATTTTATGGAAATTTAACCACCCTAAAATTGAATTATCAGGTGTTGAAGGTAATTGAGCACTTTGGAATCCTGTAAGAGAATTAGTAGTTACAACAGGGGCTTGACTTTGATTATACCCAAGATACATTGTAATGGCTGCAATCACTGTATAAACTACAATTGTAATGATTTTTTGTTTACGTGTTAATTGTAAGAAATTCTTTAACATCTTTATACCTCACTTTTTAAATTAATGTTTATTTTACCGGATACTAGTTTTTTAGTAAACAATTATGAATACTTACATCTCTGAATCCTAATAAAGTTCGAGTTTCATTATCCATACATACAAAAAATCCTGTCGGTGATTTCTCACCAACAGGATTTGTCTAACATTCACTTTTCCTACTTTTACTTCCAATTTAAAAGAGCATTAATTCCAAAATGGTCACTCACTTGAGGACTATTATTACCGTCAAAAATGACATGTAGATTTTCTACTTCTAATTCTTTAGTCGTAAACACATAGTCTATGCGAAGTGGTTCTGTATTCCCCTTCCATCCATCAATTTCTGGTGGAACGGTATAGCTACCACTTTTCTCTTTAGCAACTTCAAATGCATCTTGTAAACCTAATGGACTAGCTAAAATAGCTTGATAACCTTCCTGTCCAGCTGGGTTGTTAAAATCTCCAGCCAACAAAAGAGGCTTGTTCAATGTTTTCAATACCGTTTCAAATCTTGCCCATTCTTCTTGGAAACCTTTATCCCACCAAGAAAGGTGCACACTAGCAACTGAAAGTTCCTTACCATCCACTTCTGTTTCAGCCAAGGCAACACGGCGAGTATGATAGTCTGTTGGATCATCCACATCTGAAACCAAAATTTCTCTGACCTCAATTGGTGTTTTAGATAAGATTGCTACACCTTCATGGTAGCAATCATAACCGATATGATTATACGCCCAAGTCCAGTAATAATTTCTGCCACTTTCAGCTAATTTTTCCACCAAAAGTCTTACAAAATGATCTTGGTGAATAGGTTCTGCAGATGGCAAAGCTTTATAAAAGTCATCTACTTTTACTTCTGAAGAAGTAATTTCCTGATTGATTTCTTGAAAACAAATCAAATCATAATTCTTATCAAGAATATCTTGAAGTAAAAGGTTGAATTTTTCTTCTGCTTCTTTCTCCATCCAGCTATGAGTATTGAGTGTTAAAAATTTCATATTTTTCTCCTAAAACAAGAGGTTGGAAAACAGCTTCCAACCTCAAGTATATTACAA
>CAUSAK010000014.1:0-34103 GCA_963529535.1 uncultured Granulicatella sp. | reverse complement strand
CTGTCATTTCTTCAGGTTTTGCTACATTCAATAAATCTAACATTGTAGGTGCAACGTCTGCTAAACGACCGCCTTCACGTAATGTAACACCTTTTTTCGTTACAATGACTGGCACTGGAACTGTTGTATGAGCAGTATGTGGTGTACCTTCTGGAGTAATCATTGTTTCTGAGTTACCGTGGTCTGCAAAGATAATGGCAGTACCGCCTTTAGCTAAAATAGCATCCACTACTTTCCCTAAGTTTTCATCCACTGCTTCGATTGCTTGAATCGTTGGTTCTAACATACCTGAGTGTCCAACCATGTCTGGATTTGCGAAGTTTAAGATGATTGCATCATTTTCATCATTTTGAATAGAATTATATAATGCATCTCCAACTTCATAACAACTCATTTCAGGTTTTAAGTCATATGTTGCAACTTTTGGAGAAGGAATTAAAATACGGTTTTCTCCTGAAAATTCTTCATTACGTCCACCATTCATAAAGAATGTAACGTGTGGATATTTTTCAGTTTCTGCAATACGTAATTGCGCAAGTCCTGCTTTTGATAAAACTTCTCCTAAAACATTTGTCATAGGAATTGGTGGGAATGCAACTTCTGCATCAACACTTGGATTGTATAATGTCATTGTCACAAATTTAACATTTGCAGCATGTTCACCACGATCAAAGTTTGTCCACTCTTTATCTGTAAATGCATTTGATAATTGAATAGCACGGTCTGGACGGAAGTTAAAGAAAATAACTGCATCATTTTCTTCAATTTTCGCAACTGGTTGTCCGTCTTTAACAATTACTGATGGGATTACAAATTCATCTGTTACATTTTCAGCATAACTATGTTCAATGACTGCTTGAGCTGATTCGAATTGAGGACCTTTTGCATGTGCAATTGCATCATAAGCTAATTGAACACGTTCCCAACGTTTGTCACGGTCCATTGCATAATAACGACCTGATACAGTTGCGATTTGACCTACTCCAACTTCTGCAATTTTTTCTTCTAATGTTTTGATGTAAGATGGACCAGCTTTTGGATCCACGTCACGTCCGTCCATGAATGCATGAACATAAACTTTAGAGATTCCTTTTGCTTTCGCTGTTTCAATTAATGCTAATAAATGATTGATATGGCTGTGTACCCCACCATCAGATAATAATCCGAATAAGTGTAGTGCAGAACCATTTTCTAATACATGATTAAATGCACCATTTAATGCTGGATTTGTATCGAATTCACCATCTAAAATTGCTTTATCAATACGAGTTAAGCTTTGGTATACAATACGACCTGCACCGATATTTGTATGACCTACTTCTGAGTTCCCCATTTGTCCATCTGGTAAACCTACATCTAAACCTGATGCTTTTAATGTTGTATGAGGAAATTCATTATAATAACGGTCAAAATTTGGTTTCTTTGCTTGTGCTACAGCGTTACCTTCTACTTCTGGTCTCCATCCGAAACCATCTAAGATAATAATCGCTACTGGTGATTTAGACATTATTTTACTGCCTCCAATAAAGCTAAGAATGATTCAGGTTGTAAGCTTGCTCCACCTACTAAAGCTCCATCTACATCTGGACAAGCCATGTATTCTTTAATATTTTCAGGTTTAACAGAACCACCGTATTGTACACGTACTTTATCAGCTACTTCTTGACCAAAGTCTTTCGCTACAACATCACGTACTACTTTACACATTTTTTGAGCATCATCTTGAGAAGCTGATTTACCAGTTCCGATTGCCCAAATTGGTTCATATGCAATCACTAATGATGAAACTTGTTCGTTTGATAATCCTTCTAATGCTGCAGAAACTTGTGCTCCTACAAACTCAGCAGCTTTACCAGCTTCATAAGTTTCTAATGTTTCACCACAACAGATGATTGGTAACATACCATTTGCGAAAATTGCTTTTGCTTTTTTGTTGATATCAGCATCTGTTTCGTGGAAATATTCACGACGTTCTGAGTGTCCAATCACTACATAATGAACTCCCATTTCAGATAATACTTTTGGAGAAGTTTCTCCAGTATAAGCACCTTCTTGTTCAAAATAGCAATTTTGAGCCGCTACTTTTAATTCTGAACCTTCAGCCGCAGCTAATAAAGTAGATAAATCAACTGCTGGAGCTGCTACAGCAGACTCAACAACTTCTGATGATGGTAATTTTCCTGCTAAAGCCTCAACAAACGCTTGAGTTTCTTTAGGATTTTTGTTCATTTTCCAGTTTCCTGCAATAATTGGTTTACGCATAATTATGCCTCCTAAATTTTTATGAAGTAGACTCACTGAAATGATACTATCATTTCAGTGAGTCTTTTCCATTATTTTTTTATTATTTATCACTAATTGAAGCTACACCAGGTAATTCTTTACCTTCTAAGTATTCTAATGAAGCTCCACCACCAGTTGAAATATGAGTAAATTTATCTGCATATCCTAAAGAAATTGCTGCTGCTGCAGAATCTCCTCCACCGATGATTGTTGTAGCACCTTGTAAATCTGCAATTGCTTCACAAACACCAATTGTTCCTTTAGCAAAGTTAGGTAATTCGAATACACCCATTGGTCCATTCCATACAACTGTTTTTGCATCTTTTAAGTAGCTAGCAAATAATGCTACTGTTTCAGGACCTACGTCTAAACCTTCTTGGTCAGCAGGGATTTGATCAGATGCTACAATTGTTGCAACTGCATCATTTGAAAATTCTTTAGCAACAACATTATCAACTGGTAATACTAATTTGTCACCAGCTTTTTCCATAATTTGTTTTGCTAATTCGATACGATCTACTTCTAATAATGATAGACCTACTTCACGCCCCATAGCTTTGAAGAATGTATAAGCCATTCCTCCACCGATTAACACTTTATCAGCTTTATCAATTAAGCTTTCGATTACACCGATTTTATCTGAAACTTTTGCTCCACCTAAAATAGCTACAAACGGACGTTCTGGTGTATCTACTGCTCCACCAATGAATTTAATTTCTTTTTCCATTAAGAAACCTGCAGCTGATTCTAATTGACTAGCAATCCCTACGTTAGATGCGTGAGCACGGTGAGCTGTACCAAATGCATCATTTACGAACAACTCTCCTAAAGATGCCCAATATTTGCCTAACTCAGGATCGTTTTTAGATTCTTTTTTACCATCTAAATCTTCGAAACGAGTGTTTTCAAATAATAAAACATCTCCTTCAGCTAAACCATTAATCGCTGTTTCTAACGCTTCACCACGTGTTTCCGGAACAAATGTTACTTCTTTTTTCAATAATTCTGATAAACGTTCAGCAACTGGACGTAAACTTAAACGTGCTTTATCTTCTTCAGATTTTACCTTTCCTAAGTGAGAGAAAAGAATAACTTTAGCATGATTATCAATTAAGTATTGAATAGTTGGTAACGCTTGAACAATACGGTTGTCATCTGTAATAACTCCATTTTTTAATGGAACGTTGAAGTCAACACGTACTAATACTTTTTTTCCTCCAACAGATAAATCTGTTACAATTTTTTTAGCCATAGAATAGCCTCCTAAGTTTTATAGATTTGGAGCGAGTATAATACCCACATTATGAAAACAGGGCGAGGAAGCGAATGCTCCCATCGCCCTGAAAAATTCGATACGATTAGCTATATCAAAATTTTAAATTATAATTTTGCAAAGTATTGTAAAGTACGGATTAATTGAGCAGTGTATGACATTTCGTTATCATACCAAGAAACTGTTTTAACTAATTGTTTGTCGCCTACAGTCATTACTTTTGTTTGAGTAGCATCAAATAATGATCCATAAGTGATACCTACGATATCAGTAGATACTAATGGTTCTTCAGTATATCCGTAAGATTCAGTTGCAGCAGCTTTCATAGCAGCGTTAACTTCTTCAGCTGTAACTGTTTTTTCTAATACTGTTACTAATTCTGTTAATGAACCTGTTGGTACAGGAACACGTTGTGCAGCTCCATCTAATTTACCGTTTAATGCTGGAATTACTAAACCGATAGCTTTAGCAGCACCAGTTGTGTTAGGAACGATGTTTACTGCTGCAGCACGAGCACGACGTAAGTCGCCTTTTGCGTGAGGTGCATCTAATGTGTTTTGGTCACCAGTGTAACCGTGAATTGTAGTCATTAATCCTTCAACGATTCCGAAGTTATCGTTTAACGCTTTAGCCATAGGTGCTAAACAGTTTGTAGTACATGAAGCACCAGAAATAACTGTTTCTTCACCTGTTAAAATGTCATGGTTTACGTTGTATACAACTGTTGGTACATCGTTACCACCAGGAGCAGAGATAACAACTTTTTTAGCTCCACCTTTTAAGTGTAATTCAGCTTTAGCTTTAGAAGTGAAGAAACCAGTACATTCTAAAACGATATCAACGCCTAGTTCTCCCCATGGTAATTCTTCAGGATTACGGTTAGCTAATACTTTAACTTCTTTACCGTTTACGCGGAATGCGCCTTCTAATACTTCAACTTCTCCGTTGAAACGTCCTTGTGTTGAATCGTATTTTAATAAGTGTGCTAATTGTTTAGCATCTGTTAAGTCGTTGATTGCAACAACTTCTAATCCTTCCACTTCTTGAATACGACGGAATGCTAAACGTCCAATACGCCCGAAACCGTTAATACCAACTTTAACTGTCATAATAGTTTTTCCTCCTAGGAATAAATTTTTTTATTTTTAGCGGGTTTCCCCGTTCAAAACCATATTCGCTAAACTCTCATCAATAACAAACCATGTTCGATCGATAGGAGCTAATTTTGCATACGCTATTAAAGCTTCTGCCTTTTGAGCACCTTCCACAATCGCAATACTATGTGGAATAGACTCTAAATCGCTAAGATGCAAACCTACTCGTGGAAGTTTAAAAACAACCTTTCCTTTTGCATCGAAGAAACAACCAAACGCTTCACCTACAGCACGCCTGTTCGCAATAAACTGACTTTCTTGAGGTAACAACCCTCTTCTTTCAGCCATAACACTTGCGTTTCCAACGCTATATAACAAGCAATTAGCTTGTTTCATCATCGTCAATGTTTGAGAAACTAATGGCTCTTGTAATAAAGGTAAATACGTTTCTTTACTCACATGTTCTGGAACATATAATGAAAAATGTTCTCCTCCTGTTTTTGTCGCCATCTTCTCGCTAACACTATTTGCTTGGATTACAGTGGAACCGCCCACTCCTCCTCTAGCTGGAACAAATGAAATCTCACGTTGTTGTAAAATCTCTTTTGAAAAATATTCTGCTACCATTGCCATCGTTCTACCACCCGTTACTGTAACGATTGATTGTTCAACTGGCAACATCCATTTCATCAATTCTTGAACTTGATTACTAATCTGCATTCCTTTATGCAATTCATTTTCAGCAACCACTTTACAAAATCTGATGCCTAACTTTTTCGAAACTTCTTTTTCAAAATCAGTCATTTCAATACATTGCTGAATGATGGAAGTTAACCCTAGATAAGTTTCTTCCCCTAAATCCGTGATTAACATTCCTTTTGCAGAATATGTAATTAAACCTTGTTCTTTTAGTATATCTGTTTCAGACCGAAGAATGCGTTCTGATATTTCCAATTGCTTTGCAAGCCCTCTTCTACCAATCGGTTGTGTTCGTTGTATCGCTCGCAAAATTTGGAAACGAATTTTTAACAATTGATTGCTTTCGGGGACTAGAAGTTGCATCAATGTCATACAATCCATAATTCCGATTCCCTTCATTTCATTACTGGGCTAAAAACCGTCCCTGAAAACTAGCTGTCTATACATAGAAAACTTTTTTAATTACAAAAATATTGTATCAACAATCTTTGTAAAATGCAATATGAAAGTGTTTAATATTTAAAAAAATTAGTTTTATCAGGGACTTTTTGCGTCCCTTATTTTATCTCGCTTTCTTTTCATAACACCCTCTTCCCTATCTATCCCTTATCATTTCTAGTCTTTTTTACAAGAGTTTCTTCTTGTTTTTTAATATAAATTTGGATAAAATAAGCTTAAATTGTTTAGCCATCTTAGTGTAATGGATATCACATAAGATTCCGGTTCTTATAATGGGGGTTCGATTCCCTCAGGTGGCGTTAGACTTATTGAGTTAATCTTTGAATCAGTTTATAATTGAGTGAAGAGAAGTTATCCTTCTCCTCTGTTAAAGAAAAACGTTATCTCTTGTATTTTCGGTAGTAGGGATTTTGGCGTTTTTCTTTTTTGTTTCTCGGCATCCTACTAAGAATGCCTTTTTTTAATGTGACACACTTTTTTTCGACGCAAAAAAGCCAGAGCTTAACACTCTGGCTTATTTGCAGTTTTATAGTTCACCATACTATTGCACTGCCAAATTATTTTTCTAAACCTTCAATGATTTTAGTTAAGTTCCATTTCATCATGCTTAAATAGCTATCTCCATCTTTACCTTTTTCAGCAACTGAGTCAGTAAAGATTGTTGAGTAAATTGGCTTACCTGATTCTTGTGAAACTGTCTTCATCGGACGGTCATCAACACTTGATTCAACGAATAATGAAGGAACTTTAGATTTTTTAAGAATTTCAACTAAACGAGTTGTTTGTTCAGGAGTACCTTCTTCTTCAGTATTAATTTCCCAGATGTAAGCTGATGGAACTCCATAAGCTTTAGAGAAGTACTTGAAGCATCCTTCACTTGTAACAATTAATTTTTTCTCTTCTGGAATTTTAGCAAGACGTTCTTTTGCGTCTTTATCTAATTTATCCAACTCAGCAACATATTTATCAAGATTCTTTTGGTAAGTATCTTTATGTTCTGGATCTTTTGCAATTAATTGTTTTGCAATATTTTTAGCATAAATTACACCATTTTCGATGTTTAACCATGCGTGAGGGTCTTCTTTACCTTTTTCTTTTGCTCCTTCAAGGTAAATAACATCAACGCCATCACTTACTGCAAAGTAGTCTTTATCTGCTACTTTACCAGCATTTTTAACCATTTTTGTAAACCAAGCATCATCTGCATTTTCTAAGTTAATTCCATTATAGAAAATTACGTCTGCATCATGAATTTTTTGAACATCTTGTGGTAATGGTTCATATTCATGTGGATCTTGTCCGATTGGAACAATACTATGAATGTCCGCTAAATCCCCAGCAACATTTTTTGTAATATCATAAATGATAGAGTTTGTTGCTACTACTTGTACTTTCTTAGGTTCATTACTTTTTGCTGGAGTTGAAGATGTTGTGCTTGTTGAACATCCTGCAAAACCAACCAATGATAATAAACCGACTGTTAATAATTTCCCGATTTTCATGCTTTTTTCCTACCTTCCCTTTGTTTTGGTGATACAATAAAACTAATCACAAAGAATGCTGCAGCAGTTAATACAATCGTAGAACCTACCGCAATATTAAACGTATAACCGACTACTAATCCAACAATTGAAGAGAGTGAGCCAAACATTGCTGATAAGGCTAACATAGTTTTTAAACTCTTCGAATATAAATACGCTGTTGCTGCTGGTGTAATCAGTAACGCTACAATCATAACTGTTCCGACACTTTGCATTGCTGTAATCGAAACTAATGCTAAAAGAAACATCAATAAGTAATGATAGAATGATACATTCAATCCTGCTGAACGGGCAAAGACTGGGTCAAAACTCGTTACTTGTAATTCTTTAAAGTAAGAAACAATCGTTACAAAAACGAAAATTCCTACAATTGCTGTAATTACTAAATCAAAATCTTGTACTGCTAAAATATTCCCGAATAAAATATGGAATAAGTCGGTTGAACTTTTCGCAATACCAATTAAGATAATCCCTAGCGCTAAAAATGAACTAAAGGTAATCCCAATGGCAGTATCGCTTTTTACCACACTATTTCGATTAATAAACGCAATAATAAACGATGCTAATAATCCAAATGCTAGTGCTCCAAAGAAGAAGTTAATACCGAGAATAAAAGATAATGCTACCCCTGGTAACACCGCATGAGAAATCGCATCTCCCATCAACGACATTCCACGTAAAATGATAAAACATCCAATCATTCCGGCAACTGCTCCAATTAGAACAGAAGAAATTAAAGCATTTTGCACAAAATGATAGTTCATTAAACCTTGTAAAAAATTATTCATGAGCTACTCCTCCTTGTGCAATAAAAACTTCTCCACCATAAGTTTTTCTGATTTTTTCAGGAACAAATGTTTCCTCAGTTTTTCCGCTATCAACGATTCCACGATTCACTAAAATAACTTGGTCAAAATAATCACGTACTTTTGATAAATCATGGTGTACCATTAAAATCGTTTTGCCTTCTTCTTTCCATTGACGAATTAAAGTCATAATGACTTTTTCACTCATCATATCAATCCCTACAAACGGTTCATCTAAGAAGATATAGTCTGCTTTTTGCACTAAACAACGTGCTAATAATACCCTTTGGAATTGTCCACCAGATAATGCTCCTATCGGACGATGGGCTAACTCTGTTAAGCCAACTTCTTCGATGGCTTCATCTACATCTTTCCAATCTTGAGCGTTTAAACGCTGAAATGGTTTCATTTTTACAGTTTTCCCTAATGCTACGCACTCACGAATTGTAATTGGAAATGTAAAATCCAAGTTACTTTTTTGTTCTACGTAAGCAATTCTTTCTAATGATTGACTTGCCTCCTTCCCATCAAACGTCACTTTTCCCGTATGTGTAATTAACCCTAACATTGCTTTTAAAAAGGTAGATTTACCTGCACCATTAGGACCAATAATTCCCAAAATCGTTGGGCCGTTCACTTCTACATGACAGTCTTTCAATACATCTGGCTGCATCGCATAGGATACTCCAAGATTTTCAACTTTAATCATGATTAGCTCCTTTCTTTCTATTCATTTTCTTATGCCATGCTTTAGGTTACCCTAAATACACTTTCTCGTCAAGAGTTTTTTAGGGATTCCAAAAGATTTTTGAAAAATTCCTATTTTTCTATAAAAAAAGGT
This sequence comes from uncultured Granulicatella sp., assembly GCA_963529535.1. GTDB lineage: Bacteria > Bacillota > Bacilli > Lactobacillales > Aerococcaceae > Granulicatella. Next base: position 25,107 of record CAUSAK010000014.1, on the reverse strand, counting down.
AACAAACAAAGCGTTTTCATGTTTGTTACCTTCTTAAAGTCTATCCTTATTCATCTTCTTTCTCACCGAGTGCATTCAATGTGTTAGAAAACAACTGACGCTTATAATCTTTATCAATTTCCTTATAATAACTGTAAAAAATATCTACCATTATTAAAATTGGAAATTGTGGAGAAATGGAACCTCCTTGTTCTAATGCATTTTTCATCGCAATTAACACTAATTCGTCACATACTTTTTCAATTTCTTCACTACGTTTTGAAGTAATTAAAACGGTTTTAGCTCCTTGTTTTTTCGCCTGACGAACCGCTTCTACTACACTCGCATTCGCAGAAACTGAAATCCCAATGACTAAACACTTCTCGTCAACAAGTACTCGATTCATAAGCATTGTATGCAAATCCGTTATCGCCTCACAAATCATCCCTAATCTCATAAATCGAAATTTCATTTCATGAGCTGCTAAGCCCGAACTCCCTTGACCATAAATATAAACTCGTTTAGCATTATTCAACAGCCCACACACTTTAATCACTTGGCTTTCATCAATTAACGAAAAAGACTTTGACAGTAGTTCTTCATAGTCCGATAAAACTGTCTTCGTTAAATCATTATGAATCATTTGTCCTTCTTTTTTACTTTCTTGGAAGTCATAAATAAATTGTCGATAGCCTTTATAGCCACATTTTTGTGCAAACCGCGTCAATGATGGTATCGACACAAACAACCTCTCAGATACAGATTTTGCTGACAGAGATTCCTCAGAGGAATGGTGTTTTAAAAAATATTGGGCAATTGTTTTTTCATTAGGGGTTAATGTATCATAAATGGATTCAATTAATGGTGTGACTTTTTTCTCAAAAGATATCATATCTTTACTCCCTTAACCTTTTCATTACTGATAGTGTATCATATTTTTCAACTCTCGTGTTTCAAAAAAATAAAAAGCTAGGAGACAGCCATCCCCTAGCTTGATAGTGTTAAGACAACGCTTAATCATCTACACCTAAAATTTCGTTAATATTGTTTTTATAAAGAATAGCTTTTGCTCCGTAGATAGCTTGAACGCCACCTTTAACTTCTAATACATCTACCGCACCAATTGCTTTAAGTGTCGCTTTATCTACTTTATCGACTGAACGAACAGCTACACGTAAACGAGTAATACATGCATCTACATCTTCAATGTTTTCTGCTCCACCTAAAGCTTCAATAATACGAACACTATCTTATTTTATTGAATCTTTTGTTTCTACAACAGGTTTTGCATCATCGGATAACTCTTCATCTAAACGTCCTGGAGTTGCAACGTTAAATTGAACGATAAACCATCTGAATACTACATAGTATAGAACACTCCATACTAAACCAAATGGAATTTGTAATAACCAATTTGTTTTATCATTACCTTGTAATACCCCAAATAATGTAAAGTCGATAACCCCACCAGAGAATGTATTCCCAATAGAAATGTTTAAGATATCAGCAATAAAGAAGCTTACACCATCTAAGAATGCGTGAACAACATAAAGCACTGGACTTACGAATAAGAACATAAATTCAATTGGTTCTGTAATACCAGTAATGAATGATGTTAAAGCTACCCCAAAGAACAAACCTGCATATTTATTACGACGATCTTTTGGAACGCAGTGATACATTGCTAAGCAGGCTGCTGGAAAACCAAACATCATTGTTGAGAAACGAGCAGCGAAGAAACGAGTTCCTTCAGTAAATAGACCAACATGTGTTGGATCTGCTAATTGAGCAAAGAAGATTTTTTAAGCTCCTGCTACAGATTGACCAGCAACAGTTGCAACGCCACCTAATTCTGTATACCAGAATAATGGGTAAATCATATGGTGTAAACCAACTGCACCACACAAACGCATTAAAAATCCATATAAAAATGTTCCAAATGGACCAGCTTGTGAGATGTAACCACCAGTTGATACTAATAATTGTTGGAATGGAGGCCAAATTACAAAGAAAATACCCCCTACTACAATTGAAGCAAATGAAGTTACGATTGGAACAAAACGGCTACCACCAAAGAATCCAAGGAATTGTGGCAATTGAATTTTCATAAATTTAAAACCAAAAGAAAATACTTATAAAAAATAATGAAGGACTTACCGTTCAATCGATAAGTCCTAAGGGTATAACGTTTCAGTTTCAAAGCTTTGGAAGATTATTTTCCTAAATAATATTCTTCAATCACAGTTAAATTTTCATCAAATTCAAACACTAAAGGTGGGAAATTTGGAATTTCCACTCCCATAATTTCATCATCTGACAATCCTTTAATATGTTTTACTAACGCACGGATAGAATTTCCATGTGCGCCAACAAAAACATTTTTACCAGCTTTTAAATCTGGAGCAATTTTATCCTCCCAAAATGGAAGCACACGTTCCAGAGTCACTTTTAAATTTTCTGCATCAGGAATCACAGAATCATCCAATTTTGCATATCGGCGGTCACCATGCGCTGAATAATCATCTTCACGATCCATTTTTGGAGGTAAGACATCATAAGAACGACGCCAAATGTGCACTTGTTCGTCTCCAAATTTTTCAGCAGCTTCTGCTTTATTTTTCCCCGTTAATCCACCATAATGACGTTCATTTAAACGCCAAGATTTTTCAACAGGAATCCATAATTGATTACAAGCTTCCAATGCCAAATCCGTTGTTTTAATCGCACGTTTTAGCACGGAAGTATAGGCTTGATCAAATTCAATCCCTGCTTCTTTGATTAATTTTCCGGCATCAATTGCTTGTTGAATCCCCTTTTCAGACAAATCAACATCCGCCCAACCAGTGAAGAGATTGGCCTTATTCCATTCTGACTGGCCATGGCGAGCAAAAACTAATTTTACCATCTTATCGCTCTCCTTTTTCTTCCAAACCTTTTCCCGAGTAAATGTATACCCTATTTCATTATCTAGTTAATAATGCGGCAGCAGCTTCATCAACGATAATGGTTACATTTGGATGTTTTTGTAAAATACTTGCAGGTACATCTGTTGTAACTTCCCCTTTTACCGTATCTAAAATTGCCTGTGCTTTCTTTTCACCAAATGCAATCAACACTATTTGTTTTGCATCCATAATCGATTGTAATCCCATTGAATAAGCAAATCTTGGCACATCTTCTTCATGTTCAAAGAAACGTTTATTCGCTTCAATTGTCGCTTGTGCCAAGGCTACTTTATGTGTTCTTTGTGTAAATGGTGTTCCTGGTTCATTGAATCCAATATGGGCATTACTCCCTATCCCCAATAGTTGAAAGTCAACAGGATTGTCTTGTAAAATTTTTTCATAACGTTCCACTTCAGCATCAATATCTTCTGCTAAACCATCTGGTAAATAACTGTTTAAAAATGGTTTTGCTTCAAATAATTGCTCATTCATAAAATAGTGATAACTATGTTCATCTTCATTTGATAGACCTGCATATTCATCTAAGTTTACAGAAACTCTATCCGAAAAATCTAATGAACTTTGACGAATTTTTTCATATAAACCAAGAGGACTAGAACCTGTTGCTAAGCCAAAAACTTTTGCTCCCTTTTCATAGGCTTCTTTAAATACTTCAAATGCAACTAATGCTCCTTCTTCCTGATTTTTTACAATTTTAATATCCATAACACTTCCTCCTTCAACTTGTCATTACCAGTATTGTAACAGATTTTTTTTGAAATGAATATAGCTATTTAACGATTTTCAATTTTGTCCACAAAAAAATTAGGCAACACGAAGTCACCTAATTTTCTAATCCTTTTTATTTCATCTAAAATCGGTTTATCCTAAACCCATTCACCATTTCCATTGACAGTGTAGCCATCAATCGTTGTGTTAACAGCTAATGCTCCTGAAGCATAAGAATAGTACCATTTACCGCCTACTTCATACCAACCTGTTTTCATTGCTCCAGATTCATCTAAATAATACCAGTTACCATTGTCTTGAACCCAACCGGTCATCATTAGACTTTCTTTATCTAAATAGTACCAATTGTTTTGGTATTTGAGCCAACCTTCGCTACCGAATCCCATTCTACCCTTAACAATTATATAGCGCCATCCTTTCTCTTCTTCTTGCCATATTCCGTTTATGTTAACCACTTTATATAGCTCCTTAAGAGCATCATTTCTATATTTCTCCAATTCTTCCTTTTTCAATCCAAGACGTTTTTCATATTCAGAAAGAGATACTTCTTTTAATCTTTCTGAGACCTTAATTTTTCTTTTTCCTAAATCAATAACAGCATCTGGATTATTTTGATTTTTATAAAGAAAAGCATATTCAAAAAGTAATTGTTTAAACTTATTTCCTTTCGCTTGATAATAGAGTACAGTTGTATTTAACATTTCCTCCTCTGCAGAAACACTCGACATGTTTGATACTGCCAACATTCCTGTTGTTGCTAAAGCAACTCCTAACATTACTAATTTCTTTTGTAATTTCATAAGAAATCATCTCCTTTTTATTTTGATAGCTGAAGTATACTCTATTCCTTCAAAAAAAATTTAAAAGCGTAACTATGTTTACCTTGTTAGAATATCTATTCATATTTTTAACCCTAAAAAGAAACTATACATACCTTTTCTTTAAAAACACTTACACAATTGATATAATCAAGAAAACAACGCATACATTTAGGAGGAATAAGTATGAACGATGAAAGTATTTATGGACTAGTTTTCAAAAAAATTCGGGAAGATAGAGGGATTACTCAAAAAGAAGCTGCAGGAACGACAGTTACTCCACATTTTTTGAGACAATTTGAACAAGGGAAATCCCGTATTACAATTCAAAAATTTGAAGAAATCATTGATAATGTTGGAATTGATAAAGAGACTTTTGATAAAATTAGAGCTCAAATGTTTCCTTCAGAATTTCATAAACGTCAAGTTGAAGTAGCTAATTTAGTTTCCAAACGAGAATATAAGAAGGCCCTAGATCTTCTAAACCAACCTTTAGAAGATTCTGGTATTGCAGAACACTTCATTATTGCCAATCGTGTTGTTAGTAAATTTGGAATTGCCTCTATTGTTGGAGACTCTCTTTTAACACCAAAAGACTATGAAGAATTGGAATATATCAAAGCTTATCTTACTAAAGTTGAATACTGGAACTATGTTGAGGTGAATGTATTTTCTGCTATCATTTCCCATTTTTCGATTGAATTTTTAGATTACCGGCTTTATCATTTACTAGATGTTTTAAAAAACCAAACGGAATACCATTACACTCGTGCTTCTGAATACTATCTCGCAGCTCTTCGATCAGGAGTCAAAAACTACTCAATTCAAGGTCATTATGATAAAGCAGAAAAATTAGCACAAAAAACTCTCGAAGTGATGAATGCTTTTCCAGAACTAAGCATGAAATTGACGCAATTTATTGCTCTTTCCATGGAACGTTCCTGTAATTTCCTTCGTCAAAATGATGTCTATGGTTTAGAACTTGCTAAACATATCTTCGCAACTCTAGATCATCTTGAAAAGACGTCCCAGAATCAATTACTCATTCGTCTGAGGGAAGATTTCTTTTCAAAAGTTACTCAACTGAATAAAACAGGACAACCTTTAGAACAATAATTTAATGTACAAAAAACTCTATTAGACTAGGAATCAACTAACTAATAGAGTTTTATTTTTTAGATTATTTCCAAAAATCATCATAAATGGTAATTGGTAAATGACGTTTATGTTCTGATTTAATATACCAACTTTCAATGGTTTGAGAATCTTTTTCTGCAATTTCTTTTCCTTCAAGATAATCATCAATTGCTTCATACGTCACGCCTAAAGCTACTTCATCAGGAAGTGATGGACGTTCTTCTTCTAAATCTGCCGTTGGTTGTTTTAAATATAAATGTTTCGGAGCTCCTAAATATTCTAATAACTGACGTCCTTGTCGTTTATTCAAGCGCCATAATGGTAAAATATCTGCTCCACCATCACCGAATTTCGTATAAAATCCTGTGACAGATTCTGCCGCATGATCCGTACCAATCACTGCACAGCCTGTTTGACCTGCAATCGCATATTGTGCAATCATCCGTTCTCGAGCTTTAATATTCCCTTTATTAAAATCACTAATCGGTAATCCTAAACTTGTAATACTATTCATAGATGCATCCACTGCTGGTTTAATATCCACGCGCAATATATCGCTTGCTTGCATAAATTCAATGGCATCCATCGCATCTTGTTCATCTGCTTGAATTCCATAAGGCAAACGAACTGCGTAAAAATGATACTCTTTTTCTGGATATTCTTGATTCAACTCATCAATCGCTAACTGAGCTAATTTACCCGCTAAAGTAGAGTCTTGTCCACCACTAATACCTAATACATATCCTTTTAAAAAAGAGTGTTTGACTAAATACTCTTTTAAAAATTGAATTGTTCTGTGAATTTCTTGTTGAACATCAATTTTTGGTTGTACTTTTAATGTTTCAATAATTTCTTGTTGTAATGGTCTCATAATTATTTCCTTTTCTATCTGGTTACCCTAAGCGATTCGCTTTCTCTTTTACTTCTGCACGAACAGCTTCAATACTTGCTAATTTTTGTTGATATGTTTCTGTAGATAAGTCAACTGGATATTGTTCTGGATTTAAAATACGTTTATATTCATCCCATAACGCTTCTACTCGTTCATCTTTATACGCTTTAATTTCTTTTAATGAAGGTAATGTATAAACTAATTTACCTTGTTCAAAAATTGATTGTAAAATTGGACGAGCATCAAAATCTGTCACTGTTTTATTAATGTATGTGTAAACTGGATGGAACATATATAACTCTTCTAATTCATCTGGACGTTCATGCCATAGTGCAATATAATCCCCTTCAGATTTCCCATCACTCTTACGTGTAATACGCCACACTTGTTTTTTTCCTGGTGTTGAAACTTTTTCAGCATTATTAGAAATTTTTACGGTTGGAACCATTTCACCATTTTCATCTTCAATCGCTACTAATTTATAAACACAACCTAACGCTGGCTGATCATAAGCTGTAATTAATCGTGTTCCGATTCCCCAAACATCAATTTTAGCACCTTGCATTTTTAAGTTTAGAACTGTTTTTTCATCTAAATCACTTGAAGCATAAATTTTAGCTTCCGTAAAGCCCGCATCATCCAATTGTTGACGAACTTTTTTCGACATATACGCCATGTCTCCACTATCAATACGAACGCCTAAGAAATTAATTTTATCTCCGAATTCCTTCGCTACACGAATGGCATTTGGAACACCTGAACGTAAAATATCATACGTATCTACTAAAAATACACAGTCACGATGAGTAGAAGCATAAGCTTTAAACGCTTCATAATCATCACGATACGCTTGAACTAGAGAATGCGCATGAGTTCCAGAAACAGGAATTCCAAACATTTTTCCAGCTCGAACATTACTAGTCGCATTACATCCCCCAATATATGCTGCTCTTGTTCCCCAAAGCGCTGCATCTAATTCTTGTGCTCGTCTTGTTCCAAATTCTAATACCGGATCATCCCCTGCTACTGTTCGAATACGAGAAGCTTTTGTAGCAATCAATGTTTGAAAATTAATAATATTTAATAAAGCTGTTTCAATTAATTGGCATTCTGCAAGTGTTCCTTCAACTTGAACTAATGGCTCATTTGCAAATACTAATTCTCCTTCAACAGCAGAATGAATATTCCCTTTAAATTTAAAGTTTTTTAAAAAGTCTAAAAATTCTTCTGGATAAATCTCTAAACTTCTTAAATAGTCTAAGTCTGTTTGGCTAAATGTTAAATCTTCAATATAGTGAACTAAACGTTCTAAACCGGCAAAAATCGCATATCCATTTTCAAACGGTAACTTTCTAAAATATGCTTCAAAAATTGCTTTTTTCTCATGAAGACCTGTTTCCCAATAAGTCTTCATCATATTAATTTGATACAAATCAGTATGTAGCGTTAAACTATCATCTTGATAACGGAATTTCATGGTTCCATAACCCTCTTTTCATTATAATTACATTTATTGTACACCAGTTTTCATAGTTTGTACAAACTTTCCAAACTCTTTTTTTACGGCAAAAGGGACTAGTTTCCTAGTCCCTTTTGTCAACCATCATTTCCACACTTAAATACCTTCAAAATGAATAAACTATTTTATCTAGTCTCTTTATTTATCAATGTATTCTTCCTATTACTAGTTTACTCCTCTTTTCACAAAGTAGCAAGAGGTTTTTAGAAAAAATCCCAAAAAATTCCACTTCGAACAAAATAGATTCGGTATAGAAAAAGAATTCTCCTTGTAGCATTAGGTTTGACCGCAGAGATACTGCCATCCTTTTTTCCTCCAAAGAAGTCTCATTCTAATTTTTCACTTTAGATATAAGCATCCAAGTCTTTTTGGAATTTTGCTAATTTTTCTTCTGCTTCCTCTTGAGTAGTAGCTTTTACACCCATGTAGAACTTAATTTTAGGTTCTGTTCCACTTGGTCTTACTGCAATCCATGAACCATCTTCTAAAATATATTTCAATACATTTGAAGTTGGTAATCCAATTTCAGAAACAACGCCTTGTGCATCTACTTGTTGGTTCACCGCAAAGTCTTGCGCCAATGCTACTTTAATGCCACCAAAGTTAGAAGGAACTTCTTTACGTAATCCATCTAATAAAGCTTTGATTTTAGCAGGGCCTTCTAATCCTTGAACTGTTACAGAAATTGTTTTTTCTAAGAAATATCCATATTTTTCATATAAAGCTTGAAGGCCATCATATAAAGTTTTCCCTTCACTCTTGAAGTGAGCTGCTACTTCTGTTAATAACAACACTGCTTGAATCGCATCTTTATCACGAACAAATGGTTGAACTAAATATCCATAGCTTTCTTCAAAACCAAACATAAATGTATGAGCATTTGTTTTTTCATAGTTTTTAATTTGTTCTGCAATAAATTTGAAACCAGTTAATACATTGACCATTTTTGCACCATAATGTTCTGCAATGACTGTTGGTAATTCACTAGATACAATTGATTTTACTGCAGCTGCATTTGCTGGTAATGTCCCTGCTTTTTGATGAGCAAACAATAAATAATCTAATAAAATCGCTGCAATTTGGTTTCCAGTAATGACTTGGTAAGTTCCATCTGGTTGGCGAACAGCAGCCCCCATTCTATCCGCATCTGGGTCTGTTGCTAATAACACATCTGCTTTTGTTTCTTCTCCTAAACGAATCGCATATTCGAATGCACCCGCTTCTTCAGGGTTAGGAGATTTCACCGTTGTAAAGTCCCCATCTGGCACAGCTTGTTCAGATACAACATGTAATCCTGTAAATCCAGCTTGATCTAATGCACGTTTTGTTAACATTAATCCTGTTCCATGTAATGGAGTATAAACAACAGATAAATCTTTTGTATCCGATAATAAAGCTGGATTTACTGAAACTGATTTGATTTCTTCTAAGTAAGAAGCATCTACGGCTTCACCAATCCATTCAAATAATGCTGATTGTTCTAATTCTTCTTTTGTCACTACGTCTACTGCTAGTGGATTTTCAACTTGGCGTACATATTCTGTTAAAGCATCCGCATCTTTTGGAGGCATTTGTCCTCCATCTTCACCATATACTTTATACCCATTATACGCTGCTGGATTGTGGCTAGCTGTAATCATAATTCCTGCAAATGTATGCAAATGACGTACCGCATAAGATAATTCAGGTGTTGGTCTTAAATCTTCAAACACATAGGCTTTAATGCCATGTTTTACTAAAACTTTTGCAGATTCTAATGCAAATTCAGGAGAGAAATGACGTGAATCATGCGCGATTGCCACTCCACGTTTTTTTGCTTCTTCTCCATATGTTTCAATTAATCGTGCTAATCCTTCCGTTGCTTGACGAACCGTATAAATATTCATACGATTAATCCCAGGACCTACAATTCCACGCATTCCTGCTGTTCCAAATTCTAATGGAGCATAGAACGCTTCTTCTTTTTCTTTTTCAGAAAAGTTCTCTAATTGTGTTTTTAAATAATCTTCTAAACCTTCAAACTTTTCCCATTTTAATGCAACATCTTGCCAATTCATATCATCATTCTCCTTTTACTTGTTTTTATATTTATTCTAATACAGTTGCTACTTCAAATCCATATCCACGAATATGAGTAATTAATAATTCTAAAAAGATATGTGCTACCGGTGATAATTCCATTTGATGATGTTTTAAATATCCTATTTCTAATTCATCTTCAACCGCTAATGGGATTGCTACTATTTTATCATCATTCAATTCACTACTAATAATTCCCGAACTAATCGTATAACCATTTAATCCGACCATTAAGTTAAAAATCGTAGCACGGTCACTTACCTTAATACTCTTCTTATGTTCCATTGTACTTAAAATTTCTTCAGCAAAATAGAAGGAGTTTTCCTCCCCTTGTTCATAAGATAAATAAGGATAATCTTCTAATTCTTCCAATGTAATACTAGTTTGAGATGCCAAAGGATTATCTCTACTAATAAACACGTGAGGTTTTGCTGTGAAAAGTGGTTTAAATTCTAAGTTTTTCTCTTTAAATAACTTCTTCATCACTTGACGGTTAAAATTATTCAAATATAAAATTCCTAACTCACTTTTGAATTTCATCAAGTCCTCTAAAATATTTTGCGTTTCTGTTTCTCTTAACGTAAATTGATATTCATCACCCGCTTCTTGCCGAATTAATTCAACGAAAGCATGTACCACAAACGCATAGTGCTGAGCTGAAACTGAGAAATCACGTTTTCGTTTTGTTTTACGTTTATACTTTTCTTCCATCAAATTTACTTGATCTAATATTTGCCTAGCATATACTAAAAACTCTCGACCTTCTTCTGTAAGGGAAACTCCATTTTTATGCCGAACTAATAATTGAATATTCATTTCTTGCTCTAAATCTTTCATGGCATTTGATAGACTTGGTTGCGTTAAAAATAAATCTTTTGCGGCTTCATTAATGGATCCTTTTTCTGCAATTTTTTCTAAATAAACTAATTGTTGAATACGCATATTTTTTCTCCTTTACTACCGTACCCTTATTATAAATGACTTTTTAATTTCACGCTAGCCTATAGTTTCCACAAATAAAAAAACTGAGCTTAAAGCCCAGTTTTTTAATCAATTCATATTATTGTTGGAATTTAAACACCACATTAGAATCATATAATTTTAATACTTTTTCATAAACAAATTTCGTTACTAAGGCTGCAACAATTGGTACAATTAGCCAAGCAACCACTGCCAATGCAACATTTAATCCTGCATCAATAGAAGCTAGAGGTCCTACTAAACCTACTAAACCAAAACCTGCAGATTGAGGAGTACCACTGACACTAAATAACGCAACTGGAATTGCAGAAATAACTGCTGTTGTTAAAGTTGGTACTAAAATAATTGGATACTTGAATAAGTTTGGCATCATCAATTTCATAGCTCCTAAAGCAATCGCTAAAGTTACTCCGGAATTATTTACTTTCCATGAATGAACCACTAATACTACTGCTGTAACAGCTACACCCATCGCAGCAGCCCCTGCAGACACACCATTTAATTGAATGGCTAACCCAATCGCAACTGTTGAAATTGGTGAAATAATTAAGAATGCAAATGAACATACAATTAAAATAGACATTAAAATTGGTTGTAAATGAGTAAATTCATTAATGACTGCTCCAATTGCTGCTGTTAATTTCGCAACGAACGGTAATAATTGTAAACCGATAAATGAAGCACCTACACCGACAACGATTGGCATTGCCACTACTGCAGTAGAACCAAATTTATCTTTAATCCACATTAATGCTAAAACAGCAATTGCAGCTGTTAACATTGTATTAATTAAATCCCCAGTACCAGCTCCAACATATTTTCCTAGTTCTGGATTGAATTTTACAACACCTGACGCCACAAAACTTGCTCCTGCGGTCACCATCATCGGCATTGGCTTGAATCCAAATTGCATCCCAATTAAAGCACCGATAATTAATGGTGTTGCTAATTGGAAAATTACAGCGATTTGTGTAATTTGAACTGCGATTGGATATTGACTAAAATATTTTAAAATAGCAGATAATACAGCGTTTGGAATTAATCCAATAATTACCCCTAATGCAGTTCCTTGTAGAATTTTATTCATAAAGACTTTTGCAGTCATTTTTTCTTGAGTTTCCATATAACCCCTTCTTTCTTTTCGTCTACTCCTTTATAAAAGCTGTCGAAACTTTCCAGAAATACTTTACAACAAATTTCTACACTTTCGAACTCTTTTACTAATGAGCTTTCAAAATTTGCTCTTTACAATGAATTAATGATGTTAAAAAGGCACAATAAGGTGTTGGAACTCCATATTTCTTACCTTTTCTAACCACTGCTCCATTAATATAATCAATCTCCGTCAAACGATTATTCAAAATTAAATCTTGATGCATCGATGGATGATGAAGACCGATTGTGTCACGATTATAACAATTTGTTTCAATGTAATCAACAATTTCTTTCACATTCAATTCAACATTTTCATGTTTTGCAACTAATGAAAACTCTGCAACAATCGCTTCCACTATTTCATGAGCTGTTGTAGTTTCTCCAAAATCAGCCATATTAGAATCTAAAATGGTGCAAAGCCCATTCATTGTACCATTAACACAAGCCTTCTTATAAATTGCAAATAAAATATTTTCAGAATAATTAGCATTTAGTCCAGCTTGATTGAGCACATCAACTACAACTTGTGCATCTTCTAGTCCTTCTGGAGCTAAATTTTTTAAAGCAACCGTTCCATTTCCAAATAATGTTACTTTACCTGGGCCATTCATTCCCGCAGTCCACATTGTATTTCCTAATAATATATGCGTAGCTGCAACATATTTTTCAATGATTTCTTCATGTCCAATTCCATTTAATAAACATAAAATTTTTGTATCTGAATGAATCAACGATTGAATATCTTGTAACATTTGATCTAATTGCATTGCTTTTGTAAATAAAATAATTAAATCCGCTTGAATATCATCTTTAACTTCAGATTGTAAAACAGCCGGAATATGAAAAACTTTTTCTTCTCCCTTATCATTTACTTGAAGTCCATGTTCATTTATCGCTTGAACATGACTCTCCCATCCATCTACAAACAACACCTCGTGTCCAGCTTGGTGTAGCATCACTCCAAACCGACTTCCCATTGCTCCTGCTCCTGCAATAACAATTTTCATAACTTTTCCTCCTATTTTTTATTTTTCTCCATTGAAGAAGAGACTTACTATTGTTAAAATAATAACAAATCTTTAGAATGGAGAATGATTATGGACATTAAACAATTAACATACTTTATTAGCATCGTTGAACATCACAGCTTTTCTGATGCAGCAAAAAGTCTTTTTGTTACCCAACCAACTCTCTCTCAAGCTGTTAAAAAGCTAGAAACTGAGTTTTCCACTCATCTATTTATACAGGATTCTAATAAAAAACAATTAACAAAAAGTGGGCAGTTTCTGTATGAGGAAGGGAAAAAATTAGTCTATCAATTTGAAGAACTAACTCAAAAAATGCATCAGCTTCAATCAACAGCAAGAAATTCCATTCGAATTGGGCTTCCTACACTATTTGCTATGGAATTTATGCCACTTTTTTCAAATTATATGTTTTCCCATCCAGGAGTCGAAATCACCATGGTACAAGGTGGTTCTTGTGATTTACAACAAAAATTAGCTGAAGGCAAAATCGATTTAGGGATTTTATCATTCCCAAAATATGCATCTGATATCAATTTAGAACCTTTTTCAAACTCAAAAATGGGCTATGATGTGAGTGTGGTTGTATCCAAAAATCATATTTTTGCAAAATCTTCTTCCATTGCTTTTGAAGAATTAGCAACACAATCATTTTCAACTTTACCAAATCAATATGTACTAGGACATTTTTTAGAAACTCAATCAAAAAAATTTAATTTTCATCCTCATATTTTGTATACGGATGATAATTGGGAAGTTGTATTATCTAGCGTAAAAACTTTCAATACTGTTTGCTTAATGGCCACTCAATATCAACAATATTATACCGATTCAGAATTAGTTTGGATTCCTTTAAAAGATAAACACTCGTTCTTCCCAATCGGTTTAGCTACAAAAAATAATGCCGAATCTTCTCCAATCATAGAAGAATTCATTCAATTATTAAAAAAAATTTAATGGAGCTCTAAAATATTCCTATCCATCATTGTTCAAATATTCTCTAATTAAATTTTACCCCTCTTTCGGAAAAAATACCAATTAGTTTTTTTTATGAAACGATTATTTTTCCTTATAGTAAAACAAGGAGGCGTTCTAAAAAACGTCCTCCTTGTTTTTATTTTTCTTCAAATTCTTGTTTGACTACTTCTAATGCTGCTGCAATCACTTGGTGCATATCATAATAACGATATTGGCCTAAGCGTCCTCCGAAAATAACTTGAGGGACTGTTTGAGCTAGCTTTTTATATTTAGAATATAGATCATTATTTTTTTGATTATTAACTGGATAATAAGGTTCTTGACCTTTTTCCCAATCAGATGGATATTCTTTTGTAATAACTGTCTTCTCTTGCGTTCCAAACTCAAAATGTTTATGTTCAATAATACGAGTATATGGAGTTTCACGATCGGTATAATTCACAACTGCATTTCCTTGGAAGTTTTCCGAGTCTAACACTTCTGTTTCAAAGCGTAAACTACGATATTCTAACGTTCCTAATTCATAATTAAAAAATTCATCAATCATTCCTGTGAAAATAATTTTAACGCCACTTTGTAAATACTCTTCTTTTTTCTCAAAGAAATTGACATTTAATTCCACTTCAATGTTTTCATGATTGAACATATTTTCAATCATTTGAGTATATCCACCAATTGGAATTCCTTGATACGTATCATTGAAATAATTATTATCATACGTATAACGAACAGGTAAGCGACGAATAATAAAAGCTGGTAAGTCTGTAGCAGAACGTCCCCATTGCTTTTCAGTATATCCTTTAATTAATTTGTAATAGACATCTTCTCCGACTAAAGAAATAGCTTGTTCTTCCAAATTTTCAGGAGTTTTCCCTTTTAAGACAGCTCGTTGTTCTTCAATTTTAGCGGATGCTTCTTGCGGAGTCACAACTCCCCATAATTTATTAAAAGTATTCATATTAAAAGGCAAATTATAAATCTCTCCATTAAAATTCGCAACAGGAGTATTTGTATAACGATTAAATGTAGCAAATTGATGCACATAATCCCAGATTCTTTTATCACTCGTATGGAAAATATGCGCTCCATACTCATGGACTTGAACCCCCTCAACTTCTTTTGTATAAATATTTCCTGCAATATGCGAACGTTTTTCTATTACTTTTACTTTATATCCACGATTAGCAGCTTCACGTGCAAAAGTTGCGCCAAACAATCCTGCACCTACTACTAAATAATCATATGCCATCTTATGTTTCTCCTTTATAGTTCATTAATCCCATTCTAACATAGACAAAAAGACTTCTCCATAGTGAGTCCGCCACTTTTGGAGTTGTCCATTTAGTTTTGTTAATTATTCTCTATATCTAATACGGTTGTAATTACTAAATGAATATTATATTCAATCAATCTTATATAAACCTCCTTGACACTACTGAATTATTTTTATAAAATTATCACAAAGAAAAAAGGAGATAATTATGGTGAAAAAACTTTTATTAGCAATCATATTTATTGCAACAGTGTTGTTAATTGGAACATATCACTCTATTTATGCTCAACAAAACGCTGTCGATGTAGATACATTGAGCCAAGAACAAATCCAAAAAATTATTAAAGTAAATTCAGAAAAAGAATTACCAGAAGATACATCTTTCATAACTTTAATCTATACAAAGCACAATTGTAAAATTCCAGAAACAACAGAAGAACAAACTAAAAAATTTGAACCTAATACAATCAGTGAAACTACTTTAACTCCTCCGTCAACATCTATAACAACGGTGATTACAGCACAGGTGAAACAAAATTTACCTCAAACAGGCACACAGAAATCAGTTTCTATTTTAAGTGTCTCTGGATTATTAATCATTTTAGCCTTTTTAATGATTAAATATCATAAGAAAAAAGTATGGATGATTTTATTAATCACAGCTTCTGCGACATCTCTGTACAATTTAAGAAACGTGATGGCACAAAGTGAAACAATAATAACAAGCCCTCCATTTGTTCTTACAAAAGAATATTGTTTAGTTGGCTATATAAATCATAAGAGCGAAACTACAACTTCAACTGAAGCTACTAAGAAAGGTACCCCGCTAGTACAACCTGAGTTGCGTGAATTTAAAGGAGATTTAAGCACCAACGGGGTTGATGAAGACGGGAACATCATTGCACCGCCTATAGTAGAAGTCCCTGAATTTAGCGGTGGAATCTCAGGTATCCCTGAAGTGTGTGATTTTCCTGAATTTAAAGGAAATTTAAGCAACAACGGAGTTGATGAAAATGGGAACATTATTGCACCGCCTATAGTACATCTACCTGAATATACAATTTCAACTGAACCTACTATGAATTCAAATCAAAATCCCCAACAATAGAGACTTATGAAGTGACCCCAAAAAGTCTAACTTTTTGGGGTCACTTCATTATCTCTAATCGTTGGGGATTTTCTAATTAAATCCAAATATTTTTTGAGTGACTGTATAAATTAAATTCGACATTTGTCTAGCAGGTTCATTGTCGTTCATCGCAATTTTACTAATTACATTTTTACGAATTTCTTTATAAACAAGAGGATTACTTTCTTTTAATTTTTCTAATAAAACTTTCTTTTTCTCTTGATGCTCTGGTGTGCCTGCTTTATTTAATAAGGCACAAGAAATCAATGTTGTAATTTCTAAATGATTCAATAAATAATTATTTAAAACTTTTGGATATTCCCAATCACTATGATAAGCTTCCATTAATAATTGATTCACTTTAATTTGTTGATCGATTCTGCGAATCATCACTTGTTCATTAACCGATTGATTTTCTCGTCCGATAAAGTAACGGTAAAAATCAACATTGATATAATACAATTTTTTACAATACTGTAGTGGAATAAATACAAACAAATTATCCACATAAAAAGTATGTTCTGGTAATTGTAATTTTGATTTTTTTAAAACATCTAGTCGATAGATTAAGGAATGCATCATCATATACTTTCCTTTTCGAAGTGGCTTTGCATCATCCCAAGTAAATATTTTATTTTCTGGGAATGAAGATTGATATCTCATGATTTTCTTTCTTCGAGCTTGTTCTTTTTCATAAACAAAATTTGTTATGACAACATCAACTTCTTCTTGTATTTCTTCTAATTGTTGCAAGTGTTCTAAAATTTTTAAATAAGCACGGACATCGACCCAATCATCGCTATCCACAACTTTAAAATATTTTCCAGTTGCGTGTTGCATACCAGTGTTTACAGCACCACCATGTCCTTTATTTTCTTGAGAAATCGCACGGACAATGCCTGGATATTGTTGTTCAAACTTTTCTGCTATATTTTGTGTATTATCACTTGAACCATCATTAATAATTAAGACTTCTACTAAATCTCCACCTGTCACTAATGATTGGATACAGTAATGCATATATTCTTGTGAATGATAACAAGGAACTGCTATTGTTAGTAATTTCATTTCTAAGTCCTTTCAAGGTTAAATTTTTATAGTAACGCTTCAACCATCGGAAAATAATCTTTTTCTTCTAACTTTTGAATCATAATAATGCCATCTCCTAATGGAACGAGAGTGGATTTCAACGCCTCATCTTTTTGAACAAAGTCTAAAAATAGGTTTAGCCGGCGATGAATTTTTCGAACTTTTCGTGGAATTTCACTTTCATCTTGTAAAATTGTTCCACCTTGGAAAATATCATCTACCACAAGTACTCCACCAGTTTTTAACACTCTCATACAATGAGGGAAAAATTCAATATATTTCGCTTTTGCACTGTCCATAAAAATAAAGTCATATTGTTGTTCTAATGTTGGTAATACATGTGCTGCATCTCCCTCAATTTGAGTGACAATATCATCAATCCCTAATTTTTTAAAATTCTCTTTTGCTCTTGAATACATTAATTCATATCGGTCAATCGTTGTCACAGAACCTCCTTTTGGTACATATTGCGCCATTAAGCTAGCAGAAAAACCAATAGCAGTTCCAATTTCTAAAATGTGAGTTGGACGATATAGTCCTAATAAGAAATCTAAATATATCGCTGTTTCATGAGGAATAATTGGAATTCCTAAATCATTCGCCATTTGTTCTAGCTCTCCTAATTTACCAGGAAAGAAACGTTGATTTTTTCTCATATATTCGACCACTTCAGGTTTAACGACTGGTCGAAACATCATTTCATTTAACATACTTACTCCTTTTATCTATTTATCATGAGGCATTTAGAAACCTCCACCGCCGGATCCTCCACCAGATCCAAACGAGCTTCCGCCACTAAATCCTCCACCAAAACCACCGCTATTTGGTGAATCAGAATTTGAACCAATTTCATCCATTGCTGAATTGTAACTATCAAAGAATGTATCTTGTAAAACATCATGATAGACAGCCATTTGCCAACCATAAGTTGGTGAATAGAATACACTTTCTTGAATCCACTCAGGGAATTTTTCTTCTAATACTTCAATGACTTGTTCAGCCACTCCTAAAGAAATCGCATAAATGAGCATATGATCCCAAATTTGAATGCTTAGTAAATCAGCTCTATCTAAACTAGAAATATCGACTAACATTTTACGAAAAGCTTCCCAACGGCGATATTCATATTCTCCTTTAAGACTTCTTTGTTTAGAAGTTATTAAGCTTAAACGCAAAATAATCAAATAGATAACAACACTAATCGCTACTGCTATAATGAGTGATAGTAGATCCTTCGTTGCCCAAAATACACTGACAACAATTAAGACACTACCTAAGAGTCCTAAAATAGGAGCTGCTTTTGCTGCTGGAATTTTTTCTCCTTTTTCTAGGCGATAAGCACTATATTCTTCTGCATCCTGCGCTACTTGGTCAAACCAATCTTGCATCATATCTGCATATTTCTGTGGACAATTTTCTGCATAGTCTTGAACATCCGCTAAATCTAATTGATTTCCTTTTGCGATTTTTTCAAATAAAATCTCTATTAATAATTGTTCATGAGGCAGTAAAGGTTTCGAAGAATCTTTCAACTCCAAAATATAAGGCTCCTCACTCGTTAAGGTTACTACTTTTTTACGAACTAAATTCATTACGGTTGCACTAAAATCATCCATATCTACTCCATTATAAATAGCATCTGACATCACTGCAGGAGACATATCTTGAGGTAATTCAAATAAATGTTCAGGAACAAATGGAACTTTGGCTAGACGTTGTTTATTTGCTAAATAGCCTTTTAACCATGCCCATACTACTGAAATCAGACTAATGATTGCTCCAAAACCAACAATTGTCCACTTCGCTTGTTGTTCTTCTACTTGTTTTTGTACAAGACTCTCTTCCGTTTCTATAATTCTTTGGAAGGCATCCGTATTTTCTGTCACAGGATTATCCTTTGTGATTTGTGTTGGAAAAATCATATGTGTTTCTACAAAATTTCCTGGTTGATTTCTCTTTACAGTAAAAGTAGCTCCTTTATAATCTGGGTCAATTTCTACTTTACCACCACTTCCACCATGTCCCCAAGCTCGTAATGTTTCTTTTGTAGCAGCTTCTGGTAAGCTTACATGAATACGAATATTTTTTTGATTAATTTCCCAGTTTTGTCCCACAACTCTTCGATTTAATTCAGCAGTGTCTCGATAATTTTTAATCATATGAGGAATCGTATAATTAAAAACAACTGTTCTAGAATCATTTGCAAAAGGTAAGAAAACCTTAAATTTCAATACCTTTCCACTATTTTCTGAATAATAAGTACTATTATTTCCTGTATCTCTTTTAGCTAATGGAACGACTTCGCCATCGCTCGTTTTAAAAGCAACAGATACATCTTTAGGCTCTTCTTCTCCTAAATAATCTAGATTATAAAAAATGCCATTATAACTTCCAGTCGCTTGAAATGTAATTTCTTCTTTAAAACGAACATCACCATTCGCACTTACACTTGCATCAATATGATATTGACTAACAATTAAATTTTTACCTTTAGCTTCGATTTTTGAAGTAAAAAAGAATAGAGATACCATCAAAAACATGAACCAATATAAAATTTTCCGTAATGATTTCATCATATCCCCCCTATATAGTAAATGTGAGCAAGAAAATTTTCATTTCTACGCCCACAACAACATCTCTTTATCAGTAAACAGATATCTTATAAAATACCGCCACGAATATCCAATGTTTTTTTCAAATACCATTTTAAAACAAGAGAACCTGAACCGATAAATAAATACACGATGGCTGGGAAGACATAGTTAATACTTGTTGGAATCAATAATTGTGTTCCCATTACAATGACTAACCATGCAAGCATCACTAATGAACTCACTACTAAATAACGAATATAACCACGTTTGCCTTTTGGTTGATTAATATCCGGAGTTACTTTAGATAACGCTAATAACGCTAATCCACCTGCAATAAAATTCATCATTAATGAGATAACTCCCATTGCTTCAGATTGTTCGGGATTCAAGAATAAGGTGATTCCTGCAATTAATGCAAAGAATCCTCCTACCATTAACCCACCATCTACTGCAATTTGCCAATCCGGAGATTTAACTGTTGGATCTTTCTTTGGTCCTTCTAACACAGTTTGAGTATATTGAGTCACTGTTCCAAATAATTGGCGAGCTGTTAAGCCTTTCTTTTGTTGTTCCACTAAAACCGGTAAAATTTCTTCTAAAGTTGAAGTGATTTTAGCTTTAGACACAGGAACTTCTTTTAATGAACGTTCTAATTGTAAAATATATTGTTCATTTTTTTTCGTTAATTGACTACGTAATGTAGCAACATCTACTTTTTTTACTTCAGTTTGATTTTCTGTCATGATTCAATCCCCCACAATGATGATTACACGTTAAATCTGAAAAGCATAACATCGCCATCTTGTACGATATACTCTTTTCCTTCTTGACGAACTTTCCCATTTTCTTTTGCTGCACCCATACTTCCAAATTCTAATAAATCAGCATAAGCTACAGTTTCAGCACGAATAAATCCTCTTTCAAAATCAGAGTGAATAATTCCCGCACATTGTGGAGCTTTCATTCCTCTACGGAAAGTCCACGCACGAACTTCTTGTTCACCAGCAGTGAAGTAAGTAGCTAATCCTAATAAATGGTAAGCTTTTTGAATTAAAATATCTAAACCTGAAGTTTCAATTCCCATTTCTTCTAAGAATACTTGTTTTTCTTCTTCTTCTAATTCAGCAACTTCTTCTTCTACACGTGCACAAATAACGACTACCTCTGCATCTTCTTTTGCAGCATATTCTTCTACTAATTGAACATATTGGTTATGTCCACCTTCTGCTACATCATCTTCTGAAATATTAGCAATATATAACATCGGTTTTGTTGTCAATAAAAATAAACCCTTCACGATTGGTAATTCTTCATCTGTAAATTCAATCGTACGTGCTAATTGACCATCTTCTAATACTGGTTTGATTTTTTCTAAAACTGCTAATTCTGCTACTGCATCTTTATCTTTTGTTTTGGCAATTTTAGCAACACGAGCAATTCGTTTATCAACTGATTCTAAGTCTGCTAATACTAATTCTAAATTAATCGTTTCAATATCCGCAATTGGATCTACTTTACCAGCAACGTGTGTAATATTTTCATCTTCAAAACAACGAACAACTTGGCAAATCGCATCTACTTGACGAATGTGGCTTAAAAATTTATTTCCTAAACCTTCCCCGCGGCTAGCTCCTTTTACAATCCCTGCAATATCTGTAAATTCAAATGTTGTTGGAACTGTCTTTTTAGGTTTTACTAATTCTGTTAATTTTTGAAGTCTTTCATCTGGAACTTCTACTACCCCAACGTTTGGGTCAATAGTCGCAAACGGATAGTTTGCTGCCTCTACTCCTGCTTTTGTAATTGCATTAAATAATGTTGATTTCCCAACGTTTGGTAATCCAACAATTCCTGCTGTTAACGCCATGTATTTTTCACACTCTTTCTATTCATTATTTTCTTTTTTCAAAGTTACTTTTTTCATTTTGCGTTCAAATTCTCGTCTTGGCATTAAGACCATTTGCCCACAATGATTACATTTGATACGAATATCCATTCCCATTCGAATGATCGTCCATGAATTGGTTTGACATGCATGAGGTTTTTTCATTTCAACACTATCCCCAAGTGTATATTCTGTTACAGCCATTCTATTCACTCCTAATCATCTAATTCAATTTCTAATACATCTAAAATACGAGTTAAATCTTTTTGAGAAAGGTATTCAATCTCGATTTTTCCACGTTCTCCTTTCGGAGTGATTTGGACAGATGTTCCAAATTTATCCATTAATCTTTCTTCAGATTCCACAATATAAGCTGGTTTTTCTTGAATCTTTTTGATTTTCTTCACTTTTTCAATAGGCTCATTCATTGTCTGAATAAATTCTTCTAATGCTCGAACGGTCATTCCTTCTTCAATGACTTTTTTAGATACAGGAATTATTTTATCTGCTTTTTTTAATCCTAATAATGCACGAGCATGACCTACTGATAATTGTCCTTCTTGTAATTGTGTTTGAACTTCCAATGGTAATGATAATAATCGAAGGAAGTTGGCAATATATGGACGACTTTTCCCGATTTTTTTTGCCACTTCTTCTTGATTTAATTTTAACGCATCCATTAATGTTTTATAGGCTAATGCTTCATCGATTGGTCGTAAATCTTCCCTTTGCAGATTTTCAACAACGGCTACTTGAATCATAATTTCTTCGCTATATTCACGAATAATAGCTGGAATAGTTTCTTTCCCAGCAAGTTTAGAAGCTCGTAATCGTCTTTCTCCTGCTACTAATTCATAGCCTTTAATACTTGATTTTCGCACGATAATCGGTTGAAAAACTCCTTGTTCACGAATCGATTCGGCTAATTCTTGTAACGCTTCTTCATTAAACTCTTTTCGAGGTTGATACGGATTTGGACGAATTTCACTAATTCGAAGTTCTTCAACTTTTTCTTTCGTCGTATCTACTGTTTCTAAATTTTCAATACTATCAAAATTCCCACCAAAAAGTGCATCAATTCCACGACCTAGGCCTTTTGATTTTTGATTTTTAACCATTTGATAACACTTCCTTTGCTAATTCGAGATACACTTCTGCTCCTCTTGAACGTGGATCATAGTCCACAATGGCTTGTCCATAACTTGGTGCTTCTGATAAACGAACATTTCTTGGAATAATCGTACGATATACTTTTTCTCTGAAATATTTAATGACATCATCTTTGACTTCATTGCCTAAATTTGTTCGTGCATCAAACATCGTCAGTAAAACACCTTCAATTTTTAATTGTGGATTGAAGTGTTTACGAACCATTGTAATAGTATTCATCAATTGAGATAATCCTTCTAATGCATAATATTCACATTGTACAGGAATTAATACTGTATCACTAGCCGTAAATGCATTCATTGTTAAATGTCCTAAAGAAGGAGGACAATCTATAAAAATATAATCATATTCATCACGAATCGTTGTTAAAGCTTGTTTTAACTTTTGCTCACGATGCATCTGATTTGTTAATTCGATTTCAGCTCCGGCTAACTGAATCGTTGAAGGTACTATCATTAAATTTTCTCGACTAGTTGGTACAACAACTTCATGAACATTCACTTCATTTACAATAACATCATAAATATCATAGGATAACTCTGCTTTTTGCACCCCTAATCCACTTGTTGCATTCCCTTGAGGATCACTATCAATAATTAACACTTTTTGACCAAGTTTTGCTAGAGAAGCCGCTAAACTCACAGTTGTTGTTGTTTTACCAACGCCACCCTTTTGATTCGCAACTGAAATAATTCTTCCCATTTTCTTACCTCCAATCTTCATAAAAAAAGGAGAATGCAAGCATTCTCCCTCTCGCATGTCTACAAAATGTTTTCCATTTCTCGCAATTCATTTAATTTATCCATTCCTATTGTAACAAAAAAACAGGAATATGAGTAGTCTTTTCCAAGAAATCCATATATTGCATGCAAATGTTTTTTTGAAATAGTTTCTATAAATCTCAAATTAATTTATAATGGCAATTCTTTCATATGTTGTTGATTTATTCCGTTAAAAATAACTTCGTAAGTCTTCTGTATTGTCTCATCTTCTTCATTTAATACCAAAGAAAAACTTTGAATTAAGTTTGAATTACGATTTGCTTTCATCTTAATTATAATTTTTGTACTTTCATGCACTTGAATATTCATAGAAGATAACGCTAAACGTACCGCAGTATCACTTCCTTGATAGTCAAAAGTTCCATCTTTTTTCCATGAAGTATAAGAAGATAGCTCCTGAGCTAATTGTAATACACTATGATATGAAAATCCAACAACATTATGTAAACTCGATTGTGCAGAAAGCGTTGGTTGCCAAGGATCTTGATAATAACGAATAGCGGCTTTGCTGCCTTCACTAATCACTTCGATTTGATTGGTTGCTTTTCCATTCGTTTTATCAATTCGAGTACCAAATCCTGTACCATCGCTCCATACGGAAGCATTGGCTATTACTTGTGTTGAACTTGTTGTATCTTTTTTCTTTATTTCACTTTGTTTTAAAGTAACATGATAATTTTGAATTTGTATCTCTTGTTGAGTTAACTGTTCTTGGAATCCTTTATCTTCAGCAACATCACCACAAGCTGTAAGTATTACTCCTAGCAAACATATAATCCATAAATTTATTTTTTTCATTTTATAATCTCCATTATCGTTTATAGAAATAGTATACAAAAAAAGAGAATTTCCTTCCAGAAATTCTCCTTCTAATTTGAAAAGCGTGGCAACGTCCTACCCTCACAGGGGGAAACCCCCAACTACTAT
>CAUSAK010000013.1:0-37395 GCA_963529535.1 uncultured Granulicatella sp. | reverse complement strand
TATTACAGTGATGGCGATGGTCGTAGCCATTCGTCTTGTGATGGAAATGTTGCCGGCAATTACATTCGGCCTCTACGTAAAAATCGGCTTCGGGTTTATCGGAGCAGCCATCGCAGGGGTGATGCTGGGACCATGGCGTGCAGCACTTGTGGGAATCCTAGTAGATATCCTCGGAAACTTCTTAAGCGGAGAGAGTGGACAATTCTTCATCGGATACACATTCACAGCCCTTTTCGGAGGACTCATCTACGGATACTTCTTATATAAGAGACCACTCAGTTGGGAACAAATCTTTATGACAGTATTGCTCGTCACCATCTTCTGTAACATCGGATTGAATTCAATCTGGGTGCATATGATGACAGGGAAAGCTTTCACCGTCATTATGCCACTTCGAATCCTGAAAAATATGATCACACTC
This sequence comes from uncultured Granulicatella sp., assembly GCA_963529535.1. Classification (GTDB taxonomy): domain Bacteria; phylum Bacillota; class Bacilli; order Lactobacillales; family Aerococcaceae; genus Granulicatella. Next base: position 36,974 of record CAUSAK010000013.1, on the reverse strand, counting down.
CCATTGAATACCGCCATCCTCACCGTGCTCTTTTCAAACAAAACCATGAAGACCTTAATAGAGAAATACAGGATATGAGGGCGAACGCTCAGGACTGAACCACTGGACCAGAATAACGCAAGGGACTGCTTGCAGTCGTGCGGATATTCTGGGAAGTGGACGTCAGTCCTGTGAGCCCGAGTTCAACTACACAGGGTGTGATTCGAACCCGACTACACAGGGTGTGAGTCCTTTCCAGCACCCCACCTAGTATTCTCTCCCATTTAGGAGTAAAATAGAACCAAAGAGCAACTATATAAACTAGTTCAAAACGAAGGGAGGCACAACCATGCCATTTATTCATGTTGAAATGATTGAAGGAAGAAGCCGTGAACAAAAAGAAGCCCTTGTCAAAGAAGTGACAGAAGTGGTTTCTAAACACACTGGCGCTCCAACAGAACACATTCATATCATTATTCAAGAAATTAAAGCTGAGAACCTTGGCCAAAACGGCAAATTAAGAGGTTAATCAACTTCATTTAGAAAAAATACAGGACAGCTTAAAAGTTAGAACGCTTTTGAGCTGTTTTTATTAGAAAAACTGCTGAATAGTGTGGAGAGAGCCGAACTGTGAAATATATAGGTAAATTTCTATAAAATATAGTATACTGTAGTCAATACTTAATGAAATAATAAAAAACGGAATGAGAATTATATAGGGAGAATAATGATGGTTGAAATAAAAGTTGACTTATCAGGGGCAGACAAAATTTCTACAGGATTATCAGTAGGAGTGAATCATTTAAGAAGTGTCTCAAACATTGTGAAAGATAATCGCACAACTGTGGCGGGCAATAATGAGGCTAGTCGCGTGATTGATCAATCGAAAATGGTGTCTGATACGATTGCACAAGTTATTGCAGATATGTCAAAAAATCTTAATAGTGTAACAAAAGAATTCAAAGCTGTAGATGATAAAATAGGAAATGAATTTATAAAGACGGAGTTTACGTTAAATGGATGAAATGCGTCGAAGAAAAGAAAAATTATCATCTGAAATTAAACGAAATAAAATAGAAGCGAAAGAAAACGCTGTTCGAAAAGATGAGTTTTTGGAATTCTCAAAACAATCTCAGTTGTTTTTAGAAGAAATGGCGATATATTTGAAAGAGTCTAGAGATAGCAAACGAGTGGAGAACTTAATGGAGGAGCAGAAGCAGCTCAACAAAATGGTCAAAAAGCAATTAACAGACATTGAAAATGAACTAGAATTCAAACGGAAAAAGCTTTTATTAGAAAAAGAAGAATTACATCATAAAAAGGAGGATTTGAATGAGCATTGATATGTATCTTGGAGATTCTGATAGGCAAAATCAGAGTGTTAGTTCAGTTGTCAAATCAAGAGATAACCATTATAACGACTTAAAAAGGACCTTGGCACAGTTCCATATGTCTTCTCCTTTTTTATCAGGGGTTACTTACGACTCTGCGAAAAAATATTCCCAGAAAATTTTAATTCCACTTATTAAAGCGGGTATGTTATTAGATGAGGCTGTTAAAGAAAGCTGTGAGTCATTTGCTAAAAAATATCGAGAAGAAGTAGACACGGTTGACCTACGAGAATCGGAACTTTTAGATAAAATTGATCGTGCTGAAACTCTTGCGAATCAATCGAGAAATCTGATGTCATTAGAGTTTCGAAACGAGCATCCTAATGCAACTTATTTAAGGAATTTACAACGTATTGAAGACAACCATCTAGAAACTAAACGATTGCTTGAAGAAAAACTAGCGAAATTAAGATCTTTTAATAGCAACTCAAGGACAGTTTTTGCTAAAGTGGATGAAATTTATCAATTGATCCAAAAAGGAATTAATGAGGCAACTCATTCATGGAGTGAAGTGGGAAACCAGTTTATCGTAAACACCGATCGTTTTGCTAAATGGGACCATTACGTAAATTTAAAATGGTCTAACTCATCTTATCATATGCAAGAATTAATAGAAAAAGGACGGTTTATGACCGAACAAGATATATATAAATTAATCAATTATTTATCTAAGTATCCTAAGGCGCCCTTCTTTTGGAATGGTATTGATGCTATTCTGGAATATTTTGCTTATAAGCAATCAAAAGGTATAAAATTAGATGAGTTGTTGGTGAATATAACTACTACATCGTCCGAGGAGTTTTTGACAAAATTTTTATCAGCCTTGGATGATTCAATGCCACGATTATCAGATTTTATTCATGTGTATATGTCTACAAATAAAGTCTTTAATAATACTACTATTACTTTCGATGCGAATGCTTATGCTAAAGCATTTGGAGACGGACTAGTTAATAAAGTTGGAAAATCATTTACTAATGGAGTAGATTTTTCAATATCTAAGGTTCTTAATAATTATGGTCTTCAAAATTTAGCGAAAATCGGGAAAGTATTTGATTATAAATTAACTGGAATCAATAGTGCTTTTTTATTTCTTGACTTTTTACTGAAATTGAAAGAAGAAAAAATTGGTACTGCATTTGTTCATACTATATCCACTGCTTATTTCATAAATGTAGGGATTAATATAATCAGTACAGGTCTTGCTTATGTAGTAGAGAAGTGGGCGTTAAGTGGCTTAATTACTGCAGTATTTACAAATCCGATTACTCTTGCTATTGTTGGTGGGGTTTCCTTAAGTGTTTTATTTGATTCACTCTATAAACAGAATACGTTCAAGCTAAAAGACTCTATTGAAACAATTGGAAATGGATTTGAGGAGTTTGGAAAAACATTTTTTGAAAATATCCAAAAATTAAAATCAGTATTTGGAGGATAATAAATGACAGAATTAATGATACAGAACTCGAATCTAATATGCTATAAAGTAGTGACCGATTCCACTGGGAAAAAATATCTTATGGATGTTAGTACCGTTACGCCAAGTTATTATGGATTTGGAATCCTTACAAACCAAGTTCGCATAGAAATGGTTGAAATCGATAAAAATAACCAAAACTATGATCAAAAATCATTACAGCCAGGACGAATAGAAGGAATAACGGCTGCATCACAATTATTTACTAAAGTAATTTTAGATTTTTTGAGTGGATTTGTTCAAAAAAACAATGTCCAACAAGAGATGATTTTGAAGTTAGCAATGTATATTTTTTCTTTTGTATTTGCATATTTAGGGACAAAGTTTGTAATTAATTACTCAAGAAAAAAAGTCTCTAATGAAATTCCAAGACAAGCAACAAAATATATAGCGGTATTTAATGCGGTTAAAAAGAGACAGTTTGGATACTATTTTTTCATTGCTTTAAACGCATTGCTTTTCTATTTTTACATGACAAGTTCCATTGATGCTAGCGGATCAATATTAATTCTCAATTCGATGGTAGCGTTGGTTCTATTTCTATCATGGTTGGCAATGTTTCCTATGGATACTCTCTATAAAAATAAATATTTTACTTTAGAATCAATCAAGGAGGTTAAATAATGAACGAAGTATTACCAATTGGATCTATTATCTATTTAAAAGAAGGTCAGCAAAAAGTGATGATTTTAAGTAGAGGTTGCCAATTACAACAAGATAATGAAGTTGTATTTTTTGGATATTCAGGAGCTGCATATCCTGTTGGATTAAATCCAGAACAGATCTTTTACTTTAATCATGAAGACATTGATAAAGTAGTATTTCATGGATATACAGATTTAGATGAAGAACGTTTTGTAGAATTATATAAAAAATGGTTTGAAGAAAACAAAGCGAATTTAAAAATAGGGAAAACAAACTAATAGGAAAAGTGAAAATAACGTTGATACACGACGTGAAGTTTTTATTTTTATATTGCTAATTATTTGTGAATGTGATACTATCGAAATGTAACAAAAATCAATATTATAACTGAAGGAGTTCATTAACATGGGACAAATTAAAGTTTCTCCAGAGACGTTACAAACACGTGCTCGTGAATATAGCAAAGCTTCAAACGAAGTAAATGGAATTTTATCTAACCTATCAGCTTTACAACAAACATTAGCAGCTGAATGGGAAGGACAAGCTTTCCAAGGTTTTGATAGACAATTTAACGAATTAAAACCAAAAGTAAAAGAATTTGCTGAATTATTAGAACAAATCAACGTTCAGTTAGTTGGAGCTGCTCGTGCAATGGAAGAGCATGACCAAGCTTTATCTCAAAAATTCGGATTAAACTAATGGATAATGGATAGACCATCTATCCTAAGAAGGTGGGAGCGCATCCCGCCTTTTTCTTTTAAAAAATTTGAAGGGAGAAGAAAATGAAACATAAGAAAGTCTTCCTGTTTTCAGGAGTTCTTTTAATAGCGGTATTATTATTATCATTATTCGGAGTGGTGAAACCACAAAATACAAATCGTTCGACGTCAGTTCAAGACTCGCAGACAGCTAAAAGTGATGTCACTATTGCTGTTGTGAATGAAGATAGTGGGACAAACTATAATGGAGACAAAGTAACAGTTGCAAACATCTTAATTGAATCATTTGCAAAGACAACTCCGTACAAAGTTGAAACGGTGTCTCGTTCGACAGCTGAAAAAGGGTTAGAAAATGGGAACTATCAAGTGATGGTGATTTTACCAAGTCATTTTTCACAAGATGCCCTTTCGTTAGAAGCAACAGCGCCAAAACGTGCATTGTTCCAATATAAAGTAAATGCCGACAAACAAGTTTTAGTGAAACAAGCAGAAGAGGCAGTATCGTCATTAAAACAAGCATTTAACCAAGATCTTATTCGCATTTATTTTAGTAGCGTAATCGCCAATCTGAAAAATGCACAGAAACAAGTTTCTGGAGTCGTAAAAAATCAAGGGGATACGGTTGACCAATTTCAAACTGGGCTGTTAGAACCGTTGATGCAATATTCTCAAGAATTTAAAGGGATTTCTAGTTCATCGAATAATGCAGCAGAAGTGATGAATGGATTTAATACAATCATTCAGAATTCAAATGCATCGTTCACACAAATTATTTCCGTAGATAAAACATATGAAAATGAAATTGCTAAAATTAAGGAGTTGCAAGACGCATGGGCTCAATCGATTGCTAAACGAGAAAGTGAATTGGCAGTTTATGATAAAGGCATTTCTAGCATGACGGTGACGGATCCGTTGAAGATTATGCAAGAAGTAAATGGACAAAAGCTTCCAGAATTAAGCAACGGACAAGATTTGAATCAAGTATTAGCAAACTCAAATGAGTTAAACAAACGTCTGAATGAATTCGTTGAGGATATTAAGAAGAGAAACGAAGAAATTAGTACTTATTTAAATACAACCTATAAAGCAAAAATCAAGCAAGCAGTAGCAGACTCGTTTGCTGATAATAGTAACCAAACGAAGAAAACACTAGGTTTAATGGTTTCGGAGTTACGTAATAATATTGATAAGAAGTTTATTTCAAGCGCTCAACAGATGACGCTTTATGATGATGCTACTATTGATCGTATGGCATTATCAGCTGCAGATAAACAGTTTCTAAAAAATACGGTTCATTTTATTCAAAAACTAAATCCATCAGCAACAACACAAACAAGTAACCAAGATACTTTTGTTAGCAACAAAGAAAATGACATTAAGAACAAAGTGATTTCAGGACAGATTGCTGTGAATGATATTGCTGGTAACATTAAGAAAATCTCTCTAGCCATTGATAGTCGTTACAGTGTTCAAAGTTTACGCATTAATGGGCAAGGAGCCTCATTCTCACAAAATGGTAGTTCTGTGGAAGTGACTTCAGGGTATAATGCTTCTGCCAAGCAATTACGTGTAGATTATGAATTGAAATACAATGGTGGATCGGTCGCAAGCGATAGTTGGTTTGCGCCAATCTTATCGAAAATTAATGTTGTGACTGAAGAATCAATTGCTCATCTTAGCGATGAACAAAAACAAACGTTATTAAATAATATTGCTTCATTAAATAGTAGTATTCAACAATCCAATAAAGTGATTGAAGCCTTTAATAATTATCAAGCTTCAGGGAATGCGACTCCTAAAAAATTCGATACACTAACTCCGTTAGATGGAGCAACTCTAACGGTGAATACTAGCTCTCAAGCGATTCAAAGAACGTATAGCGGTAGTGATGCACGTACTGTTTTCACAGATTCTAAAGCATTCTTAGGAGAAATTTCTACAGCCGTATTTAATGATGTAAAAGCGTATCTTGATTTTGCAGGTCAAGTGAAGGCCGTTTATGGATTAGACTTATATTCAAACAATGGAGCAAATCCTAAACAGCCAGCGGGAGATTCATTATATGCGCAGTTGGCATTTGAAAATCTAGATGAAATCTTAGTCGATCTAGTAACGAATACATTAACAAGTGATATTAAAGAAAAACTTGTGATTCCAGAAGAATTGAACACACGAGTTGCGACACTTTCAACGGATGTAGCCACTCTAAAGAAAAATATGGATGCTTATCAAAAGCTAATGCAGGATGTAAATGCTGAAATTACAAGAATCGTGACGGAAACTCAAAAAGTTAAAGAAACTCTTGAAAGTAAACCGATTTTTGTAGATTCAGAAAAACGTGATAACACTGATTTAACAGGTGTGAGTCTATCAATGAACAAAGACTTATCAACGCTTATGTTAGCAAGTCGTACATTGATGGATAACACAAAGTCTCATCAACAAGTGGCTGAAACTATTCGAAAAGAATATAGCCGATTAAACGATGAGGTGAAAACTCTCGAAACAAAAGGGACTGAGTACAAGAACGCTGTCGAAACAATGGACAAAGTGATGAACAAAGAATTCGAATCGAACACGGCATTCTTGAACGAATTTACGAAAGTAATGTCCAATACGGAGTCTGGAAACAATACAAATACATTAGTCTATGATTACCTATCTCATCCAATTGATGGAACATTAGCAGACGGACGCGGAGCAGACACTTCACGTCAACATACGGATAATCGTACAGGAGTCTTAATGGTATTGATTATCGCAATGATGACTCTTGCATTTGTATACATGTTACAACACGGCAATTGGCAATTACTGGACACAAATCGTTATCTATCTAATGAATCAAAATCACATCTCTTACCTTTAGCTTTATTAGCAGGTGTTGGAGCAGGCATTGGCGCCTTAGTAAGTATTGTGGTAGGTGTGAAATTGAGTTTACCAGCTGAGCAATTATTTGCACTCATCGGAATGGCAATTCTGATTGCTGTAAGTGCTATTTTCATGCACCATGCGTTAATGTCATGGCTAAAAGCCTATGGATTATTAATTAGTTTAGGGTTTATTGTTATTTACGTTATTGCATTGGGACAATTATTTGATACGTATTATGGAAATGTTTCACCAGTATTAGCGTATTTAACACCATTCGTTCCTGCAGAAAATATGTTACATGCAGTAATTAATCAGCAACCAACAGCATGGATTTCAACAGCAGCAATTTCTGTTATTGGAGTCATTGGATTTGTTGGAAGCATGCTACATTATCAACAACATAATAAGGAGTAGACAATGAAAAAAATCAGTCAAGTCATAATGATTGCACTTGGCATGATGGTTGTCCTCACGGGCAAAGTATGGGCTCAAGACGGTTCGTTAAAAATCAATGTGGATGTTCCTGTCCAAACGAATGTAAATGAGCAAACTTATTTCGAACAAGACATAACACTGAAACAACTGTTTGATGCCTCTTTGTCTCAAATGATTTCAAAACAACAGGCAGAAGAGTCATTATCTGAAACGCAAGATAAGGCTCTTCTTTTTTTATCGACAGACTCTCAAAAACTAAATCCGATTGAAACGGATCAATTCTTCTTAACTCAGTCAGCAACCACTCCTAATAAGGGAGTGAAGTTAAGACCAGAAGAAAAGACGTCGCCATTAACAATGGTTGGATTCATTGCATTAGGATTATTAATGAGTGGGATATCGATTTATCAATTTTTGAAGAAAAGGAAAACACATCATGCATAATATGTATATTAATTTAACGTTAGATTTAAGAAAGTTTGCATATGGGCAATATGATTTACGAGTTCCAGTAGGCATTAGCATGAAGGAATTATTACATATTGTCGCACAAGCTTACCAATTAGAATTGAATGTTGTTAGTCCTAGTATCCGTGTACATGATAAAGGAGTAGTTCTAACAGCGTTGCAACGAATCGAAGATGTTGGAACTTTACGTGATGGAGTCCAATTCATCGTCGAAACTTTATAGAAAGAGAGAGAATGAACGTGAGAAGTGTTGAAGTTACAAAGGAAGAATTCAAAGGGAATGTAGCAATGGCGTTAACGCTGTTGCAAGTGGGCATTCCAGAAGCTGTTCCATTGACGATTGAAGAAGTTGAAAGTTCTTATATGATTCATGCGGATACAGCAAATACTCAAGAATTCGAAAAAATCTATCCATTACCATTAGAAGAACGTCTTCGTTACTTAATTAATGTAGGGGAATTATTTACATCCTTAGAGGCAAGTGTATATACATACTCGCTTTCGCCAGAAAATGTAGTGTTTACACAAGATGGAATCGCAAAAATTGTTTTCCGTGGAATTAAAGGGCAAGTACCTCCTTATGAAGGATTATCGGAAGAAGAATTTTTGAAGCAGTACAAATCAATGATTGTAGCAACACTAGATTTGAAATCTAAGTTTACAGAATTATCTCAAGGAAAATTAGAATTCTACAAAGGACATAAATTCTGTGAAGAGATTATTGCAGCTCAATCGATTTCAGAAGTGCTAGAAAAAATGCAAGAACATCTAGACTATGAAAGAGAACGTGTAGCCAAAGAAATGGTGCGCGTACCTCAACGAAAACTTTTTGTATGGAAATTGGTGGGGATTTTATCAGGTGTCATTGCAGTGGTGTTAGCAGCCGTTCTGGCTTTCAATTTGTTTGTGGTACAACCAAAGCAAACGCAAATCGCAAACCTTCGTTTATCGTTTATTGAAAAAGATTATTCACAAGTGGTAACGAATGTAAAATCAATCGATAGTAAATCTCTTTCTGCCGAAGATAAGTATATTGTTGCGTATTCAGTGATTATGACAGAATCACTAACGAATGAACAAAAAGCAGTGCTTGGAAAAATTACAGCTCAAACAAACGAAGATTACCTAAGATATTGGGTACTGATCGGTCAAAATAAAGTAGATGAAGCAATGGATATTGCGAGTTATTTAGATGATCCACAATTATTAATGTACAGTTTGACGAAGAAAATTGATGACGTTCAACGTGATCCAAATTTAACATCTGAAAAACGTACAGAGGAAATTAACCGTTATAAAGGTAAATTGGAAGAGTTAAAGAAACAATATTTACCAGCACAACAAAAAACGAAAGAAAATTAATACGGAGGCAGTAAATGATTTGTTTAATTAAGATAGATAATACCATCTACGACATTTCAAAAGAGAGAGCTTACCGTGTGGGAACTCATCTAAGCGATGATTTTGTTGTGGAAAATGCATTTGCAGATAAATTAATCGTGAAAAATGGACAAGTGTCGTTTGCGGACCGTATTTACACGAACGGAAAACATAGCCTTCCATTCAGTAATGAGATTGTTGCAGAATTATTTGTTTTTCAATATAGCTTACAAACGTTACTAACAAAAGAGCCTTTAACCATTGGTCCGGATGAACTGCATGCGGTAAGCATTCCTCAAAGCCAAGAATTATTGATTCAAGCAAATGCTACAGGATATGAAATTGTATCCGAGAAAGAAGTGTTCTTGAATGGGCAGTTGGTAACGACTCCTGCACAGATGAGTGAGGGAGATTACCTATTTTCTACGAGTGGCTATTTTATTAGAATTCAAGGGCAAAAAGTTTTTATCGCTAGTATCGAGCCGATTGAAACAACTCTTGTGCAGTTAGATTTTGAAGATACACCAGAGGATAAGACTAGTGATTTTCACCGTTCACCTCGATTCATTTTACGTGAGCCAGATGATGTGGTGAGCATCTTAGCGCCACCAACTGAAGATAATATGCAGAAGCAATCGTTATTAAAATTAATTATCATGCCGCTTGCGATGATTGGGCTTACGGTGGCAACGCATTTTCTTACAGGAAATGGCGGAATGATGATAATGATGATGGGGATGTCGGTGATTACTTTAATCACCTCAGTCCACAGTTTCTTCTCAGACAAAAAACAAAATAAACGTCTGAAAGCGAAAAAGATGGAGAACTATAAAGCGTATCTGAATGAGAAATATAAAGAGCTTTATGACTTATCTAAAGAGCAGGAAGAAGCGTTGAATTATCACTATCCATCTGTTGAAGCTGTAATGGAAATGGCGAAGGTGACGGATAGACGTCTCTATGAAAAGACGCCACATCACTTTGACTTTTTAACGTACCGTCTAGGAACAGGAAAAATCATTCCAAGTTTTAAAGTGGATTATAAAAAATCTGAGCTAACAGAATATAATGAAGCCATCAGTGACCAAGTAACGGAATTAGTAGCTCATTATCAATACTTGGAAAATCTGCCAATTACTAATGATTTGTTATCGGCGCCTACAGGATATATCGGCTCTCGTCGAACAGTCATCGAGCAAGTTCAACAAGCGATTATCCAGTTGGCTACTTTCCATAGTTACCATGATGTGCAATTTGTTCCAGTGTTTCGTGAAGAAGAACTGCCGTTGTGGGAATGGAGTCGTTGGTTACCGCATATGAAACTTCAGCAGTTTAATTGCCGTAGTTTTGTATATCATCAACGTAGTCGCGATCAATTGTTAACGTCTCTCTATCAAATGATCAAAGAACGCAAACAAGCGGCTGAACAAGCAGGAAGTAATAAACAACTCACATTTACTCCTCATTACGTATTCGTGATTACGGATTTGTCTCTAATGCTAGACCATAATATTATGGAGTTTATCAATGAAGATTTATCACATCTTGGAATTAGCTATCTTTTTGTAGAAGATGTGATTGAAAGCCTACCAGAACATGTAAACACTGTTGTGGATTATAAAGGAAATCGTCAAGGAACATTACGCCTTCATAATGGCGAATATATGGATAAACCGTTTGTGACATTTGAGAAGTTATCCACTGAAGCCAAAGAACAATTCGCAAGAGACTTGGCTCAAGTGACGCATGTTCAAACATTACGAAACGCGATTCCAGATAGTGTCACATTCTTAGAAATGTATGGTGTTGATTCTGTAGAAGCATTAGATATGAACCATCGTTGGGCAACGAATGATACGTACCAAACAATGGCAGTACCATTAGGATTACGTGGCCGTGATGAATTATTAATGTTGAATTTACATGAAAAAGCGCATGGACCTCATGGACTAATGGCGGGGACAACAGGTTCTGGGAAATCTGAAACCTTACAGTCGTATATTGCTTCGTTAGCGGTGAATTTCCATCCATATGAAGTGGCGTTTCTGTTGATTGACTACAAAGGTGGGGGAATGGCGAACCTATTTGCGGACTTACCGCACTTAGTTGGAGCAATTACGAACTTAGATGTGGCGCAAGCCAATCGTGCCTTAGTGTCTATTCAAGCAGAATTGAAGAAACGTCAACGATTATTTGCAGAATATGATGTAAACCATATTAATCAGTACATGAAATTATTTAAAGAGGGTGTAGCCACTGAGCCAATGCCTCATTTATTCTTAATTTCGGATGAGTTTGCAGAGTTGAAAACGAACCAACCTGACTTCATGAAAGAGTTAGTATCTGCAGCACGTATCGGACGTTCGCTCGGAATTCACTTAATCTTAGCGACTCAAAAGCCAAGCGGAGTTGTGGATGACCAAATCTGGTCTAACTCGAAGTTTAAGATTGCGTTGAAAGTACAAGATGTGGCTGATTCGCGTGAAATTATTAAAACGCCAGATGCTGCAGAAATTACGCAGACAGGTCGAGGATACCTACAAGTTGGGAATAATGAAATCTATGAATTATTCCAGAGCGCTTGGAGTGGAGCCGATTATGAACCAGAAGCAGTACGTTCTACACACCGAGATACGACAGTGTATGCCATTAAAGATAATGGACAGTATGAAGCAATCAATAAAGACTTAAGTGGATTAGATGAGAGTGGGAATCAAAAACGATTGCCAACGCAATTGGATGCGGTCGTTCAAGAAGCGAAGCGTGTATTCGAATCGCTACACCTTCCAAAGGTCGCAAGTCCTTGGCTTCCACCATTAAAAGAGAGAATTGCAGCGGAAGATATCCAAGATATTCAATTTAAACATTATTGGGGAGAAAATAAACACCCTGAGTTTTTATTGGGATATCAAGATATTCCGGAACAACAAGCGCAATTACCGCTTACAGTTGACTTCAACGATTGTGGTCATATTCTAGTCGTTGGAAGTCCAGGTTATGGAAAATCTACCTTTATTCAAAATGCATTGATTGATGTAATGCGTAAAACAACGCCAGAGCAATCGCATATCTATTTATATGACTTTGGAACGAGTGGATTGATTTCTTTAGTGGATTTTCCACATGTGGCGGACTACTTTACAGCAGATGATAATGAGAAAGTGATGAAATCATTACGACGTCTTCAAAAAGAAGTGAAGGTACGAAAAGCAGCTCTTAGTGAAGCACGTTCAAGTAATATACAACAATACAACAGAGATGCCGTAACACCATTCCCTTCACTATTTATTGCAATCGATAGTTTTGATGGAGTGAGTGATGCTACTTTCAGTGAAGCGTTTAACGAAACCGTTAATATTCTAGCGCGTGAGGGTGCCTCTCTAGGAATTTACCTCATCACAACGATGTCTCGTTTCAATGCTATGCGTGTACAATTACAAGCAAACTTTAAAACAAAAATTGCGCTCTACTTATTCGAACAGAGTGATGTTACAAGTATTGTTGGTCGTACAAGCCAAGTGCTCTTAGATATCCGTGGTCGCGGATTAATGAAGCAAGACACAGTCGTTTCATTCCAAGTGTGTGTGCCGTATTCTTCTGAAGATAATTCATCGATGATTCAGCAAGTGAAAGCAGAAGCGCAAGAAATGTCTCGTTATTGGACAGGTGCATTACCACAACCAATTCCGATGTTGCCAGAAGTGGTGACACCAGAAATGGTGGAAGCTCAAGTAGACCGTTCAGAACGAAACCATCAAGTATTACTCGGATTAACGAGAGAAATGGTCGAAGTAGCTGCATTTACATTAGATAAAGCCATCTCTTTAGTTAGTGATAATGTTCGAAGTGTTACTCAGTTCTACAAAGTATTAGCTTACCAGTTGCAACAATATACGGCCCCTGTTCAAGTGGTGATTGTGGACCCATTAGGATTAGTACCATTAGATCAATTTAAGGAAGCGCATCGTTTCAGCGATACATTGAGCGCTAAAGATGGAATGAATATCATCTTAGACAACTTAAAGGAACGTATGGCGCAACCTGGTGAGTATACTCAATCACTCATTATCATTCCGGATATCCAAATCCTTGGACAAAGTCTCAACATCACAGAAAATCAGTTCAAAGAGCTTCTGTTAGAAGGGCCTAAGTATGGCATTACGCCAGTGTTTGTGGGTAACTATAAAGACTTAATGACGAATTACTCTACGCTTGTAACCTTACACAGACAATTGGCGACACAGGTGTTCATGGGAATGCGTATCAGCGACCAAGAATATGTTCGCTTCCCGTATATCTCAAACGAAAAATCTCCACGTCCAAACGAAGGTTATATTGTTGATGCAGAAGGTTATGAATTCGTACAATTAATGAGTATAGAAGAATAAAGGAGGCGGAAGGATGAAGAAGATATTAAAGTTAGTTGCTATTTTGTTTAGTACATTTCTAATTGTTGGTTGTTCAAAACCTAAGATTACGAAAGAACAACAAGATAATATTGCTACTCGAATTTATAGAAACTACGATATCCAAGAAATCGAGTTCTTGAGTTTTACAAAGAATGACAGTACGGGGACTTATAATCTAAGAATTAGACTTAACAAAGATGAAAAAAAAGAAACTATTTTAGTGCTCAATAATCTTAATATTTTAGAAAAATCGGAAGGGAAAATGTCGTTAGACCCGCTTGAAAAATTCGAGGATATTAGAAGACCAAATATAATTAATGATAAACTCGGAGAGTTAAATATAAAGATAACATATATTGGAGAAAAATAAATGTTAACAGAAGAACAACTAAAAAATATATCTAATAGAGTATATAACTTGGATTCCTCTAGGAAAGATTTTGAACCAGACCTCAAAGTAAATTCATTGGCTAATTTTGATATTGATAATCCTGATATCGGTAAATATAAAATCTTAAAAGTCGAAGACAACCAAGAAAATGGGATGCAAGCGATGGCGGTTGCTCCCATTGGGGCTGATGGACAACCAGATTATTCTCAAATAATCATCACCTATGCGGGGACTAATGCTGATGATATTAGAGACAAAGTAACTGACTTAAAGATGATAGGTTATGGTGATACCGATAGGATGGCTTATATAGATTCAAATCATAGAGGCAGAGTGGTTGAAATGCAATCAGCCGCTGCTCTTCGTTTTGCAGAAGAGGTTCGTAAGCAATTCCGTAATTCACAAATTACTACAACAGGACATTCATTAGGAGAATCTCTTGCAATGTTTGTTGCATTGAAAATGGATGGGACAACATGGGGTCTCATGGCCCTGATATTCATAATATGATAAGTCCTGAAGAACTCGCATATATGAGAGCTCACCCTGAACAATTTAAGAACTATCGAGGGAACTATGATTATATCGGTGGGGTTACGGGGAATGCAACGGTTACCGGGATACATCTGGACTATGGATTTGCACTGTATACACATGATTTAACATATTTGAAATTCAATCAGCTGCAGCAGGTTATCCATGGTAATGGAGATGTTGTATGGGAGACTGCAAAGAAGGATATTGACATTGATGGAGACGGAACGGTTGATTTTCATGTTAAAGGAATTGACCCTAAACCCAGGGATTTACTAAGTGCAGATCAAAACTGGATTAGTAGTGGAGATAAGATTCAAGTAAATCCAGAATTATTACGTATTCTCAAATCAAATATAACCAATCGACTAGAAGATATGGCTTATATTGTGAGGATTTTAGAGGCAAGTAGAAATAAGAACGATAAAATAGGAGAAAATTTTAACGAACGAAAAGAACAAATTTCCGAATCTATTAAATCAGTTTTTAAAGAAGCTGGGCTTCCATATGTATTGTTTAAACTTCATGATACAGTTGGAGTTATCATGAAAAATCGTCAAATTTTGAATGATGCTACGTACACAGCAAAACTTGATAAAACGAGATTTTATTCTAATCAAGAAGCTCTTGTAAACGGATTGCCAATTCAGTATGGACGATACAATACAGATTTGTACAGGTTGAAGTTATCTTGTGGGGAGTTGGCGAAGAGAATTCATCATGAAAGAATTGAGGGAGTTTCCACTATCGCGGGAGATAGTACGCCAACATTGATGAAATCCTGGGAAGTAATTGAAGAAGAAACTCAAAAATTACTTAAAGATAGTATAACGATCTTTGAAGGGGAAGGTCTTCGTGAAGGGAAGCTAGATGGAATCAGGGAATCATTAACAGTTGTGTTAGAAGTCATTGCTAAGAATACTACTGAAATCACATTAGAGATTATGAATATAATTGAATTCGTCAATGGTGTAGCAGAGAATTTTGAACAAATTGATGCGTGGTTAGGTCAACATCTAGAAGAGGGAACTGTTTCTCCTAGATTAGGAATAGGCACAGTTCCGGCTAACTATAAGGCATACCTTGAGCGACATGGAATTTTTGATGATGTAAAAGATGTGCTCCAAGCTTTTGATAAACAAGTAGAAAAGCGCAGTTCAGAATATGCGAAGAAAGTTGAAAATGCCTATAGTCATTCACTGAATAAACTCATAAGTGGACTTCAAGCGATTATGTCAGAAAAGGGTAGATTGAAGGAATTAGTGACTAGAATTAGCTCTGATTTTAACGAGAGCGTATATGTCCGAGAAATTAAAGATAATTACAATCTGTTAGGCGATTTGACCGTAAAACCCAGTGCTTCTCCTGAGACTTACTGGGGAAAATTAGAACAATTGTATCCAGATAGAGCAAAAGAGAGTGTTCAAGGCCTACAATCACATATTGTTCCTGCGATGGAGCGTATAGAACATGTTATCTGGCAAATTCGAGATGTTAAAAATTCGTTGGCTCTTCTTGAACCCCAATTGAACCCCATTATTGAAGAGGGTGTTTACCGTGCTTTTGATTTGGATGAGATTGTGAAAGGTCAGAATCTGGTGGCTGCTATCGCGAATCGACTTGGGCAAGAGTTAAATCACGTGATTCAAGTGATGGAGGCAGAGGGAATGCAAGCTAGTGCGATTTCTACGTTAAAAGCGAAACTTTCCCAAACACATCAACTGATTAGATACTATGTACGATTTGTAAATGACTGTTTCGGTGATAATGAATTTAGTGACTATGTAGCCTCGAGCGCAGGTCCAAATACCGAAGCTACTTTTACTTTAAATTAGCAAAACAACAAGGAAGGAATTAAGCGATTTGTTTAATTCCTTCTTTTTTATAACTTATCAAGCGCTAATTAGATTATTGAATTTATGCCATAACGATAGATCTTTATTGGTTTTGGAATTAACCAAAAAATGCAAATGTATCATTTTTGATACATCTCAAAAAATTCTCTTCGTAATATGGTTTAATGATACATATGGGGATAGTATCTCAATGATTCAAGAAATAAGTGTTCTACTTAATATGAGTACTCGTTAAAAACGTAGCGCGTTATAGAATAAGTCAATTTTAATTAATAAAACTATATGAAAAATTAATGAAATATCTTATAATACTGGTAAGAGTAGTGTCTTTAGACAATTAAATGATAAGAAGCAAGTATAGAAGGTTGGAGGGTGGAACATGAAGAAAAAATTAGCCATTATAGGAATAATCGCATTATTAGGTGTAGGAGGTGTAACGGTGTTCAGTTTAAATAATCCAGATTGGCGCGCAAATACAATCTTTGCGACGGCAAAAGATAAGCAGTTAGCGTGGTTGAAAGAACATCAAAAAGAAATTGTGGAGTGGATACAGTTGTATTATCCTAAACTTCAATCAATTCAATTTGATTGGAGTACTTTAGAAGTTGTGGCTGTTAGTAACGGGGTCTTTACAACAGAATATGACCTATCTGTAAAGGGGACTTTTAATGAAATTTCAGATACTGAGATTTATATTGATTTCACTCTAAATAAGCCAGATGACCTCCCAAGTATGTCTAATATAAAGTTGAACGAACCTCCTCGTATATGGAAAGGGAATGGATATTATATTTATGACGGACTTAATTAATTTTAATAATTTATATTTAGATTTGTCCCAAAGTACATATGAAGGACGTCCGCATTCCTTTAGTAGAAGGGTGAAAGGGGATAGTCTTACTGAGGACGTGAATTATTCAATTTCAGCTGCAACGAGAACTTCGGCAACCCTAGGAGGCACGAATTTAGAAAACAATGGAATCGTGTATGTCCATAAAGATCAGCATACACGTACAGCTCCAAAACGCACGGGACACGTAGTGATTTTTGAAAAAAAGAGTTTATTATCTGATATAGACGAGGGTTTCAATTCTTATTTTTTGACAGATACTCCTGAGCTGAACGGCGACACAAAAAACGCATATCTGGCTGTAAAAGGAAGTGATGGAATAGGGTTGTTTTCATTAAATGATTGGATTGGAAATAATCTTCCTTTTACGATAGAAGATGTTTATACAAAACAAGGGAGATTAGTTGAAGAGGCTTTACATGTAAAATTAGCCGAATTGAAAGAGAAAGCTCCAAATGCAATATTAAATATGACGGGACATTCTCTAGGTTCGATTGCTTCTGTACAAGGAGTAGCCCATCTAAGTGTGGAAGAATTAAAACAAATAGGTGAAATTGTTGTTTTCAATGGGCCAGATACTTTGAAGAGCTTAAGAAAATCAGGGGTTTCTGAAGAAGTAATCCAAATTCTTAATGAAAAAGTAACTTATTACGTAAATCCTTTTGATATTGTTTCAATGTTAAATCGAAATACAGATGAGCAATTAGGAAAGGTGAAAGTAATAGTACCGTTTAATTTTGCCACTACATTTGATACTCCTAGTTCGCATGATTTTGGAGAATATAGAATTCATTCAGATGGAACGATATTGGAAGCGACGGAAGAGTTTTTTCCTGCATATTTAAGAGCTGGGGAAAAATTAAGTAAGTTGATTGATAAGTATCTTTCAATTATTAAGGACAGAGAGGGAGTTCTTGGAACTGTGGTTGAATTTTCTAAGTTTGGTTTAAATTTTCTAGATAAACGAAGCGGAGGCAATGGTTTATTTGAGGATATACTGTCAATGTTTCAAAAAGAATATCAAGAAATAATCGAAGAGACAAAATTAGAAGTAATATCCTGGGGGAGAAAGAATATTCAATCGATACAAGAAAAACTGTTGTATACAAATGGGGCTGAAAGAATTAAATTGCGCAGCGAACTAATTTTAATCCTATCTCATCTTTCTAGAATAGAATCAGATGATAAAGTATCTAAATCGTTGAAACAATTAGAAGAATATAAACAAAGAGTTAAGACGTTAACAATATCTGCTTCTCATGAAGCAATGAATGTTGCATTTTATTTAGATTCTAATGAATTACAAGAATTAATATATGAGTTTGATTTTGAAAGCAGTTGGGACGAATCGACGGAACAGTTGAATAGAGAATTATTAAAGGCGTATTTAAAGAAGATATATAAATTTTCGGATACTTTATTTTATGCAACTGAGAAATTAGAAGAGATTGATAGAGAACAAGGGGAGTTATTTGCCTAATCAACAAAAAGGATTTGATCTATCAGTAAAAGAAGGATGGGAAGGAGAAATATACAATTTATGGTATATAATAATGATTCTTTGGTGAACGGCCTTTTTAGAGATGAACACTACGCCGAATTTATGAAGCTTGATGAAATCATTACAATTAGAGCAATCATGTCTAATTGGAAAATGCAAGTGGAGGCGCTACGGAACGAATTAGAGCCAAAATTAGAAACAAATAATGAGGAGTTTAATCATTATTATTCTAAGACGCTTATAGAGCAATTAGAAAAGGGGTTTGAAGGGAAAACCGCAAAATCAGCAACCGATTTTTTACGAGCAATTCCCAAAATTGAACTCAAAAATCCAATTAAATGAGGTTGTAGATATCATGACTAAAGGCAAAATACACGATCTTGAAATGAACTATCAAGCTAATCGAAAAAAACATCTGCAACAGCAAGATGCGATAAAAAGCGAACTAGCATATGCAAAGAGAAGACGTGCTAATCTAATGGACTACATTCTAACAATATATCGAGATGTTGATATTATTCATGCGAAGCCCTTTTTATCTGAATTAGAACAGAACGAAGAACAGATGAATAAAGTTTATCAAAGGCAAATAGAAGAGATAGAGCACCAAATGTTAGAGGATAAGAAAGCATATCTGAAGCAAATAGAATTGTTAGAGGCAGAGAATCAGGAAGAAGAGACAATGTCATAGAAATTAACGTTTCATACCCAATATTTCAGCTAGTAACAAAGGTTTATATAAGAAATACAACCCCCATCGAATTTTCGGTGGGGGTTTATGCGTGGGATAAATCTATGTTAATGAATTATTTTTGTGTATTTTGAGAATTATAGCGGGAATACGGATGAATTAGTGAATGTGCTTATGCTATAATAAAGACAATTATGCAAAGAAATAATAAAAAAGTTTGTTATATTCAGGGAGGTTAAAAAAATGTCAGAAGCTAAAATGTTACCTTTGGGGAGTGTAGTTATTCTAAAAGGGAACGTCAAGAAAATGATGATTATTGCTCGGTTAATTGCATTGCCTGTAAAAGGACAAGTGTATCGTTTCGATTATGGTGCTTGCCTTTATCCAGAAGGAATGGTTGGAGACAGCTTAATCTATTTCAATCATGAAGATATCTTTAAAGTAGTTCAAGAAGGATACACAGATGATGACAATGAAATCATGTTAGAGAATATCGAAGCGATGTTGCAGCAAACAGATATTCCAAAAGGAAATGTTTCAGAATTAAAAGAATCTAACGGCATTGGAGGATAATTTATGGGGAAAATTGACTACCGCGAAATTGAGAACCTTCAAGGCCAAGTCAGCTCCCATTATAATAGTATTTCCGAAGCTGCCGCAACGATAAGTTCGATTGATGCCAAGTTGGCAAAACTCCGTTCGGCAAAACAATCCGTTGGGAACATCCGAAGCGAAATCCATGAGATAAAGATTTCTGTGATGGGTAAAGATGACCAACCAGAATGGAAAGGCCAGCAAAAGGAAAACTTTGGGCATCAATGGGAGGGGTTCGGGCAAGACTTTAACGCTTGCCAACGAGAACTAGATGCGTTTCACGATGCGATTTGTGATGAGATTACACGTCTAGAAAATCAAAAATTAGACCAACAGAGCTTCATTGGTTGGTGCCAAGCGCAAATTAACAATCTTGGGAATTTCATTGAAAAGTTATTAAATTAAGGGAGGAGAAATATGTACGGAACGATTCAATTATCAGAAGTTATTTTTGGAATGCGTATTAACTCTCTTTCTAATTCAAAAAATAGCTTAGCGAGTGTAAATAAACCTAGTCTACAAAAAACATCCAAATCTGCAGTTCTGGATCTTTATCAGGAGCAATTTGAAGAATTATATCAATTAGTAGTGAACTATAATGCGCTGTTAGAGAAAGATATTGCTCAGTTGGAGGAAACAGGACAAGAGCTTAAACAGACAGACAAAGGACTAGGATTTGTTTTGTCGGGACTAACTCTGTTAGGAGGACGATAAATGAGTTATTACGTAAAATTTAACGATATTACCTCCATGCAGGGGCAAACGAATCAAACCATCCAACAATGGGGTGTTGCGTTAGATGCGCTACAAGAGTCCATTGCCTCCCTCGCAAACCAGAGTGAGCTTCAAGGGAAAGCGATGACGAGTGCGAAGAGCTATATGACAGAAGTTCATGGGACATTCATACAGACGCTGACGCTGTTAATGAATGAGTATATCGCAAGTTTCTTACTGTATAAAGATGGCTACTATCAAATTGATACGCATAACCATGCGGAATTGCCTGAAGATGTCTATAAAGGGCTTCATTCAGACCTAGGAAAGTCTAAGCAACGATTCGAACAACAGTTGGAACAGTTAACAACTGCTAAGCTTAGAGTCGCAGGGTTAGTGAATTACCAGGGAACTAGTCATACAAAGACGAAATTCACGTATGAGAAGCTGATGAAGGATATCAGTCATCTAGACGAATCCATTACGCAATATGAAGAGATGCATGCTCGCCAAGATTTACAGGCGTTTAAGGAATTGTTAGCAGCGACAAAGAGTTTATTAGCGGAGCATTCGAGTAGAGACCGCAGTATGGGAAGTTATCAAGTAGGAGACTTTCGTCAGTTGCCGTCAATGAATCGATTCATGTTAGCTGTGCAACAATCTGCGACCTTTTTGAACGATCATATGCCACAGATTCAAGAGGCGGGAGATCGGGAAGAAGTGCGTGTAGAATCAATCTACGCAGAAGAACGAGGCAAGCAAGGAGTTATGAATCTTGTTTTTAGCGTCTTAACGATGGTTGCGGGTGCTACTGCTCTAGTAATATCGGGTGGGACTATGTGGCCGATTGTAACTTCAGCTTTCAAATATGGAGCAATGGCTATGTTCATGTATGGGGCTTCAAATTCTATCGAAGCTGGACAGAATATTTATTATGGATTGTCTGGCGACGGAAAATCCTTTGCGATGAATCCGATTCGAGATACACTTTTTTTAGGCAATGGTGAGTTATACCACAGTTTGGGGCAAATTTTCAGTCTTACAACAGGGGTGTTCATACCGATTGCGCAGACGCAAAGTATTGCCCAAGGAATCTCTCAGTTCTTCTGGGGGACAGTCGGAGCTATAGCAACTGGGCAAGCAGCCTATCATGGTACAAAGCTTCTCGGTGGAAACGAAGAAACCGCACAGCTGATGAACTTGATAGGAAACTTTATTGGTGGATACTCTGCTGCTAAAGCAGTTGAGAACTTTAGTTTGAACGGAAAGACTGTGCCAAAAGTTGAATCAGCACTTGAAATAGAAAATCGAGTAATGGAGAATATAAAAGCAAGTAAGACGGCGAGAGAAAGTTCAAAGTTTAAGCAGTATATTGAAAAAGAAGGATTTCAACAAACCCTTAATGCTATGGATCCGATAGATCGTCAACGATATCTTCAATGGCATGAGTATGCAGAAGCAGGTATCGATGTGAAAGACCGATTGAAATTAATGTCATGGGATAGAGCGATTGATTCTAAGTTGTATCTCGAAAATAAGACTGTGTTTGATAATCCAAAATATTTTAATCAAGAAACAGGTTTTGAAATCTGGCCAGGGCAAAATGGGGATCCTAATGTTGATGGTTTTCTTAATGGAGAGTTTCAGAAAGTTGTTCTTCAACCTGGAGAGAAACTTGACCGATTCGGACATGATTATGGATATTACTTTGGAAAGATTGGAGAATCTAAAGAAATGCGGTCTATGTCACCTAATTCTGATTTTGAAAATTATCATCAGTATGAAGTATTATCAGAATTACCAGTTTTGAAGGGTAAAATAGCACCTTGGTTCGAACAGATTGGAGGAGGGACACA
The DNA here is from genome assembly GCA_963529535.1 of uncultured Granulicatella sp. Taxonomy (GTDB): domain Bacteria; phylum Bacillota; class Bacilli; order Lactobacillales; family Aerococcaceae; genus Granulicatella. The sequence goes on along the minus strand of CAUSAK010000013.1, from coordinate 14,210 downwards.
GTCCAGGTTGGATCCTTCGTTTGTTGAATTAATAAATGCAATTCCTTCAGATGAGTCAGCTATTATTAGAAAATTAATCAAATATGGATATTTAAGGAGATTATAATGTTTGAAAAAAAATATATCATTACCCTGAAAAATTTTGTAGGTAATGTTGAAATTGTAGCTAAACCAGAGAGTATTCAAGTTTATGATGGTGTAGATATTATTTATTCTTTAGTTTCAGAATCAGATGCTTACTTTATATTTATTAGCGAACGCGGAAGTATTTCAGAGTATTGTAAAATTCTAGATCAGCAATTAGCACAACTATACTTTGCTCTCTTTGTTAAAAACGCATTCGTAGATGTTGATTTTTCACTGATCCCAAAAATTGAAGCTTTGGGACATGATTCGAACACGTTACAAGCCCTATTCCAACAAGAAGGGCTATCACCGTTTTTTGCAATTGATTCCAAAGAACCACAAAAAATCAACTTGGATACAACGTCGAATCGCCTTTATTATGTGGATAGCAATCATCGAGAATATGATATTCCCTATTTGCCGAACAGAATTAATCAATTCTTCTATTGGGCTGTTGTAAAATTACGAAACATTCGGAAGTGGCTATCTGATTTGGATGATTATTCTGATACAATACAGAAATATGAATCAACCTTATTAGGATTCAGTTCTGATGGGATTATAAAGAACGGACTTCAAAAATAAAGGAATAAGGCACATAAATTTAAATAGTCGCTGGAGTTAATTGGACGAGTTGAGCGTTATTTTGGAGATAGAGTTACTGAAATAACCATTTGTGAATTGGTTGATGTCCCAAATCATTATATATTACGTCTCGTATTCAGGGTATATGACTACTATTGGGTTCAATTTAATTACGATAATGGTTTATGCGGGTTCTCTATTGATTTGCGTAATGAATTTGGAGCGTCGCTTGAAAGCAAAATGCGTAGCTATATGGGAACAAAGGATTGGGACACATACTTAAAAGAAATCATGGCAGAGATTGAACTGCGTATCCCGGATGAGTATTTGAAAGCAAAGGGATGGCTGTAGAGATTAAAATACAATAATGGATGATGCCGCTGGGTTACCAGTGGCATTTTTGTGTATTAATTTTGAATAAATACCGAATTTATTTTTGTGAATATGGTATGATAAGGCTATTAATGAATTTGTTTTTAGAACTAATAAAAAGGATAGAAGAGGCAAGAAGATGAAGCTTAAAAACATTTTATATGCGTGTATAATCGGAGGAATTATCTTTCTGTCATTTGGATGCAATCCAAGAAATAGTCGTGCCTATTTAGAAAAACGTATTGGAACAGAAATGAGCCGCGTATATCCAACAAATAGATTAGAGGATTTGTTTGAGCAATTTCCGGATGGATTTAAGATAAAACAGTCTTTTACAGCTGGTGATGACTTATTCAAAGTGGAAATGATAGCTACGAGTAAGGGAGAACCTATTAGCGGCACAGTTTCAAAGATTGGAGATAATGGAAGTGAAAAAATCTTTGAAGCAAACTTTCAATATCAAGATGGAAAGTATCAATTTGCAAATGAAACAGATGCAGCATATTGGCCGTACCGAGGCTTCTTATTTGAGAAATTGACCTTAAATCGGGAGATTTTATCAAAGCTAGATTTACAAGAAAAGTCCTACAATATGATGAATGGTGATTTTGAACTACGTTATAAAGTAACAAATGAAATCATTAATTCCTTTTTAGAGTTAGGGGACTCGGATTCGCTGAGTGTATCGTTAGGCGGAAGTAATAGTAATCGTGGGTATTATTATTCGATTATGGTTAAAAATGACGACGGGTTTCTTTTCATAGAAACGGTCTCAGATTAAAAAGGAAAAATAATGAGTATAAAAAAGGAGTCGCGGGATGAAAAAAGTACTAAAATTGATTGCTATATTATTCGGAATTGGAATTATCGCAGGATGTATGAATAAACCATCAAAAGAACGAATGAATGAGGAGTTAAAGAAACCAGAAGTGGTTGCAGTAATAGAAAAAACAATAAAAAATATTGAGAAAAATATTTTAGGTGAGAATAACAAAATTATAAATTATGAAATTGATTATGAAAAGACTCATCAGAATGCTGGTGGGGGAATCGAGGTTGAAGTTTTTATTAATGGGAATAGAGATTTTAGAATAGACTTACTAGTTAATAAGAGCCAAAATATATATAGAGTTGGAACTTCTGTAGTGTCGAAAGAGCTAGCTAATTTCTTGGAGCAGTAAAATGAATAATAGTATATACACAGATAAACAATATGGGAATGAGACAGGAGCAAATTCATTGTGGATACCTGGGGGAGAAACTTCAGGTGGAGTTCCTGAAGCAGTTTTAAATACAGTCCCATTAGATAAGACTAGAGTTAGTAGGATAGGAATAAAATAAAGTGAGAGAAGAGGAGAACAAATGAATTTTAGAGAAAAAATTTTAGAAGCTATTAAAGTGGGGGAAGTTGAAGATATTTTACGTGGAAAGCAAAAGTATCGAATTGAACCTCCAACTTTTGTTCCAGATGTTTTCCCTACAGATATTAATCAGGTACTGTTTGAATATTTTTATAAACAAAGTGATCTTAAAAATATCCGATCATCATTAGAGAATGCTTTAATTAAATTGACAAAGAGTTCTGCTACAGATTTGTACATTTCAATATTATTTTTCGACTCAATACTATTTATGGAAGATAAAAGTATTGCTACCTTTAAAATTGACACTTCCAAAATAGCAAATGAAATAGTATCTGGGATACAAAAATTTCGGGAAGAGTTAACGGGAAAAATTACTTTTGATAATGGATTAACAAAAAAAGAACCTATGAATGTAGTTATTCGTTTTAATCAGCGTTATAAAAATAAATATAATTTTTCAATTCTTGAAGATTAAAAAATAAAGTAGACAGATTCTAAGTTGAAGAGACTTAGGATTTTTTATTTAATTCGAACCTTATGGGAACTTATTTTTAGTTCAATTTAAAAACACAGAATTTATTTTTGTGAATATGGTATGATAAGTCTATTAATGAATTCATTTTTAAAACTAGTAAAAAAGGATAGAAGAGACAAGATGATGAAGGTTAGGAAAATATTATTTGCGTGTTTAATCGTAGGGTTTCTCTTTATGTTTTTGTTATTGAAATATAACCCAAGAAATAATCGTGCATACTTAGAAAACAGAATTGGAACGGAAGTTAGTCGTGTTTATCCAACCCAGAATTTGGAGGATCTATTTGAACAGTTTCCGAATGGCTTTATCGTTTATCAAGCACGCCTGATGGATGAAAATATTGTCGAACTTAAATTAACAGGGACTGAAAAAGGGGCTCCGATTAAAGGAGAATTGATTGAGGCAGAAAGAAAATCTGGAGAGGATACTAGAGTTGTTTCGGTAGAATACTACAATGGGAAGTATACTTTTTCAGATGAAAAAGCGGCTAGCGAACTTTGGCCGCAACAAGCCTTCTTATTCCAGAAAATTACGTTAAATAAAGATTTTCTATCAACATTGAAACTGAAAGACAAATACTATAGTTCGATGAATGGTTCTTTTGAGTTAAATTATGATGTCAATTTACCAGAAATCAACGAGTATTTATCATTTCCAGCATCAAAAACCATTGAATTATCTTTCGGAGGTAGTAACTCTAATAGAAATTATTACTACTCTTTTGTGGTAGAGGATAAAGATGGCTATTACTTCAGAGAAACGGTTTACGAATAGAAATGAGGAATATTAATGTACGCAATCTATAAACAAATGAAGTATGATGCTGAACTTAGATTAGGAAAAGATGTTACCCTTTATAGTTGTGTAAAGGAAGAAGGGTTTGAAAATTATGTTGATCCATGGGGAAGAGAATCAGATACTTTTTTCTCCAAAAAAGTGGATATCCATGAATTAAATTATCTTTATAGAATAGTGTATGAAATTCAATACAAAGGGCATTTTTTTGACGTGATATCTTATATGAACAGAAAGCTTATTGATAAAGATCTTTTTGTGCTAAACGCTGGTATTGAGAAGTACCCATTAATCGAGAAGCTAGGGTTTGAAGTATACGATAAAGGACAGTGGTGGAAAGAAATTGGACGTAAAGATATCGAAGCTATAAAAATCATTGAAGAACCAGAAGGAATCTTCAAAGACCAAGGTTTAAAAGTTAAAATTCTAGAAGGAAAAGCTATAGACGAATTCTTAGCTTCTGTTGAAGAATAGTTCTAAATAGGAGAAAGGTAGAGTTACTTATGCAAGGAATTTATAAAGGAAAGAAATATAGAGTTGCGAAAGATTCTACATCCTTTTGGTTAGTCAGCCGGGAAAAAGAAGAAGGATTTGAAGAGTATATCGATATTGTTGGGGAAAAGCGACCTGATATTTTCATTAAAGATGTGGATATTCATGAATTGGATTATCTTTATAAAATGGCGTACGAAATTCAATACAAAGGGCATTTTTATATATTTGAAAATGGCGATTTTACAAAGAGAGCAATTGCAGAAGAAGCATTTTATATATTGTCAGATGATGTTAGTAATCCGAAATTCTTTCAAAATCTAGGATTTACTCAATCTGATAAATTTTATTTTGACAAGAAGATTAGTCGTTCTGATATCGAAGCTATAAAAATCATTGAAAAACCATTGGGAATCTTTAAAGACCGAGGCTCAAAAGTTAAAATCATTAAGGGAAAAGATATCGATGATTTCTTAGCTTCTGTAAAAGATTAAAGAAGACAATGTATGAATCCTAAGTTGATGAGACTTAGGATTTTTTATTTGATTTGAACCGAATGGATACTTATTTTTAGTAAAATTTAAAAACACGGAATTTATTTTTGTGAATATGGTATGATTAAAGTGAAGAAGTTAAATCATATAACGAAAAAGGTGGGGATGAAAAATGAAGAAAAAACTAGCAATCATAGGAACGGTTGCGTTGTTAGGTGTAGGAGCCGTTGCACTGAGTAATCAAGAGTGGCGTACGAATACAATCTTTGCCACAGCAAAAGATAAGCAGTTAGCATGGTTGAAGGAACATGAAAAACAAATCGTAGCATGGGTACAGGTGAAACATCCCAAAATAAAGTCTATACAATTTGATTGGAACACAATGACAGTTGAGCCTATTAGCAATGGAGTTTCTACTGTAGGGTATAATTTATCAGTAGAAGGAAAGTTTAATGAGGATTCAAAAACAGTCATTTTTATCGATTTTAACTTAACCAAATCCGATGATATTCCAAGTATGTCTAAGATTAGAATGAATCAACCACCTAGTATAGAGAAGGGCAAAGGTTTATATATATATGAGTAATTCGAAATGGTATGACAAAAAAAGGTAGGGATAGGAAACGAAGAAGAAACTAGCGATAATAGGAACCGTCGTGCTGTTAGGTTTCAAACCACCGTATCCCTCACCACTTTGGGATACGCCGGGACAATAATTATCACTAACAAAAAGAGGGATAGAGATGGATTTGGATATTTTAAAGCAGGAAATTGAAATATTAATTAGAAAGAATAACTTTCAAACGTTGAGATATGAGTTATTTAATGAACAGAGCAATCTTCCGTGGGCGACACATCTATTTTATAGGGATAACAAGTTTATGATAAATAGTAGAGATGAACGCTCATATGTTGTTGGAGTAACTTGGGAATACGATACTATTAATGAAGCTATAGATAAGTTCATGAGTATACTGAAACAAACAATTGACGCTGAGCATTTAGCATCAGAACTAGGATTTTCTCATCCATACTCGTCACCACTTTGGGATGAGGATTAAAAAGATACAGAGGGAAGAAAAATTAGGGTTCTCGAGAGAGGTAAAATAATGGTAAATTTAGATAAAGAGAAACAAGAACTAATGGAAGAAATTAAATTGTTGGGATATGAAAGTTTGAGATATTGTATTTTCAACGATCATAGACCAGGTGAATGGGAAGTTCGAATTGAGTTTGATTCTACTAGTGAACATTATTTTGTTTACGCTACAATGGATAGAGCAAGTTATAACAAAAAATTGGATTTTGATAATTTTGAGGATGCAAAAAATAAATTTATAGAAAAACTAGACCTCACTGTGAAAATAAATAGAGCTACTATAAAAAATGGAGAAGTTCCTGAATACTCCTCTCCATTATGGGAGAAAATCGATGATTGATATTGAGAACATGAAATATATAGTTGAACAAGAAATTAAAAAACGTCATTTTGAGAGCTTACAGTATGTTTTGTTTGATGAACAAAGTAGTCAACCATGGGCATTTCACTTATTCTATAGAGATGGTAAATTTATGATTAATGGTCGAGATGACAGATCATATGTAATGGGGAATACGATAGAGTTTACTAGTTTTGAAGATGCAAAAATAGCTTTTTTGGAAAGATTAGAACATTTTGTAAAATCTAATCAATTCAGAGTACAGATAGGGAAACCACCGTATTATTCCTCCCCACTCTGGGATGAAAAAGAGGATCACCAGAAATGAGAGACGAATCCGAGGTAAAAATAATGCAGTTAAAGCAAGAATTAATGGAATTACTATTAAAAATAGGGGAGACAAATCTTAATCAGTCGGATTTATTTACAGAAGAAAAACCATCTCTATTCTTACCGGAAGGGCGTACTATTTATTTAGAGGGCGATTATTACTACATTGTTGGTGTCGAACGTGGCAAAATAAATTCTGAGAAAAAATTTGATAATAAGGAAGATATTCTTTATTATCTTTTGCAATCATATGTTACTAGAATTGCATCAAAAAATGCATGGGCTAATGCTAATGGAGATTTTGACCGTTATAATACCCTTTTTCAAGAAGAACAAATCCGCTTATTTAGTATAAGTAATCCTAAGTATGGAGAGAGAAGAAGGAAGGAAATAGACATAAATTAAATTGATATGCTGAATATGGGGATGATGGAGGAATTTTGATGACAAAACAAGAACTGGAAAATTTCATTAATCAACATAGAGATAAGATGGGGATATTTCATATTGCGCTTGATGAGCGATATGGAGGTCAATTTACTTTGGGATACTATTACGATGAGAAATCTAGTCAATATAAAGTATATGAGGTTAATGAGCGCCAAGATATCTGGATAAGAGACGAATTTAAAAATGAAAGTGATGCAATAAATCGACTTTATCGTTTGATAAACACAAAATTTTGGATAAAAGAACCTCTCATTCAGTTAGATGTTTCAGAAATTGATGCAATCGGAACGAGTGATACAGACTTGGAACTTTTATTAATAGATGGCAATCTTTGGCTTCCAGATACCGAAGAAGAGCATCTCTTGAAACTTCAAGAAAAACTCAACAACTATATCTACTTCCTCGAAAGCAAGCAGTATGTGGAGAGATATGGCGATAACTTTGACAAAAAAGTCATCCATATTACCTTCCAGTATTCTCCATCGTATAATGGACTAGCCTTTCTTGCAGCAGTTCAGAAAGTGTTACAACCGACGGATATGAGCTTGAAAGTGGAATTGCCTGAGTGATAAAGAGAGCGAAAGACGCTCTCTTTTTTATGATATAATAAGACTATATTTATAAAAAGATTATCTCAGCATTCCCAATGGAATAAAATGAATTTAGAGGTAAGATTAATGAAGAGAATATATTCAGTTGTGGTTTTTGGAAATGAAGAAAATGATATAATGTTAGTTTTGAAATTTACAGATCAAAAATTTCAATCGTTGTCAGACTTTTTAAATTCTGAGGTTCATAATTTTTACCCCCATATTTATAAAGAATTAGAGGCAGTTGTTACTGGTCAAAAAGAATCATCTGGTTTTGGCGGTAATATGCTGAATATTGATATAGGGAAAGAGGAAACAGAAGTATACTATCAAATGGATGATGAAAGTCTTGGGGAACCTTGCTTTATTTCAACTGATAAACTATATAAATTAGTCATTGAGTGGAAAGAAATAGAAGATAGAATGCACAGAGGGGAAGATATTTTTCCACTAATGATAGAGGATTAAGTAATTATGTCAGAAATTAACATGCTGAATTTAGTAGCCGACTTAGACAAAACTATACATGAACATGGATACGAGAATCTATATTATGTACTATTTGATGAGGACAGTAATTTGCCTTGGGCTATTCACCTGTATTTTAAAAATAATAAATTTATAGTTAATAGTCGAGATGATCGTTCCTATATTATTGGGAAATCATGGGAATTTGAGAACTATGAGGAGGCAAAATATTTTTTTATCAAAAAAATGGAAACCTTTGTCCAGTTAAATAGATTTGAAATTCAAACTGGGAACCCTCCATATTATCCATCCCCCCTCTGGGATGATGTCACAGAATAATAAATAACTCCCCCTTTTATGAAAAATTGGGATTTTTAAAAGAGGTAATAAAATGAAAGATACATTAGATTTTAAATTTATGAAACATGATGTAGAAAAGGAGATTAAAGAAAAGAATCTTGAAAGCATACATTATGTATTGTTTGATGAAAATAAAAATCTTCCATTTGCATTTCACTTATTCTATAAAGATAGTAAATTTATGATTAATCTTCGAGATGACAGGTCATATATTATGGGAAACACTATAGAATTTGACAATTTTGAAGAGGCGAAGACTGCTTTTATAAGTAAATTAGAACACTTTGTAGAATCGACTAGAAAAGGACTTAAAGTTGGATTTTCTCCGTATTATTCCTCTCCATTATGGGATAAATCAATGATTGATATTGAGAACATGAAATATATAGTTGAACAAGAAATAAAAAAACGTCATTTTGAGAGCTTACATTACGTTTTATTTGACGAAAATAAACGTCTTCCTTGGGCATTTCATCTTTATCAGAAAAATGGAAAATTTTATGTTGATGGTCGAGATGATCGATCATATATAGTTGGACATAGCAAAGAGTACGATAATTTTGAAAGTGCAAAGAAAGATTTTTTTGAAAAATTAGAACTTGTTATAGAATCTAATAAACTGAATATACAGTTAGGATTATCACCAGAATATCCATCACCATTATGGGATGAAAAAGAGGATTACCAGAAGCTGAGAGACGAATCCAAAGAACGTTTAGAACTGATATCAACCATTCAAGATTTAGGTTACGAGAGTCTAAGATATTCTATTTTTAATGAACACAGACCTTCTGAGTGGGAAACAAGAATAGAATATAATCCAGAATTGGAATTGTATGAAGTTTACTCAACAATGGATCGAGCAAGTGCAGGAGGTATTTTTAAGTTTAAAACATTTGAAGAAGCAAAAGAAAAATTTATCCATAATCTGAAGCTAACAGTTTTTATAAATAAAACTTCTGTAGAAAATGGAGAAGTTCCTGAATACTCCTCTCCATTATGGGAGAAAATCGATGATTGATATTGAGAATATGAAATATATAGTTGAACAAGAAATAAAAAAATGTCATTTCGAGAGCTTACAGTATGTTTTGTTTGATGAAAACAAACGGTTACCATGGGCGTTTCACTTATTCTATAGAGATGGAAAGTTTATGATTAACAGTCGAGATGACAGATCCTATGTAATTGGGAATACGGTTGAATTTAACAGTTTTGAGGAAGCCAAGGCGGACTTTATAAACACGTTAGAAAATTATGTTGAAATGAATATACAAGGCAAAGAGTTAGGATTTACACCAGAATATCCGTCGCCGCTATGGGATGAGGATGAAAATGATGCAGCCGGGAGGACTTTAAGGGATGAAAAAGTTAGTTGCTATTATTGTAGTAATAGCTGGAGTGTTTGTGCTGGTTACTTGCTCAAAGCCGAAAATCACGAAAGAGCAACAAGACAATATGGCCATCCGTATTTATAGAAACTACGATATACAGGAAATTGAATTTTTGAATTTTACGAAGAATGAGAGTACGGGGACTTATTATCTAAGAATTAGACTTAACGGAGATGCAAGAAAAGAAACGATTTTATCTATCTATGACCTTAGTGTTTTAGAAAAATCGGAAGGTGCAATGTCGTTAAGCCCGCATGAATATTTCGATGATATTAAAAGACAAAATATAATTAATGATAAGATCGAAGAATTAAAAATAAAGATAACATATATCGGTGGGAAATAATGTGAATAGGACGGCATTGTCCTTTTCTCGTATAGGGATGAAGATGAAAAATGATGCGTATCGGGAGGGTGTTAAGGGTGAAAAATGATGGATAGAATTCAAAGAGTTAAAACGATTGTTAGAGAATGGCTACTTGAGAATAGCGATGTTCTAGATGCGCATGGCGTTCAGACGGAAATGGTTGCGGATAACGAAGACTATTTAAGAATCATATTGGAAACAGAGGATAGAATGGGAGAAATCGTCGTGGAGGATGCAGATTTTGCTCCGTATAGATTCTTTAAAATCGAAGTTGCTCAAATCGTTGATGATCGGGCTGAAATCGTAATGGCATGGTATGACAAGGAGGGCACAGGCGATGATGCGTATCGGGAGGCCTTGAAGAACGGAGTAGATACATTGATGCATATAGGAGAATAGAGGGAAAAAGGATGAAGAAGAAACTAGCAATCATAGGGACAGTAGCGTTGTTAGGTGTAGGAGCCGTTGCGCTGAGTAATCAAGAGTGGCGTGCGAACACAATCTTTGCGACCGCAAGAGATAAGCAATTGGCGTGGTTGAAAGAGCATGAGGAAGAGATTGTTGCGTGGGTGCATTCAGAGTATCCGAAAATCGAAACAGTTCAGTTTGATTGGAATACGCTAAAAGTAGTCCCTGTAAGCAATGGTGTGTCAACATCCTACTATAATTTGTCAATAAGAGGAAAATTTAATAATATTCCTGAAACCGTCATTTTTGTAGATTTTACTATGGAAAAGGAAGATAGTATTCCTGAATTAGGACGTATCACAATGAACCATCCACCAGGAATTCATAGAGGAAAGGTATTGTATGACTTTGAATAACATAAAAGGCTTCAATAATATTTATGTTACCTTAGCTAAGAGTTGCAGACCTAGGCGATGTGATAAATGTTTATAATAGAAGTGGAGAAGTAATCCAACAATTCATTTTTGATGAATTCAACAATAGGTGAAAACCTATTAAATAGGAGGTGCCTATATGGACGGGATTTATAAAGGAAAGAAATATAGAGTTGCGAAAATATCTACATTTTATCGGGTTATTAGCGGCAAAAAAGAAGAAGGCTTTGAAGAATACATTGATATCGTTGGGGAAAAGCGGCCTGATATTTTTGTGAAAGATGTGGATATCCACGAATTAGATTATCTTTATAGAATAGTGTATGAAATTCAATACAAAGGGCATTTTTTTGACGTGATGTCTGCTATGAAAAGAATAACTATAGATGAAGATTGGTTTGTAATAAGGGCTGGCATTGAAAAGTACGAATTAATCGAGAAGCTAGGGTTTGAAGTATACGATAAAGGAGAGTGGCGGAAAGAAATTGGGCGTAAAGATATCGAAGCTCTCAAAATCATTGAAAAACCATTTGGAATCTTCAAAGACCGAGGCTTAAAAATTAAAATCCTCGAAGGGAAAGAAATAGATGATTTCTTAGCTTCTGTTAAAGATTAAAGAGTAGAATAGACGAATCCTAAGTTGATGAGGCTTAGGATTTTTTTGAACTACATGGAAATTTATTTTTAGTAATATTAAAAACACGGAATTTATTTTTGTGAATATGGTATGATTAAAGTGAAAAAGATAAATCATATAGCGAAAAAGGTAGGGATGGGGAAATGAAGAAAAAACTAGCAATCATAGGAACCGTTGCGCTGTTAGGTGTAGGAGCTGTTGCGCTGAGTAATCAAGAGTGGCGTGCGAACACAATCTTTGCCACAGCAAGAGATAAGCAATTGGCGTGGTTGAAAGAGCATGAGGAAGAGATTGTTGCGTGGATTCACTCAAGATATCCAAAAGTTGAAACAATCCAATTTGATTGGGCTTCATTACGAGTGGGTCCTGTGAGTAATGGGGTATCGATAAACGGATATAATTTGTCACTTGACGGTACTTTCAACAATATTCCGAAAACAATAATTTTTGTAGATTTTCTCATGGATCATCCAGATAATATTCCGCAAATGTCAAAAATAAGAATGAACCATCCCCCTAAAATCGAAAAGGAAGATGGTGTAGTTTACGATTATGAGTAATTCAAAATTGTTAAACAATAAAAGATAGGGATTCTTAAAAACGGGACGTTATATAACTACGAGTGAGTATACGACTCTCGAATTTCAAAAGAGGAGATTATGTATGGGACGTACGACATTAAAATGGGAAGATGTAATCCAGTTTGAGGAAGTAAAAGGCTATGGCCAGCATATTTGGAGAGATGGCGATAAACTTTATTACGTTACTGAAGAAGGAGGAATAGCTCCTCAGCGAGTGGTTTATGAATTGCCGAATGAGTTATTTGCCTTATTAGAGAGTGGGGAGAGAACCCTAGGAGAAGTATCTTATAGAGTAAAGCACGATTTTTGGCCGCCAACGGAAGAAGAGATAAAGAAAATAAAAAGAGAAAGAGCGATAGAGCGCCCAATCGTACTGGTAGCTAATCCGAAAAATCAATTGCTTTTCACAAAAGAAGAATTAAAAGAGTTGATGCCGATTGCGGAGAAGGCTTGGATTGAATCGGAAGGCAGACTGCCGTGGAATTATGTATCTCCACTAGAAAAAGGAGAATAATCCGAGTTAAGGAAACTAGGATACATTTTTATTTAAGAAGTATAGAGGAGCTTCAACTTGGTTTTTGCATCAATGTTGTTAATTCCTAATTGAATGGAGGAGTACAATGATTAATAATAGTGATTTTGGTGGTTTTATTGTTTCGAATAATATTCTTGAGGGCAAGCCGATTCGATATACTTTTCGTGATCAATCTATAACCCCACCATTGAACGGATGGAATCTGTTATCCATTGAAGATGATGAAGAGTATCTTTCAGATGCAGCCAATTTCAAAATTCTAGGAGCCGATTCCATTTATGAGATTGCTCCAGTAATGCTTGAGATTTTCGAAGCACCGTATGGGACAGATTTATGTTGGCTATATGAAGAGGGTGTTCATGTTGGCTTTTACGATTTAATCGAAGAGAGAGAAACTACGATAGAAGAAATTTTATCTTCAGCAAAATAGAGAATTTTTATGTTGGAGGAAATTAGATTTGTTTACAGGAGTAACGATTTATTTTTATAAAGATCTAGGGTATATTTTTGGGGCGCATTCAAAACAAGAGGGGACGAATGCTCCAATTATTGTGCCACCAGTTTTACGAGTTGAAAAAGGCTGTACGGATCAAACAATCATAGAAAGTATTACTGCAACACTCGAGATTTCTAAGAAAACACCTCTTTACACAGGCGCTTTATATGAATTTTGGACAGAATTGGGATGCAAGACTTTTAAAGCTTTTAGCCAAAAGTTCACTTCTGTCAAAATCTTTTTACGTGGTGATGTATGTAGAGTGCAAGGGTTGAAGTTGGCAATGAAAACAGGTGGATATGTAGCGGATAAAGAGGCTGTAGTCGAATGTCCTGTGACAGAACTTCATGCACATCTTTCCGAAATTAAGAGACTGTTATCTGTTGAAGAAGTACTGCCGAGTGCGGCACAGTTCTTGACACTTTCTGGAGCAAAGGTGACTTATACGCCACTGTCTGATGAATATAACGATTTAGGAGATGGCCATACGGATGCGTATCAAATCTTTGCAGATACACGTAATGAAAATAACGTTCTATCATTCATGATTGATAGTGGGTATGCAAGTTTTAGTAAAGCAGATATCCAGTCGGCATTTACGAAATATTATGGCGAACTTTTGGAGTTTCATTTTGAAGAGTTTACAGACCGCCTCTATCTTTATAAAATTTCAGCAAAGACGAGTAATCGAATGATTGTTTCTTATCTTTTTGAAGAGAAAGATTCGTTATTAGAAGTGCTGTATCAAATAGAGTTGAACGCATCTCATGAAGAATTCAGTAGAGTTCAAGAAGATTTTGAGCAATTGGTGAGCTCTATCAAAGTCAATTAAATAGACCATTAACAACTTCAAGCTGGCAGAAACGCTGTTGGCTTGAGTTTTTTTATTCAAAAAAATTTTTAAAACATTATTGTTGACATTTGTAGATTACTGGTGTAAACTAACAATGTAAATTAC
>CAUSAK010000012.1:0-40595 GCA_963529535.1 uncultured Granulicatella sp. | reverse complement strand
CAAGCGCACAAGCCACAGATTGGTTTGCAGCTGGGGGCGTTGGTATTTTGCATGCTGCTAAATGTCAGGAAATTGCTTTTGGAGTAGAAGATACAAGAATTGATTATCAAGTAGCATTTGAGGAATGGATTACATTACAAACACGAATAAAAGAACACGTTACGAATGATGAGATGAAATCTCTCACTTATGCCAGTCGACTTTCACTCATTGCAAAAGAGAATTATGGAGAAAATAGTCCGCTTTATCGATTAATGCAGCAACCGAATCAACAATTAGGATTTGCCTATGTAAAAGAAATTTTGTCGAGAAATTTACCAATGAAATTCTTAACCATTGAAAGAAAGGGAAATGGACATTTAGATGCGAAAATCCAAGATGAACAGTTTGCTAGTGGAACAGCATTACGGAAGCAATTATTAAAGTCTGAAAGAAATCCAAATTTATATGCTCAATTACCTTATTTAGAAGAAGTATCTTCAAATGAATATCGAAATGGCTGGGAACAATATTGGACATTGTTAAAATACCAAATAGAAAGAAGTAGTGTGGAAGAATTAAGAATGATTTATCAAATGGATGAAGGAATGGAATATCGTTTCAAAAAATTCCTGCTTCAAGCTCCAACGTTTTATGAATTCATTCAATTATTGAAAAATAAACGATGGACTTGGGCAAGATTACATCGATTATGCTTATATGTGTTATTAGGAATTACAAAAGAGCAAGTGAAACAATATTTTGAAAGTATTTGTGAACCAAAAGAAGTGACCGTTTTAGGATTTACTAAAATAGGAAGAGAATATTTAAAAACTTTACGAGAAGAAGAAACAGAATTTATTACAAATTATGCCCATCCTTTTTTAGAGTTGCAAAAGAAATTTGATAACATTTATGATATAATGAATCCGTCTGGGTATTTATCTGCTCAACAAGTGATGCCTATGATGAAATATTTTGATGAATAAAAAATGATTGCAATCTGAGCTAGAAATCTGTAGAATCAGCTTATAAAAAATAAATGATGGAGAAATATATAATTGTCAAGTAGAAAACATTGACAAATAAGAGATTCCTTAGTATAATTCTCTATGTTGCTTTAGGGGTGAAAAATGTGAAACTATCATTAAAACAACTTGAAAAATCTCAAGGAGTGCCTGTATATTTTGAAGAAGAAATGCAAGTAGAGGATAATTTAAAAAGTCGTGACGATACGATATTAGCTGTTTCTTCTGCTGTAGCGAAAGGTTTTCTTGTTTATCAAAATGAAACAGTCATTGCACAATTTACTTGTGCGGTCGATATCACACTTCCTTCATCCAGGTCTCTAGAGCCAGTGGTTGTGCCATTGTCAATAGAAATTGTTGAACGATATATTCCAAAAGGAACTTCATTTGAAGAACAGGAATTAACAGAAATTGTTATTCCGTTGGAAACTGATTGGATAGATTTACAACCTGCTGTGGAAGATCATATTTTACTTTCAATTCCTTTACAAGTCTTATCGCCAGAGGAATTGAGTGAAGACCGAATGCCTAGTGGTCAAGATTGGGAAGTCATTTCTCAAGAGGAGTTATCTTTAAGACGAGCAGTTGCTAAAGAACAACAAATTGATCCAAGGTTAGCGGCTCTACAGTCTTTCTTCGATTCCGATGAGACTGAAAAGTAAAAAGCATTTTATGTAAAGAAGATTGATTAGGAGGTGTACAAAATGGCAGTACCAAAACGTAAAACATCAAAAGCTAGAAAAGCTAAACGTCGTACTCACTTCAAATTAGAAGTACCAGGGTTAAATGCATGCCCTAACTGTGGTTCATTAAGAAAAAGCCACCATGTTTGCCCATCATG
The DNA here is from genome assembly GCA_963529535.1 of uncultured Granulicatella sp. GTDB lineage: Bacteria > Bacillota > Bacilli > Lactobacillales > Aerococcaceae > Granulicatella. Next base: position 38,747 of record CAUSAK010000012.1, on the reverse strand, counting down.
TGGACATTACGATGGAAAAGAAGTTGTTTCTCAAGAAGCATAATTTTAACACTCAAGCCTACACGTTATGTGTAGGTTTTTTATTTTTGTTCTTCTTATATATGAAACGTATATTTTTTCGGAATGTATAGTCTTTTTTATGAAAGCGTAGTACAATATAAGTAAGTCAAGATAAGGGAGAGAATAGTAATGCAAGAAATTTATGATGGTTTGTTTCAGCTTCAAGAAAAATTACAACATATGGAGAAGGAACAGATGGTGGCAGCGGTATGTAATTTGTCGGGGAATGTTCAATTTATAGTGGAGTTACTGCATCATAAGGAAGGACAATATGCAGCTTTTTTTCATAAGACTATAGAAGAATACAAATATAGAATAAAGGCAGAAGAATATTTCGCAGAAATTGTTGAAACAGAAGAAGATATGGAAGAAATTGAAGGGTTGCGCCGAGGCATTCAAATTTATTTTGCTCCCTTAGAATTTATACCAGAGAGCCAGCAAAAGATTCTGGGAAAATTAGGGATTCTTAAAAACGAAAAGCCACTATATCCTCTTATTTTCAGTTTGAATGATAAAAAAATAATGAAAAAAGATATTAAAGGTTCAGAAATTAATTTTTGTAAAAAAGTGTTTAGTTGGTTATTGCACTCGGATAATCTTTCCTTATTAGAGTCAGTGATAAGTCCTAAGAAGAGGAATGTTTTACCAAAGATTACTTCAAATCAAAAAACGCAAGATAGTTTTTATCATACAGGCGATTGTATTGATTTAGGAAATGATATAACGTATGAGGAATTTATTGGATATAACGGAGAAAAACCAACTCTAACTATTCCAGAGTTTTCATTATTCCGTTTAAAAAAAGAAATTACAACAAGAATTCCTATTGCATTTGAAATTCGTTTAATGTTTTCACCCACACATTTTTGTGGTGATGATGAAAAATATGGTCCGCATTATGTTTTAGTGATTGCTTCAGATGAAGAAATTATGTTGATTGAGCCAATGGATGAGTTAAATCCACAGCTTATTCAGGAAACATTAGTGAATTTTTTCTTAGAATTAGAGTTATTACCATCCGTGTGGCGAACAAAAGGGATTTTTGCGAAATTTTTGAAATCTTGCTTGGATCCGTTAATGAAAGTTGTGGCTATTCCAGTGGATATTACTTCAGAAGATTCGGTAATTGATACTTATACATTCGATTATATGTACGGATTAATGGTAGATGCGACGACTGATTTAGATGAGGAAGAGGATAGAAATCTTGAAGAGGAGTTAGAAAATTATCAAAATGCATTGAGGGTAGCGTTAGCTTATTTGTCTAAAAATCCTAATGCTTCCATGAAGGAGTTGGAAAATTATTTACAAAAGAAATATATCCGCTCCGACATTATTACTATGGTTATTCAGGTTTTAGTTGAAATTAGAAGCTAGTTTTCAGTTGTTCGGCAAATCCTGTTGGCGAGAAATTGCCAGCAGGATTTTTTGTAGTGTGAAAATGAATAAAATCTTTTGACGAGAGAGCTTTTTATTGGCAAAGAGAAATTTATTTTGTATAATTATAGTCAAAGATAGTCAAGAGAGAGGAGAGGTCATATGCAATCGTCAAATATGTCGGATATTATTGAAGAATATTTAAAAAATGTTTTGCTAGCTCAGGAACAAGTGGAGATTCGTCGCAGTGAAATTGCCGATCGTTTTAATTGTGTTCCATCACAAATAAATTATGTCATTAATACACGTTTTACGGTTCAACAAGGCTATGTCGTTGAAAGTAAACGAGGTGGTGGTGGCTATATCCGTATTATGAAAGTGAATTTAGTAGATGATATGGATTTTATTGATGCTTTATTAGAAGTTGTGCCTGAAGAGTTATCGGTTAAACAAGCCAATCATATTTTACAAAATTTATATGATAATGAGCTCCTCTCAAAAAGAGAAGCACAATTACTGTCTATTACGATGTCGAAAGATTCTTTATTAGAAGTAGAGAAATGGAGTAATCATCTTCGTAGTAACATGATGAAAAATATACTAACTAGTTTAAAGTATACATAAGGAGTGACATGAATGAGTGAAATGTTTACAGATAAAGCTCGAACTGCCATGTTAATTGCAGCAACAGAAGCTATTACATTTAGACATCAAGCGGTGGGAACTGAACATTTATTATTAGGTCTAGTAATGGAACAAGATGGAATTGCTGGACAATTATTACGAGAAAGAGGATTAACAACACATATTGTACGTCAAGCAATTGAGGCTTTAACAGGATATGGACATCATCAGAAAGAAACGAATCCTTATTTAATGCCCTACTCTCCAAGAGCAAAAAAAATTGTGGTCGCAGCAACAGAAGAGGCAAAACGTCTAAAACTTTCTCTTGTAGGAACAGAGCATTTATTATTAGCGTTACTTCAGGAAGAAGTATTGGCAACTAAAATTATGCGAGATAATCATATTTCATTAGAAGAATTAATGAAGACAATTTATGAAAAAATTGGAATTCAACCTTCAAAAGTGCGTTCTACAAGAGAGCAAGTATCTGGTAGCAGTGTAAAAGACAAAACTCCGACATTAGATAGCCTATCAAGAGACTTAACAGCTTTAGCAAGACAAGGACAATTAGATCCTGTGATTGGAAGAAATGAAGAAGTACGTCGTATGATTCAAGTCATTAGCCGTCGTACAAAAAACAATCCAGTCTTAGTGGGTGAGCCAGGAGTTGGGAAAACCGCTATTGTGGAAGGATTAGCCCAACGTATGGTCAATGGTGAAGTTCCTGAAGAAATTGCCAGCAAACGTTTAATGATGTTAGATATGGGAGCTTTAGTTGCAGGAACTAAATATCGTGGTGAATTTGAAGAGCGTATGAAGAAAATCATCGAAGAAATTTATACGCAACAAGATGTGATTTTATTTATTGATGAATTGCATACATTGATTGGTGCGGGTGGTGCAGAAGGTGCGATTGATGCTTCAAATATTTTAAAACCTGCATTAGCTCGTGGTGAATTACAAGTCATTGGGGCAACGACTTTAGATGAGTATCAAAAATATATTGAAAAAGATGCAGCCTTAGAGCGTCGTTTTGCTTCAATTCATGTGGAAGAACCAACTGCTGAAGATAGTATTCAAATTTTAAAAGGATTGAGAAAACATTATGAAGCGCACCATCATGTAGAAATTACAGATGAAGCCATTCAAGCGGCGGTACAATTTTCTGTTCGTTATATCACTTCAAGACGTCTTCCAGATAAAGCGATTGATTTGATGGATGAAACCGCTGCGAAGGCTCATTTAGATGTGACCACAAAAGTTTCACCGATTGTCTTATTAGAAGAAGAAATTTTACAGTTTGAAGAATTGAAAAATCAAGCGATTCGCCATCAAAATTTTGATGAAGCTGCAAAATTCCGTAAAAAAGAATTAGCCAAGAGAGCTAAACTTGAAAAATTAGTTGAAAAATTAGAAAATTCTTCTAAAACCGATTATGTAGCTACTATTGGAGAGGGAGATATTGCAGAAGTTGTTTCTCAATGGACAGGAATCCCTCTTCAACAAATGGAGAAAAAAGAAAGCGAACGTTTAATCAACTTAGAATCTGTGCTACACAAACGTGTCATTGGACAAACAGAAGCCGTAAGTGCGGTTGCTCGTTCGATTCGTCGTGCAAGAAGTGGACTAAAAGACCCACGCCGTCCAATTGGTTCCTTCTTATTCTTAGGCCCAACAGGTGTTGGTAAAACAGAATTGGCGAAAACTCTAGCAGAAGCAATGTTCGGAGAACAAGATGCACTAGTCAGAATCGATATGTCTGAATATATGGAAAAACATTCTGTTAGCCGCTTAGTTGGTTCACCTCCAGGATATGTTGGTTTTGATGAAGGTGGCCAATTAACAGAAAAAATTCGTCAACGTCCTTATGCCGTGATTTTACTAGATGAAATTGAAAAAGCTCATCCAGATGTGTTTAATATTTTATTACAAGTATTAGATGATGGACATTTAACTGATTCAAAAGGTAGAAAAGTTGATTTTAGAAATACGGTTATCATTATGACGTCAAACCTTGGAGCGGTTGCTCTTCGGGAAGAAAAATCAGTAGGATTCGGAGCGAAAAGTGTTCAACAAAATCATGATGCAATGGAAAAACGAATTCGGGAAGAGTTAAAGAATTATTTTAGACCGGAATTATTAAACCGTATTGATGAAACGATTGTCTTCCATAAACTTGAAAAAGATGAACTAAGACAAATTGTTGGCATTATGGTGAAAGACATTACGTCAAGATTGCAAGAGTTAAATATTACGGTGAAAATTACTTCCGCAGTATTAGATGTAATTGCAGAAGAAGGATTTGACCCAGAATATGGTGCAAGACCAATTCGACGTGCCATTCAAAAGAAAATTGAAGACCCATTAAGTGAAGCGTTGTTAAGTGGAGAAATCCGCTTCGGACAACAAGTTACTATTGGTGCTACAAAAGGAAAAATTACAATTAAAGGGAAAGAGAAAAAAGAAAAAGGTGTAAAAACTCCTGCCCTTGTGTAATGTATAAAGTTTAAAAAATAGAAAAATCCATTTCTTATATAGCAAAGAAAGTTATATGTCCCTTTTTGGGTTCACTTCACAGTTGTTATTGAGGAGTGGATTTTTTATTGGGTTGACTAGCAGGTATTGTTTGACTTTTAAGAGATAGAAATGTTACAGTTATGAAGCAAAAATAGTGCAAATGTAGTAAGGATAAAGGAGAGTTTTTATGAAAAAACATCAATTAATGTTAGCAAGTTTAGCAGTTTTAGGTGCTAGTTTCTTAGCAACAAGTTCAAATGTACAAGCAGCAGAACAAAGTAAAACAGGTTTTATACGTGAAAATGAAAAAGTATATTATTATGAAAATGGCAAGAAATTATCAGGATGGCAATTAATTAATGTGAATACTGATGATAAAAAAACAACCGTTCAAAAATTATGGATTTATTTAAATCAATCAGGTGAAGTTCAAACGGGATGGGTTCAAGACAATGGTACTTGGTACTACTTGAATGAATTAACAGGTGAATATAAAGGAATTGCCTTTATGAAAAAAGGATTCTTTGAAGACGTAAATAAAAATTGGTATTACTTGGATGAATCAGGTGCGATGAAAGAAAATCAATGGTTCCAAACAAATGAAGGTTGGTACTATGCAGATAAATCTGGTGCAGTAAAAGTTAATGAATGGTTCCAAGTAGGGAATAAATGGTATGTTGCATCTGAAAAAGGTACAATTATTACGAATGGATTTGTTCCATACAAAGATGAATATTACCATTTCAATGCATTAGGTGAGATGTCAGCAAACGAATGGTTTGAAGCAAATGGATCATGGTATTACGCAAATAAATTTGGAGAAATTTTAAGAAATACAACAACACCTGATGGCTACTACGTAAACGCAAGAGGTGAATGGGTTTAATCATTATTGAGAAATGAAAAGACGATGCTGCTTGCGACCTCACTTTATGTTACCCTTTCAATAAAAACGCCCGATACAAAATAGATACAAAAAATCCTCTCACCATTTCTTTATAGTGAAAGTAATATTAGCTATGAAAGGCTAATATTACAGGGAAAAATCAAGACCAAGGCTTGATTTTTAGCAATGAGACACCGAAGGTGGCTGCTTGCGACCTCACTATCAAAGGAATGGTGGAGGGGTTTATTTTTTAGTATTCCTGTTGCATCAAAAGGAAATGACAGAGAGTCAGATCGTCCATATTCTTCAACGCCAATCCCGTCAACTGTCCAAACCGATCAATCCGATATTGCAACGTATTACGATGAATAAACAATCGAGTAGCCGCCTTCGTCAAAGTCCCACGCTCTTGCCACAACGCCTCAATCAAATCAGAAAATTCATCTTGAATCATTTGCTTATACAAAGTCTCAGGAATCGGTGAAAAATCTAACTTTTTCTGTGCAAATCCCCATAAAACCATCGGAGCAAAAGCCAAACAAGTCTGCTTATTCGACTCATGCAAATACGTCACAAATAAAGCTTTCTCCGCTTGATAAATCCCCGGAATATCTTCTGACATTTTCCAAACATTCCCAATAAAAATCTTCATCGAAATCGCAAAATCTTCTTCGACCGTTGCATGAATTGCTTGCAACTCATGAATTGAAATCGTCTCAACATCCGCTTTTCTTACAATCGTATAATGCTTTGGAAAACAAGAAAAACTCGTGATAACATCTCCGAAAATCTCTTGCATCATCTCTAACCATTCTTGCTCATTAAAATCCTCATTTTTTTGAATTAAACAAACATGAATGAATTGAATATTCTCTAATTGAATAGGACATTGTTCACCTTGTTCTAAATACTGTTGCCAAGGTGAAAGTTGCGTTATTCCCTTCGCTGGAGATTTTTTTAAGGTTTCTAATAAAGCTAATTCACGATTCGTTAATTGTTCATAAGGAATTTGTAAATAAGTGTTTTCTTCCAAAGGAATAACATAATCTCTTGCATCTTTTTGGATGTGATGGATAATCTTAGAATTTGGAAATAATTGTAACCATTTTTCGTACTTCATAACTGTCTCCTTTTCTTGTTCTCTTGTAGTATACACTAAAACTTCGTGGAAATAAAAAGAAGAAAAAGGAATTATAGTTTTGACTAGGATTTTTTTTGAAAATTCGATACAATAGAAGCAACTTTATTAAAGGAGTGAGAATATGAAAGCAGTCGTAACAGTTGTCGGCAAAGATCGTGTCGGTATCGTTTATGAAGTGTCAAAATTATTAGCAGAACAAAATATTAATATTGTAAATATCTCTCAAGAAATTATGGATGAATATTTTACAATGTTAATTTTAGTAGATGTATCAGCAAGCAAAATGCCATTTGTAGAATTGGCTCCTTATATTCACGAACAAGGAAAAACTTTAGCATTAGATATTCGCATTCAAAATCATGAAATTTTTGAAGCGATGCATCGGATTGGTTAGGTGAAGCAATGGTTCAACATAGTGAAATATTAGAAACGATTTCGATGGTCAAAGAACAAAATTTCGATGTTCGTACGATTACAATCGGGATTGATTTACATGATTGTATTCATCCGGATATTGATGTGTTAAATCAAAATATTTATAACAAAATTACTCGTATCGGAAAAGATTTAGTGAAAACAGCACATGAATTATCATTGCAGTATGGAGTCCCTATCGTAAACCAACGTATTTCAGTCACACCGATTGCTCAAATTGCAGCAGCTACAAAAGCAGATAGCTATGTTTCTATTGCGCAAACATTGGATAGAGCTGCAAAAGCCATTGGCGTATCTTTTATTGGTGGATTTTCTGCCTTAGTTCAAAAAGGAATGAGTCCTTCAGATGAAGTATTAATTCGTTCGATTCCTGAAGCGATGAAAGTAACCGACATCGTTTGTAGCTCTGTCAATATTGGATCTACAAAAGCAGGGATTAATATGGATGCTGTAAAATTAGTCGGAGAAGTGATTAAAGAAACAGCTGAAATTACTCCAGAAGGATTTGGCTGTGCAAAAGTCGTGATTTTTTGTAATGCAGTGGAAGATAATCCATTTATGGCGGGAGCTTTCCATGGAAGTGGAGAAGCAGATGCCGTTATTAATGTTGGAGTTTCTGGACCTGGTGTTGTAAAAGCTGCTCTTGAAAATCATGAAGCTGAAACATTAACGGAAATTGCAGAAATTGTTAAGAAAACTGCGTTTAAAATTACTCGTGTTGGGGAATTGATTGGTCAAAAAGCCAGTCAAATGTTGGGAATTCCATTTGGAATTTTAGACTTATCTCTTGCACCAACTCCTGCAGTAGGGGATTCAGTAGCTCGTATTTTAGAAGAAATGGGTTTATCAGTGACAGGAACTCATGGAACAACAGCTGCCTTAGCATTATTAAATGATGCTGTGAAAAAAGGTGGTATGATGGCTAGTTCTGCAGTTGGTGGATTAAGTGGCGCATTTATTCCAGTTTCAGAAGACGAAGGAATGATTGAAGCAGCTGCCAACGGTGTTTTAACATTAGATAAATTAGAAGCAATGACAGCGGTATGTTCCGTTGGATTGGATATGATTGCAGTTCCAGGAGATACATCTGCCACTACCATTTCAGGAATCATTGCGGATGAAGCAGCGATTGGAATGATTAATACAAAAACAACAGCTGTACGCATTATTCCTGTTCCTGGTGGGAAAGTAGGAGATTCAGTAGAGTTTGGTGGATTGTTAGGATATGCTCCAATTATGCCCGTTAAAGAAGGAAATTGTGACTTATTCGTCAACCGTGGAGGACGTATTCCAGCTCCTGTTCAATCTTTGAAAAACTAAGCTAGAGATGGAAAATTTATCTCTGATGCAGTATAATGGACTATACAGAAAAAAGAGGAGGAATGAAAGATGTATGAATGGACATTAGAAGATTTATACCCATCATTTGAAAGTCAAGAATTTAAACAAGATGTAGAAGCTTATAAAGCGTTAAAAGGAAAATTTGAAAGTTTATCATTAGAAGATTCGATTGAAGGTATTACAAAAGTTGTAAAATTATTAGAAGAATCAACAGTTTTAACAGGTCGTTTATATAATTATATTCATTTAACATTAGCGACAGATACAACGCATGAAACTGCGACACAAGTCGAAGTACAATTAGCAGGAGTTTCAGCTGATTTACAAGCAACTTATGCAAAAGTTTCAAAATTCTTAGGAATGATTCAAACAGATATTACAACAGATCCATTCTTAGCAGAATATCGTTATTATTTTGAAGAAGCTAAAAAAGATGCAGCTCACTTATTAAGTGATGAATTAGAAGAAGTTTTAGCAAAAATGTCCATTAGTGGAGGAAAAGCTTGGTCTCAATTATTCGACTTCATGTGGTCAAGTGCTCAAGGAGAATATAAAGGAGAAGTAGTTACATTAAGTGAAATTCGTGGGAAAGCATATGATAGCGATGCAGAAGTACGTAAGTCAGCGTATGAAGCAGAGTTGAAGATGTATGATGCGATTAAAGAACCAATCGCTTTCTCATTAAATCATATTAAAAAAGAAGTATTAACAACTTCAAAATTACGAGGGTTTGAATCTCCATTAGCACATACTTTAGAAGCGTCTCGTATGAGTCGTGAAACTTTAGAGGCACTATTAGAAGCAATCCGTGAATATTTACCAAACTTTAGAAAATATTTACGACATAAAGCAGCTTTATTAGGTCATGAAAATGGATTACCATTCTATGATTTATTTGCACCTGTTGGAAACAGCAGTCGTACATTTACAGTGGAAGAATCAAAAGATTACTTGATTGAAAACTTTAAAACATTCTCAGCTGATTTAGCTGAAATGACAGAAGAATTCTTTGATAAACACTATATTGATTTTTACCCTCGTAAAGGAAAAGTTGGAGGAGCATTCTGTGCAAACTTACCAATGATTAAACAATCACGTGTTTTAACAAACTTCACTGGATCATTAAGTGACGTTGTAACATTAGCGCACGAATTAGGACATGCATATCACGGATTACACATTGAAAATCACCGTCCATTAAACCAAGATTATTCAATGCCAGTTGCAGAAACGGCTTCAACATTTAATGAAAATATCATTATGAATACAGCAATTAAAGAAGCAAGTGATGAAGAAAAAATCGCATTAATTGAATCTCAATTACAAGATACAACACAGATTATTGTTGATATTTATTCCCGTTACTTATTCGAAACAGCTGTATTTGAAAATCGTGAACAATCATTTATGTTCTCTAAAGATTTAGAAGAAATGATGTTATCTGCACAAAAAGAAGCGTACGGCGATGGATTAGATCAATCTTGCTTACATCCATATATGTGGGCATGTAAACCGCATTACTATAGCACTGGATTAAGTTTCTATAACTTCCCATATGCATTTGGTGGGTTATTCTCTAAAGGATTATATGCCATTTACCAAGAACAACCAGAAGACTTTGTAGAAAAATATCAAGAATTACTTCGTGCAACTACTGTATCAAGTGTAGAAGATACTGCGAAAGTTTTAGGTGTAGATGTAAGTACTCCAGAATTTTGGAAGAAAGCATTGGCAGAAGTTGCCGACTCTATCGAAGCATTTATTGCATTAACTCCAGTAGAAAAATAAATTTTAATCGAAAAGAAAAGACTTTTAAACATAGTAAAAGCATCAGAATTTAGTAGAGTTGCCTTCTATTACGTTGAAAGGTCTTTTTGTTTTGCAACAGATAAGTTGCAAAACAAAATTCATAATTAAAAAATATACAAAAAGTATACAAAACGATTGATTTTTTTATAAGAAACTGTTAGAGTATAGGAAGTTGATTTTAATTGTCAGACAATTCGGATAGAAGTCTGACAGACAGGAGGAAATATGAAGAAAAAAGGACTATTATTTTTATCAACTGCAGCTGTAGCATTAACATTAGTAGCGTGTGGTGGAAAAGGACAATCAAGTGATTCAACTACTGGTGGAACACCACAACCAAAAACTAAGTTCCCATCAGAAGTAACGCATGAAGGAACGGCGATTAAAGGTGGGACTTTGAAATATGCAATCGTTTCTGCATCTCCGTTTAAAGGATTATTTATGGACGAATTATCATCAGATTCAACAGATTCAACCATTACTTCTCAAATTGATACGACATTATTTGAATATGATGAAAACCGTAAATTAACAAATACAGGTATGGGTTCTATTGAATTTGACGTTGAAGGTAAAACTGCAACAATTAAATTAAATTCAAAAGACTATAAATGGTCAGATGGACAACCTTTAACAATCGATGATTACATCTTCGCTATTGAAGCTATTGGTCATAAAGACTACACAGGTGTTCGTTATAACGCAAACTACCAAAATATCGAAGGTATAGATAAATTCCACAGTGGCGAAGCTAGCTCAATTTCTGGTGTAGAAAAATTAGATGACTACTCAGTGAAAATTCACTTCAAACAAATGCGTCCATCAATGCAATTAGCAGGTGGTGCTTTACCTTACTATGTAATGCCAAAACATATCTTCTCAACTATTCCAGTTGCTGAATGGGAAAAGAGTGACTATGTACGTGGAAATAAAGGTGTAGGCCTTGGACCATTCAAGATTGAATCAATCACACCTGGTGAATCTGTAACATTAGTACCAAACGAACATTACTACAAAGGTCGTGCTAAATTAGATAAAGTTGTAATGGAAGTTGTTTCTCCAGATACAATTGTTTCTCAAATGAAAGCTGGTAACTATGATGTTGCTTCAATGCCAAGTGCGCAATATGAAGCATACAAAGATTTAACAAACGTTTCATTCATTAGTTCATTTGCTTCTCAATATGAATATATCGCATTCCACTTAGGTAAATACGATAAAGAACAAGGTAAAAATATCACTAATCCAAATGCTAAAATGAAAGATCCAGTTTTGCGTCAAGCATTAGCTTACGCATTAGATATTAATGCAGCTGGTGAAAGTATGTACCATGGTTTACAACGTGGAACAAACTCAATCATTATCCCATTCTTCAAAGACATTTATAATGCAAATCAAGAAGGATTCGACTATAACCCAGAAAAAGCTAAACAATTATTAGATGAAGCTGGTTATAAAGATACAGATGGTGATGGATTACGTGAAAATAAAGATGGTTCTAAATTATCAATCAACTTTGCAGCACGTACTCGTGACGATGCAAATGAATCATTAATCCAACAATATCTATTATGGTGGAAAGAAATCGGTTTAGATGTAAAACTTTACACTGGCCGTACTCTTGAATCAAATGTATTCTACGAAAAAGTTCAAGCTGATGATCCAGAAATCGATATGTTCGCTGGTGGATGGGGAACAGGTTATGATCCAAACCCATCTAATTTATTCGGTGAAGCTGCTAAGTTCAACTTTGCTCGTTTCGTAAGCCAAGAAGGTAACGATATCATGGCTAAGATTAGTTCAACTGATGCATTTGATGATGCTAAAAATGTAGAATTCTACAAAGAATGGCAAAAATATGTTCACGATCAAGCGTTCATTTTCCCAACTTTAATTGGTGATTCTGTAACTGCTGTGAACAAACGTGTTAAATTTATGAATTCTGAGATTGGTTCTAAAGATTCTAAATCTGCTTTATATCAAATTGAGTTAGTATCGGAAACAGCTACTAAATAATTTTTATATGACTTCCCTATAAGTAGCGGAGGACGCAAGCAGCCTCGCAATGCGAGTCTCATTGCTAAAAGTTGAGCCTAAGGTCTCAACTTTTCCTGTACTAGAAGCCAATGTGATGGCTTCTAGTACTTGCGCTACTGCGGGAAGTCTATGTGTTTTTGCATTCATTTATGAGGGTGCGTTTAGGAATAAGACTCCCTGTAAGTAGTAAGGGATACCAGCAGATTTGCGAAGTGAATCTCATGGCTTTGCTACTTTGAGGGAGTTTTTCTTTGCCCATAATTCAGAGACACTTTGTGAGAATTTTTGGCAATTATGAGTAGAAAAAGTGAAAAAGATTAAAAATTGCATTATTTTTAATTTATGATAGAATGATTTCGACATAAAGAGATGAGAACTTTATGGGAATAAGAAATATTTGGAGGAATGAGATGAAGAAAAAGAATTGGTTCTATGTAACAACAGCAGCAACAGTATTCGCTTTAGCAGCTTGTAGTTCTAATAAAGAAACAACAGTTACTAAAACACCATTAGGAACACAAACAAAGTTCGCAACTGAAGCAGTCAATGATGCAGAAGCTATCAAAGGTGGAACGTTAAAATATGCTTTAGTAGCATCGTCAGGCTTTAAAGGAGTTTTTATTGATGAATTAGCACAAGATTCATTAGACTCAACGATTAGTTCTCAAATTGATGCAAGTATTTTTGAATATGATGAGAATAGACAATTAACAAATACTGGTCTAGCAAGTATTGATTATGATATTGAAGGCAAAACAGTCACTGTTACATTAAATTCTAAAGATTATAAATGGTCTGACGGTCAACCTGTAACAATTGATGACTATATCTTCACTTATCAATCAATCGGTCATAAAGATTACACAGGTTCTCGTTATAATAGTAAATATGAAAATGTAGAAGGAATGAAAGAATTCCATGCAGGAAAAGCAGATTCAGTATCAGGTTTAGAAAAAATTGATGATTATTCTGTAAAAATTCACTTCAAGGAAATGCGTCCTTCTATGAAATTGGCAGGTGGAGCATTAAGTGCTTATATTATGCCAAAACATATTTTCTCTACAATTCCAGTTGCAGAATGGGATAAGAGTGAATATGTTCGTGGGACTAAGTTCGTTGGCTTAGGAGCATTTAAGTTAGAATCGATTATTCCTGGAGAATCAGTAACACTAGTTCCAAATGAACATTACTACAAAGGTCGTGCAAAATTAGATAAAGTAGTGATGGAAATTGTATCTCCAGATAATATTGTTTCAGAAATGAAAGCAGGTAAATATGATATTGCTGAGATGCCAAATGCACAATATGAATCTTATAAAGATTTAACAAACGTAAACTTAGTAAGTACGTTTAAATCTTCATTTGAATATGTAGCTTTCCATTTAGGAAAATTTGACAAAGCAAGTGGTAAAAATATCACTGATCCAAAGGCAAAAATGAGTGATCCAGTATTACGTCAAGCAATTGCTTACGCATTAGATATGGATACAGTTGGTGAAAGTTTATATCATGGCTTACAACGTGGAACAAATTCGATTATTATTCCATTCTTCAAAGATGTGTATAATGCAGAACAAGAAGGGTTTAAATATAATCCAGAAAAAGCAAAACAAATGTTAGAAGAAGCTGGATATAAAGATGTTGATGGCGATGGTATCCGTGAAAACAAAGATGGTTCTCCATTAAGCATTACATTTGCGGCTCGTACTCGTGATGATGCAAATGAATCATTAATTCAACAATACTTATTATGGTGGAAAGAAATTGGATTAGATGTTCAATTATATACTGGTCGTACAATTGAATCGAATAACTTCTATGAAAAAGTTCAAACAGATGATCCAGAAATTGATATGTTTGCAGCTGGATGGGGAACAGGATTCGATCCAAACCCAGCAAACTTATTCGGTGAAACTGCTAAATTTAACTTTGCTCGTTTTGTAAGTGAGAAAGGAAATAGCATCATAAATAACATTAGTTCAACGGAATCGTTTGATGATGCTAAAAATGTTGAATTCTACAAAGAATGGCAACAATATGTACATGACGAAGCATTTATTTTCCCAACATTAGTAGGGGACTTAGTAACGGCTGTTAATAAACGTGTGAAATATTATGATACTAAGATTGGAACAAGCAACTCAAAAACAGCATTGTATCAATTAGAAGTAGTATCAGATACTCAAGTTAAATAATAATATTTACTAAGACTTTTCTATCGGTAATGCCGATGAGAGAAGTCTTTTTTACATTAAAAATGAGATGAGATGAAAATAAATTAAAAAAAGATTAAAAATATACTTGCAAAAATTAAAAATTGTGTTATTATAATAGCATCTTAAACAAAAAATGAATTTTTGAAGAAGATTTTATTAAGGAGAGATGAAAAATGATGAAGAAAAAATGGTTATGGTTACCAACAGCAGCAGTAGCATTGACGATGGCAGCATGTGGTTCAAAAACAACGACAACAACAACTGCGACAACAGAGGGAGCAGATAAATCAAAATTTGTTTCTGAAATTACTCACGATGGTGAACCAATTAAAGGTGGTACATTAAAATATGCGATTGTTTCATCTTCACCATTAAATGGCGTGTTTATTGATGAATTATCACAAGATAGTACAGACGCAACAGTGGCTGGTATGATTGATGAATCAATGTTTGAATATGATGACAATCGTAAATTAGTTAATTCAGGTTTAGCTTCTATTTCATTTGATGTAGAAGGCAAAACAGCAACAGTTAAATTAAACTCTCAAGACTATAAATGGTCAGATGGAGAAAAAGTAACAATTGATGACTATATCTTTGCTTATGAAGGAGTTGGTCATAAAGATTACACAGGTGTACGTTATGATGGAGATTATAAAAATATTGAAGGAATGGAAGAGTACCACAAAGGTTCAGCTTCAACAATTTCTGGTTTAGAAAAATTAGATGACTACACTGTGAAAATTCATTACAAAGAAATGACACCTTCAATGCAATTAGCTGGTGGTTCAGTAAGTAGTTATATTATGCCTAAACATGTATTCTCTAAAATTCCTGTAGCAGATTGGGAACAAAGTGATGCTGTACGTGGTAAATCTAACGTTGGTCTAGGGGCGTTTACAATTGAATCAATGGTACCAGGTGAATCTGTAACATTAGTAGCAAATCCATACCACTTTAAAGGACGTCCAAATCTTGATAAAGTTGTAATGGAAGTAGTTTCTCCAGATAGTATCGTATCAGAAATGAAAGCTGGTAAATACGATATTGCAAGTATGCCATCAGCTCAGTACGATTCATTTAAAGATTTAACAAATGTTACTTTTGTAAGTTCTTTAGAATCAGCTTATGAATATATTGGATTCAAATTAGGTAAATGGGATAAGGATCAAGGTAAAAACGTATTGGCTTCAAATCCAAAAATGGGTGATTTAGCTTTACGTCAAGCGATTGCCTATGCGATTGACCCTGATATAGCAGGTAAAAACTTGTATAATGGATTACAACATGGTACAAACTCAATTATCATCCCATTCTTCAAAGATATTTACAACAAAGATCAAGAAGGATTTGCTTATAATCCAGACAAAGCTAAAAAAATCTTGGATGATGCTGGCTATAAAGATGTAGATGGCGATGGATTACGTGAAAATAAAGATGGTTCTAAACTTAAAATCAATTTTGCGGCTCGTACTCGTGATGATGCGAATGAATCGTTAATTCAACAATATCTATTATGGTGGAAAGAAGTTGGATTGGATGTTCAATTATATACAGGACGTACAATTGAATTGAACAGCTTCTATGATAAAGTTCAAGCGGATGATCCTGAAATTGATATGTTTGCTGCTGGTTGGTCAACTGGTTACGATCCAAATCCAGAAGGATTATTTGGAGAAGCAGCTAAATTCAACTTCGAACGTTATTCAAGTGCTGAAGGAAATGCGATTATTGAGAAAATTTCTTCTAACGAAGCATTCGATAATTCTAAGAATATTCAATTCTATAAAGAATGGCAAAAATATGTACACGATAACGCATTTATTTTCCCAACAATTACAGGTGAGAAAGTTACTGCCGTTAACAAACGTGTGAAATACTTCGATACTAAACTTGGATCAAACAATGAAAAATCTTCAATGGTTAAATTGCAATTAACTGCAAACGAACCTGTAAAATAAGTTCACACTTTTCTCGACTCAGTGAAATACATTGAGTCGAGTTTTTTGTTTTGGGGCGAGCAGTGATACTGTTTGCTGTAGCTAAGGACGCCAGCAGCTTCGCGATGCGAATCTCATGGCTAAACTTTGAGCCTTGGTCTCAAAGTTTCCTGCAATCAAAGCCAAATTATGGCTTTGATTGCTTAAGCTACAGCATACAGTATTATTGCTCTTTTGTGTTGTTGGGATGTGCGTGTGTAGAATTTTTCAAAAGTAGCAAAGGACGCCAGCAAACCTGCGGTTTCATGGCTAAACTTTGAGCCTAAGGTCTCAAAGTTTCCTTTTGATAATAGCCAATTTTTGGCTATTATCAATCACGCTACGGGAAAAATTCATGGCTCTTTTTGTGTAGAGGGAATGAGGGTTCGTGAGAATAGTATCCGTTGTAGCTGACGACGCTAGCAGCCTCGCTTGTACGAGTCTCATGTTTTAGCTACAACGGAAACTATCATGAATTTTTTGTGTGGAGGGATTTTAGTGAAAGTTCTTGATTTTGTTAAGTTTTTCATTAAAATTTGGGAAGAATTTTTACAATCGGTTGAAATGAAAAATCGTTGTGCTAAAATAGAAGTGGTTAAAAAAATAAACCAAAAAGGGTGGAAAATCATGAAAAAACAAAGCATGGCAATCTTATCCTCACTTGCAGTAGTTGTTGTTTTAGGAGCATGTTCTCCAAAAAACTCTACAAATGAGGCTGATGACTCAAACGCACAGAGTAGAACATTTGCAACGGAAGTTACTCATGAAGGAACACCAATAAAAGGTGGAACATTGAAGTATGCAATCGTAAGTGCATCTCCATTTAATGGACTTTTTATTGATGAATTGTCTTCAGATTCAACAGATAGCTCATTATCAGGTTATGTTGATGGAACGATGTTTGAATTTGATGAAAATCGTAAGTTGGTAAATTCTGGATTAGCTTCCATAGAGTTCGATGTACCAGGAAAGAGTGCAACGATTTCATTAAATTCTAAAGATTATAAATGGTCTGATGGGCAACCTGTGACAATAGATGATTATATCTTTACTTATGAAGGGATAGGTCATAAGGATTATACAGGAATTCGATATGATGCGAATTATAAAAATATCGAAGGCATGGAAGAATATCACGATGGTAAAGCAAGTTCGATTACTGGGTTAGAAAAATTGGACAATTATTCTGTGAAAATTCATTACAAGGAAATGTCACCATCTATGTTGATTGCTGGAGGACCGGTTAGTGCATATATTATGCCAAAACATATATTTTCTACGATTTCGGTAGCTGATTGGGAACAAAGTGATTATGTTAGAGGTACAAAAGTTGTCGGCTTAGGGGCTTTTACAATTGAATCGATTACGCCAGGAGAAGCCGTAACATTTAAGGCAAATGAATATTATTATAAAGGTCGTCCAAAAATTGATAAAGTAGTCGCTGAAATTGTTTCTCCTGATAGTATTGTTTCAGAAATGAAAGCAGGGAAATATGATATTGCTACAATGCCTAGAGCGCAATTTGAAACCTATAAGGATTTACAAAATATTACTTTATTAGGAAGTTTCGAATCTGCTTATGAATATATTGCTTTCCAATTAGGAAAGTGGGATGAATCACTTGGAAAAAATGTCATGAATCCAAATGCCAAAATGTCTGATCCAATTTTAAGACAGGCTATTGCATATGCTTTGGATATCGATCAAGCTGGAAAAAGTTTATATAATGGATTACAACGAGGAACGAATTCGTTAATCATTCCATTCTTTAAAGATATTTATAATAAAGATCAAGAAGGATTTACTTATAATCCTGAAAAAGCTAAGAAAATGTTAGATGATGCAGGATATAAGGATGTTGATGGAGATGGTTTGCGTGAAAATAAAGATGGCTCTAAATTAACCATCAATTTTATCGCTCGTACAAGAGATGATGCCAATGAATCGTTAATTCAACAATATTTAATCTGGTGGAAAGAAATCGGTTTAGATGTACAATTAGTATCCGGCAGAACTCTTGAAGTGAATAGTTTCTATGATAAGGTAGAAGCTAATGAACCGGATATAGATATGTATACAGCTGGATGGGCTACTGGTTTTGATCCGGATCCTACTGGATTGTATGGAGAAGATGCAAAATTTAACTTTACTCGATTTGTTAGTAAAGAACAAACGGCTATTTTAAATAAAATTGCTTCTGAAGAAGCATTTGATTCAGCAAAAAATGTTGAATTTTATAAAGAATGGCAAAAATATGCTCATGACCAAGCATTTGCATTCCCTACTCTTGTTGGGGATCAAATTACTGCCGTTAATAAGCGAGTGAAATATTATAGTACGGATATTGCCACTAATAATACAAAAAATGCAATTAATGAAATGGAATTAGTAGCAGATAATCCAGTTAAATAGTGCTTAGAAATTGACTTTTAACAAGTAGTAAAGGACGCTAGCTACTGTTAAAAGTCTTTTTCATTCACCTTAAAAAATTATTCGAAATAACTATTACTAGAAATCATTTAAAATTACAATTGTTGATTTGAGAGAACCTTTCACAAAAGTCAGATGATTAAAGACTTATTTTATAGAAAATATTAGGGAATTATTAAAAAATTCTGTAGAAAATTATAGGAATTTTCAAAGAATCATGGTAGAATAAACATACGTTATTTAAAAAATGGAATTGTCATACAATTTGCATTTTCACTTGAAAATACGTATAATATCAATAATGTTTAAAGAATATTATTTAATTTGAATGCTGTAGGACAAACATACGATTCAGACAAAGGAGGAATAGAATTTGGCTATCGATAAACCATTATTAGAAATCAACAATTTACATGTTGGATTCCGTATTAAAGATGACTTTTATGATGCAGTTGATGGTGTTTCATTAACATTAGAGAAAAATGAAATTTTAGCAATTGTAGGGGAATCTGGATGTGGTAAATCTACATTAGCAACCACTATTATGGGATTACATAATAAATTAAACACAAAAATCACTGGGGACATTATTTATAATGATGTGAACTTAGTGAATTTAAATGAAACTTTATATAATAAAATTCGTGGAAATGACATTGGAATGATTTTCCAAGATCCATTGGCTTCATTAAACCCATTAATGACCATTGGTGCTCAAATTGACGAAGCGTTATTATATCATACAGATTTAGATGAAAAACAACGTACAGAACGTGTATTAGAATTACTTGCACAAGTAGGAATTCCAAATCCACAACGTACATTTAAACAATACCCACATGAATTATCAGGTGGGATGCGTCAACGTGTGGTTATTGCGATTGCGTTATCATGTAAACCGCCAATTATTATCGCTGACGAACCAACAACTGCGCTTGATGTAACGATTCAAGCACAAATTTTAGATTTATTAAATGATATTCAAGCAGAAACGCAATCAGGGATTATTTTAATTACGCATGACCTTGGGGTAGTTGCGGAAACTGCTGACCGTGTAGCCGTGATGTATGCTGGACAATTTGTTGAGATTGCTCCTGTAGAGGAATTATTTACAAACCCTAAACATCCATATACTCGTTCATTATTACAATCAATTCCTCAAGCTGGTTCAGAAGGACAAGAGTTACACGTAATTGAAGGTACAGTTCCTCCATTACCAAGCTTACCACGTACAGGATGCCGTTTTGCTCCTCGCATTCCATGGATTTCTGCAGAAGAACATGAAGAAAATCCAACATTACACGAAGTTGGCAAAGGTCATTTTGTTCGTTGTACATGTTATAAAAATTTCCATTTTGAAGGGGAGGAAGCATAATGGGTTTTGTAAGAATTGAAGATTTAAAAGTTCACTATCCAATTAGAAGTGGCTTCTTTAACCGAGTAACGGATCACGTTTATGCCGTTGATGGCGTTACATTGGAAATTGAAGAAGGAAAAACTTATGGACTTGTAGGTGAATCAGGTTCTGGTAAATCAACTATTGGTAAATCTATTATTGGTTTAGAACCAGTTACAAGTGGTAAAGTATTATATGAAGGGCAAGATGTGACTAATAAAGCACGTCGTCGTACTTCTGATTACAATCGTAATGTACAAATGATTTTCCAAGATTCATTATCAAGTTTTAATCCTAAAAAACGTATTTTAGATATTGTTGCGGAACCATTACGTAACTTTGACCGTTTATCCCCAGAAGAAGAACGTCGTAAAGTTATCGAATTAATGGAAATTATCGGTTTATCTGAAGAAGCATTATTAAAATACCCTCATCAATTCTCTGGTGGTCAACGTCAACGTATTGGGGTAGCTCGTGCATTAGCAAGTAATCCACGTTTAATTATTGCCGATGAACCAGTATCAGCATTGGACTTATCTGTTCAAGCGCAAGTGTTAAACTATATGAAACGTATTCAAGATGAATTTAACTTAAGTTATTTATTTATCTCTCATGACCTTGGGGTTGTAAAACATATGTGTGATGAATTATTCATTATGTATCGTGGACGTTTTGTTGAAACAGGAAAAGCAGATGATATTTATGCAAATCCTCAACATATTTATACAAAACGTTTATTATCAGCCATTCCAGTTATTGACCCAGTAAACCGTGAAGCGAACAAACAACGTCGTATTGAAGCTGAGAAATTCTATCAAGAAAATCAAACAATGTATTATGACGAAAATGGTCGTGTATTCGATTTACAACAATTGTCAGATTCGCATTTTGTTGCGTTAAATCCGTCAGTAAAGGGAGGTAACTAGACATGTGGAAAACTATATTACGTCGTGTGCTACTAATGTTGCCACAAATTTTAATCTTGAGTTTATTAGCATTCTTAATTGCTAAGATGATGCCAGGGGATCCATTTACAGGGTTAATTACTCCTGAAACTGATCCGAATACCATTGAAGCTTTACGTGTGAAAGCTGGTTTCTATGATCCATGGTATATTCAATATGTTCGTTGGATGGGGAAAGCTTTCCAAGGAGACTTTGGACAAAGTTATACTTATAAATATGCTGTTACAAAATTAATTGGTGAACGTATTGGTAATACAGTATGGTTATCATTATTAACATTAATTTTAACGTATTTAATTGCACTTCCTTTAGGGATGGTTGCAGGACGTTATCAAAACTCATGGGCAGATAAGTTAATCGTTGTTTACAACTTCATTACTTATTCGATTCCAACATTCGTATTTGCCTTAATTCTATTATGGTTATTTGGTTATACTTTAGGTTGGTTCCCAACTCGTGGTTCGGTTGATTCAGGTGTAGCTCCGGGTTCAGTTACTTATTTAATTAATCGATTCCACCACTTATTATTACCAGCTTTAACAATGGCGATTTTATCAACAACTGGTACAGTTCAATATTTAAGAACTGGGGTAATTGATGCGAAGAGTCAAGACTATGTTCGTACAGCCCGTGCAAAAGGAGTTCCTGAAAAAGTAGTATTTAATCGACACATTTTCCGTAACTCAATTTTACCGATTGCTGCATTCTTAGGATATGAATTCACTGGTTTAATCGGTGGATCAGTATTTATTGAAAATATATTCTCTTATCCAGGAATGGGGAATTTATTTGTAAGTTCAATTTCATCTCGTGACTATTCTGTTATTTTAGCGTTGTTATTACTATTTGGTACAGCAACACTACTAGGAACATTATTATCTGATATTATTATGAGTATCGTTGACCCTAGGGTTCGCGTACAGTAGAAAAGGAGGAGTAGCAAATGGCGCAAGATAAAAAAGATGTAACAAAAGAAAGCACCGTATCTACCCCACCTACTGGGTTTCAGGTAATTGTACGGGAATTTTTAAAAGATAGAATTGCTCTTGCAGCATTAATTATCTTAACTTTAATTTTCTTATTTATTTTCATTGGACCTTTCTTTATTAATGAAGCAACTGCTTTGAAAGTAAATATTTTACAACGTTATAAAGCACCAGGCGTTAATGGTTATATTCTTGGTTCTGATGAGGGTGGTCGTGATGTATTCGCGATGTTAGTAATCGGAGCTCGTAACTCTGTAACAATTGGTTTCACGATTACAATTTTAACGTGTATTATTGGGATTATCGTTGGTTTGATTTCTGGATACTATGGGAAATGGGTTGATACTACATTAATGCGTGTGGTTGACTTCATTATGATTTTACCAACATTAATGATTATCATTGTATTCGTAACAGTTATTCCAAACTATACTTTATTCCACTTTATTTTAATTATGACATTGTTCTACTGGGTTGGTTCAGCTCGTTTGTTCAGAACTCGTACGTTGCAAGAAGCTAGTTTAGATTATGTAAATGCGTCTAAGACTTTAGGTTCAAGTGATTTACAAATTATGTTCCGCGAGATTTTACCTAACATTAGTTCGTTAATCATTGTTAACTTAATTTTACGTTTAGCAGGGAATATTGGTATTGAAACTGGTTTAACATATTTAGGTTTCGGTTTACCATATACAACTCCTTCTTTAGGAACGTTGATTTCTGCAGCGAAAACGCAAGATATTATTGAAAATAAAATGTGGGTATGGTTACCTGCAACAATTTTAATCTTAGTAATGATGTTATGTATCAACTACATTGGGCAAGCATTCCAACGTGCAGCAGATGCTCGTCAACGTCTAGGTTAAGGAATATAAATAGACTTCTCTTTATAGTAGCAAAGGACTTGCGGTCTCATGCCTAAACTTTGAGCCTAAGGTCTCAAAATTTCCTAGTATAAGTAGCCAAAAGCGGCTACTTGTACGCATGCTACTATGAGAAGTCTTTTCTGTTTTATCGGAAGTTTTAGGAGAGTGCGTAATAAATTAGACTTCTTTTATAGCAGTATAGGATGCCAGCAAACCTTCGGTTTCATGGCTAAATTTTGAGCCTATAGTCTCAGAGTTTCCTAGTAACAGTAGCCACAGTGTGGCTGCTGTTACGCATAATGCTATAAGAAGTCTTTTCTTTTTTCCGGATATTCATGATAGAACGTAATGAAATAGACTTCTCTATATAGTAGCAAAGGACGGCAGCTACTATGAGAAGTCTTTTTTGTTTTGTCTTTTTGGTTGTGTAATTTTGTATTTTTTTGTAAAATAGAATGGCGAATAATTTTAATGGAGGATTTATGAGAGAGAAATTTAATAAGTATCGACATTTAGTGAAGCCTTATGACATTATTATTGTTATTGCCTTGTTTGTTTTATCATTCTTACCAAATGCAATTTTTGCAGTTCAACAAATGACAACTCCTAGAGAAGAATCGAGGATTTATGCTGTTGTGACGATTAATGGTGAAGAAGTGCAACGTTTTGAATTAAAAGAAGATACTCCACGAGAGGAATTTATTTATTTTCCTAGTGATGATCAATATAATATTATTGAAGTAGATGGGACTAGAATTAGGGATAAGGAAGATAATAGTCCTGACCAGATTGCTGTTAAGACGGGTTGGATTTCAAGGGTGGGTCAAACAAGTATTTGTTTGCCTCATGGGTTGATGATTGAGATTGTTTCAACACAGGATCCTACCGAAGAAACGGATACTATTATTCCCCTGTAAAATAGTGCGAATTAGACTTCTTGTTATAGTAGCAAAGGACGGCAGCAGCTTCGCAAATGCGAATCTCATGCCTAAACTTTGAGCCTAGGGTCTCAAAGTTTCCTAGTAAAAGTAGCCAATGGATTGTCTACTTGTATTCTTACTACAGCGAGAAGTCTATTCTACTTTGAAGGATATTTATGAGGGTGCGAATAAGAGTTAGACTTCTCTGAAGTAGCAAAGGACGATAGCTACTATGAGAAGTCTTTTTTGTTGTTTAATAAATTGTAAAATCTTGTTCTATTATTTGTCAGTTAATTTTATTCGTGATACGATAGATTTATATCTTACACGTATATAAGGTGTATTATATCGAAATTAAGGAAATGAGAGAGTTTTATGAATGACAATCAACCTATAGAATCGCAAAAAATTCCTTCTCGTCATGACAAGATAGAGAAAGAATTTGGTTCAAAAGATAAATGGTATAAAAAAATATGGAATCATCCATTGGTTAAAAAGTTTAGAGAATTATGGGTGAAATATTATGTTACAAAACTAATCCTAACAATACTTCTTACTTTCATAGCCTTCTTCTTAGTCTACTTGGTCTATGGAGCAAAAACTGCAGATGTGAGTGGTTTAAGGGCAGGAATGATTCAAGAAACCGTTATTTATGATTCGGATTCAAAAGAAGCCGGAGCTTTAAATATTTCAAAAGCAGAATATGTTTCTTTAGAAAATATTTCAACCTATATGAAAGATGCTGTTATTTCTACAGAAGACAAACGATTCTATGATCATAAAGGATTTGACCCGATTGGTATTGTTCGAGCTTTTGCAGGATTGATTCTTCATCGTGGAAATATTGTTGGTGGAGGTAGTACGTTAACGCAGCAATTAGCTAAAAATGCATTTTTAACATTAGATCAAACATTTTTAAGAAAAGCGAAAGAATTATTTTTAAGTTTTGAAATTGAAAAACAGTATACAAAAAATCAAATTCTTGAGATGTATTTGAATAATGCCTATTTTGGAAATGGGGCTTATGGAATTGAAAATGCAGCAAGGCGGTATTTTGGAAAAAGTGCAGCTGAGTTATCTTTAAGTGAGTCAGCAATACTTGCCGGATCGTTAAAAGCGCCAAGTTACTATAATCCAATTGATCAATATGATGCTACAGTTAATAGACGTGATACTGTATTACAACTAATGGTCACTAATGGAAAAATTAGTCAACAAGATGCCAACATCGCTACGGAATCAGAAATTGTTCTAGTAGATAGTTATGTGGCAAACTCAAGATATCGTTATCCATATTATTTTGATGCAGTGATTAATGAAATTACTCAAAATTATGGCATTAAGGAAGAGGATTTATTAAACAAGGGATATCGCATTTATACAGGATTAAATCAAAAATTACAAGCAGATATGGAAGAAACATTTGCTAATACGAGATTATACCCTGCTTATGATGATGGAACGAAAGCTCAAGCTGCCTCTATTGCATTGGAACCTCAAACAGGAAATGTGTTAGCTGTCGTTGGGGGGAGAATTGATGGAGCAGGGAAGCATACTTTTAGAGGATTTAACCGTGCGACTCAAATGAAAGTTCAACCTGGCTCAACGTTTAAACCGTTGGCCGTCTATACTTTAGCTTTAGAAGAAGGATATGAACCTAATTCAACCTTAGTAGATGAAAAACGTTCGTATGGTCCAGAAAAATATACTCCTGAAAACTGGAATCACCAAAATAAGGGAACTGTAACAATGACTGAAGCGTTAAGTTTAAGTTGGAATGCTCCTGCTGTTTGGTTATTAGATCAACTAGGCTTGAAAAAAGGTGTCGAAAAAGTTCATCAATTTGGAATTTCAACAGTTCCGGAAGATGAATATTTAGGAATTGCTCTAGGAGGATTAACAAAAGGAGTTTCTCCAATGGAAATGGCATCAGCTTATACAACTTTTGCTAATAAGGGTGTACGTTCTAAAGCTAGATTTGTCACTAAAATCGTGGATGCAACAGGTGCGGTTATTGTCGATAATACAACGCCTCAAACAAATAAAGTGACGAGTGAAACAGTGGCTGATAAAATGACAAGTATGTTATTAACGGTTTATGCACCTGGTGGTGGTGGAGCGAATGCTGCACCAGCAGGTTATACAATTGCAGGTAAGACGGGGACAACCGAAACTGTAAATGGAGAGGAAGGAGCTAGAGATCAGTGGATGATTGGCTATACTCCAGATATGGTTGTGGCAACTTGGATGGGGTATGATGATTCTGCTAAATATTCTCTTGCTGTATCAAGCACACATGGAGTGGGGCCTTTATTCCAATTAGAAATGTATGGTTTATTGAGTAATTCTTCTAAAAATACTCCATTTGGTGTAGCGCCAGCAGCGACAACGGAGGAAACTTCTTCTTCGGTAAATGTAGATGAATGGCTTCAAAAAGCAGAAGAAACTGGAAAACAATTATGGTCGAAAGTTCAAGAATGGACAGGTCAATTGTTGAAAAATTTAGGACAATAATTCTTCAATAAATAACAAATTAAAATTAAAAGTCAACAAAAATTAGATATAGTTCTAATTTTTGTTGACTTTTTTTATTCATAGTAGTAAAATTCTGTTTAAGTTAGATATTTATCTAATTGATTAATGAAGCGAGGACAAAATTTTATGGATATCATATTAAATAATGCAAATTTTAGAAAATTATGGTTTAGTAGTACATTTGCGGGAGCAGCGAGTAATATTATTCAATATGCTTTGTCGCTTTATGTGTTAGATAAGACGGGGTCTGCAACGGCTTTTGCTAGTATTTTATCGATTATTATCTTCCCTAGAATACTATTTTCGCCAATTGCAGGTGTGTGGGGAGATCGAGTGGATCGACAAAAAGGTCTAATATATACAACACTGATGACGGTAATTACATTATTTGCATTTGGGGTGGGAACTTATTTGACAAGTAATTTATCTCTTGTAGCTATTTATGTTTTGGTCATTATTTTAGAATTAGTAGAAGTTTTTCAATCGGGTCCAATGATGAGTGTTTTGCCAGCAATTGTTGAAGAAAATCAATTAGCTTTAGCGAATACTTGGATGCAAGTGGATAATGGAATTGTGAATATTATTACGCCATTTATAGCAGCTTTTATTTATTCAACTTTTTCTATTACAGGTTCTTTATTCATTTCAGGAAGTATTTTATTTTTAACAATGATTGGTTATGCATTTATGAAAATTCCGGAACGTAAAGTTCAAAAACAAATGGATGAGGAGCAATCCGTTGTGAATAGTTTTTGGACAGATTTCAAAGATGGCATTAAAATTGCGTTTGAAATTCCAAATCTTATTATTGTTGTATTGCTTGCATTATTTATGAACTTTTTAATGTCGCCAATTTTTGGAATTGTGATTACGTACTTTATTAGGGTGACGTTGAATTTTTCGAATACAGAATTTAGTATGTTTGAATCATTTGTAGCAGTAGTGAGTATGATTTCTCCACTCATTGCTTATCGATTAATTAAAGATAGTAAAGAACCCGTTCACTTATTTTTGAAATATACGGGTGGATTTGTTGTTGGATTATTCGTGGTTATGTGTGGAACAATGGCTCGTGATATATTTTCATTGAATCAATGGATGTCGTTAGCTGGTATTCTTGTTGGATTTATCCTTGTTTCTGTTTTAGCAACGTATATTAATATTCAATTATCAACTTTAGGTGCTAAAATGGTTCCAGAAGAATATTTAGGAAGAATTGGAACAACAATGGGAATGTTATCTACGATTTCTGTTCCAATTGGTCAATTAGTTTTTGGGATGTTACTAGATGTTTCGAATGCTACGGTGTGTTTAGTTGTTTCTATTGTGGGATTAGTGGTATTCTTATTAGTAGCGAATCGAATGTATCAAGATTCTAGTAAGGAGGCGCAAAATGCAATTTAAACAAGAGCAAATGGAGTTTGTCAATCAGCTGCTGTATCCAATATTAATATTAAAAAAGGATCGCGAAGAAGAGCGGCCTTCATCACCTTTAGAAGAGCAATTAGAAGTTATTGTGGAAGAAATGAGACAGATGAGTGTTCCTTTGGAACCGTATAAAGATAATATTCTTTATTTCTATAAGGATGATGCTTTGCGAATGTTTTTTGTCAATGTAAAAAATGTGCTTCATTATCGTTCTTTTGAAGAGTATGCAGAAGATTTACATTCAATGGATGAGGAACAAATGAAGCAACAATTAATGACAACTATTGTGAAGCAAGATGAAGAAGAGATAGAGGCAGAAGATAAAGTTGCAGAGTTATTAGGGAATCAATTTGCTTTTTTAGATTTCTTAAAAAATCTGCCGATTGATGATACTTTACGTTGGAATTACTTTACGATTATGTCGCAGCCTAAAAAGTTTGTTGAAGATTTTATTTCTTTGCATCAAACATTGAAGCCGATATTTGAGAAAGTGTATGCGGAATATTTACCAATTTTAGAGAAATCTTATCAGGAATTTGAAACGACTATTCAAGAACACCCAACAATTTTAGCAGAAGCATTTTCAGGAACGAAAGTGATTGAGGAAATTGACTGGGCATCAGATGAAATTTCAGTCATTCCAAGCTTATTATTATCGGATTTCTTTTTCCAAGATTCTGAAATTTTAATACTAGGGGCAAAATCATTAGAAGTGATTCAACACGTAATCCAGACTAGATTAGATAAACAACAAGAACGAATTAATGTTTTCAAAAATTTAGGAGATAAAACAAGGTATCAAATTTTTTGCGAAATCGCCAAAGGCACAAAGAGTGTGAAAGGCATTGCGGAACAATTAGGGATTACATCTGCTACAGTTTCATATCATATTAATGAATTAGTCTTATCAAATTTAGTTGTTCATGGTTGGAATAAGAAGGATTGTACGCAGGCAATTCATACGGAATTGATTACAGAAGTGATGAACGGATTAATGGAAGATAGTTTCATGATGAATTCACTAGAGAATGAAGAATAATATGCTATAATAGCAATACAAAAGATTGTATGGAGGGATACACATGAGTGATGTAAAATTAGTAAAACGTAGTGAAGTCGATCAATCGATTACTTGGGATATGAGTTTGTTATATCCAAGTGATGAAGCGTATCGTACAACATTAAAAGAAACTGAAGCTCAATTAAAGAGCTTTAAAGAAAAATATGAGGATAAATTGGCAGATTTAGAAGTATTAACTGCAGCTACTACAGAATACGAAGCATTATATGAAACATTCTACCGTTTATCTCATTACGCAGAATTACCAATGACTGTTGACCGTTTCAATGATACAGTTGTTGAAAATGCGACTTTATTTGAACAATTAGCTAGTGCATGGGCTTTGAATATGAGTTTCTACGATACTGAAATTGTAGGACTAGAAGAAAGTTTATTACGCCAATTTGTGGCAGAAAAACGTCCAGATTTAGCTTACTTTATTGAAAAAATTATTCGTGTCAAAGCTCATACTTTATCAAAAGATGCAGAACAAGTTTTGTCAAATATGTCTAGCTTACCAAGTTTCTATCAATTATATGAAGTAACAAAACATGAAGATATGGAATTTGATTCATTTGAAGCAGATGGAAAAACTTATGAAAATAGTTTTGTTTTATATGAAAACTTACATGAGATGGATAATCATACAGAAGTTCGTCGTAATGCAGCGAAAAGTTTTTATAAAACATTAAATCGTTACAAAAATACAGTTGCGAATGAATATATCTCAACGATTAAAAATGAAAAAATGATTGCAACGATGCGTGGGTTTGATAGTGTTATTGATTACTTGTTAGAAAAACAAGATGGAGATCGTGAATTATATGATCGTCAAATTCGTACATTAATGACAGATTTAGCACCACATATTCAACGTTATATTCGTTTATTAGCAAGAGAACATGGTATTCAAGATATGCAATTTGCAGATTGTAAAATTAATTTGGATCCTGATTATGAAGTGGATATGTCCATTGAAGAATCTAGAGACTATTTGAAGAAAGCTCTTGGAATTTTAGGGGTAGATTATAAAGATATGATTGACGAAAGTTACGACAAACGTTGGACTGACTTCCCACAAAATATTGGAAAGAGTACAGGTGGATTCTGTGCGACTGTTCCAAAAGTGGCGAGCTATATTTTATTATCATGGACTGGAAAAATGAATGAAGTATTTGTATTAGCTCATGAATTAGGACATGCCTACCACTTTAAACGTGTTGGAGAAGAGTTAACTATGTTTAATAATGAATGTTCATTATACTTTGTAGAAGCTCCATCAACTTGTAATGAAGTGATTGTTTCAAATTATTTATTGAAAAATAGTACAGATGCTCGTTTCAAACGTTGGGTTATTAGTAATATGATTAGCCGTACTTATTTCCATAATATGGTGACTCACTATTTAGAAGCAGTATTTCAAGATCGTATTTACAAGATGGTAGATAATAATGAAATGCTAAATGCAGATGTGTTATCTAAAGTAAAACGTGAAGTGATGGAAGAGTTCTTCGGTGATAGCCTTGTTGTGAATGAGGGAGCTGAACTAACTTGGATGCGTCAACCTCACTATTATATGGGATTATATCCATATACTTATTCTGCTGGTTTAACAATTGGTACAGCCATTGCGAATAAGATTGAAGAAGATCCTTCTCAAGCTCAAGTTTGGAAAGATACATTAGCATTAGGTGGTAGCCTTTCTGCGAAAGATTTAGCACGTCATGCTGGATGTGATGTTTCAACAGAACAACCACTAAAAGAAGCCATTGCTTACGTAGGAAAATTAGTGGATCAATTATACGACCTTACTGAGGAATTAAAATAGGACTTGTCTAATGTAGCAAAGGACGGCAGCAGCCTCGCTTGTGCGAGTCTCATGCCTAAATTTCGAGCCTAGGTCTCGAAATTTCCTTATGGAAGAAGCCAAGAGATGGCTTCTTCCATTTTTGCTACTGCGAAAGTCCATTTTACTTGAACGGAAATTTATGAGAGTGCGTAAAAAAATAGGCCTTATCTGATGTAGCAAAGGATATAAATCTTTATGGCAGGAGCCGATAGTTTGGCTTCTGCCATTTTTGTTACTGTTAAGAAATAATACATTGACATCATCCAAAATAGTGATATGATGTATATGAAAACGCTTATAAATAATGGGTGTTTCTTATGATTAAGTCAGTAAAAAATAGAAAAGTTAGATAGCTTACAATAATTTATATTTAGTGTGTGGTGGTAATCATGATATATAAAGTATGGAATGTCCCTAAATATGTACTTATATTTTTTATTATGATATTGGCTTCATTAGATGGAGTTCTAATATCTTCGTTGTTTAAAAATTTAATTGACTTAGCAAGTCAAGATAATCCTCAAGAATTTCTGCAATTAATTTGTGTTATTCTTTTGATCTATGCTATAGTGCTATTGTCAAATTACATTTATAATCGAATGAAATATCAGTTTGTTTTTGATGCTAATCTATATATAAAGAAAAAAATTATGCAAAATTTTTTGCTGCAAGATTCGAGAGCCTACTCAGAAGCAGAAGTGAAAAAAGAAACCATTTCTTTTTTTATGAATGATTTAAAATTATTAGAAACAAATTATATTATTCCTTTTTTTGATATGTATTTGTATTTTTTTTATGCCTTTACGGCTTTTGTTTATAGTTTTTTTATAGATTCTGTTGTAGCACTCATCTTTTTAGCATTTTCTCTTATTCCATCTATAGTACCGGTGCTGTTTAAAAAAGTCTTAGCAGATAGAACGAAGAATTGGTCAACTTTAAATCAAGATTATACTGAAACCCTAAGTGAAACTATTGAATCTTCAGAAGAAATTAAAGAATTTCATACGGAAACGATTTTTATCAAACGATTTTTTTCAAGAGTATTTGAAACTGAAAAATCTTTTTTGATGCTTAATAATATGCAATCTTTATCCGTACTAGTCATTGGAAGTATATCTATTTTATGCTATATTTTTCCACTTGCTATAGGTGGATATTTTGTGATGTCACAGCAAACAAGTTTGTCCAATTTAATTGCCGTATTTTTTGCCTCTAACAGAATTATCACACCAGTAAAATTAGCGATTAATATTTATAATCAGTTTAATTCAGTAAAAACTATTAGAGAGAAAGTTGAGGAAGTGTTACAAAAGAATATCACTATGTCACAGCAAACGTATTTGCCTATAGAAAAAATATCGATAAAGTCGGGTAACGTGTCACTTGGAGGAAATCTGATTTTGAAGGATATCCAACTAGAGTTAACAAATAAAGATAAGGTACTGGTGGTAGGAGAAAGTGGAGCCGGTAAAAGTATTTTATTAAACCTTGTTAAAGGGAACTTACCCTTAGATGAAGGAGATTATATTATTGAACCTAAAAATTCAAATTTAAATATGGCCTATCAAAAAGATTTCATCTTTAAAGACTCGTTAAGTTTTAATATTCTATTTTCTAATGAATTAGTTTCAGAAGAATTGAATAATATTTTTGAAATTGATAATAAATTTCCAAAAATGATTGATTATCAAGGGAAAAATCTATCAGGCGGGCAAATAAAACGTATTAATTTAGCAAGGATTTTAAGTCATGGAAGTAGCCTACTTTTAGATGAACCTTTTCAAGGGTTAAGTACTAAGCAGTCAAGTTCTATTGAAAAGTATTTATTGAAACATACGGATTTCTTGATGATATCAAGTCATGTTCTTCATGAAGAAAATCTTTCAAAATATTCTAAGTATATTGTGGTAGAAAATAAAACAATTACTGTATATAAGGAACTTTCTGAATTTAAGAAAACTAATTATTATCAACAGAATAATCATAGAATTTAAAGAGGATACTCTTAGAAAAGTTGAAAAAAAGAAGTTTCGCTTTTGCGAGACTTCTTTTTTCTATATAACTATTGATAAACCTATAAATTAATTATTTCGTACGAATACTTACCTCACCATACGATAATGAGTGTAATGTGTTATCCTCTTTTTCAATCATTAAATGTCCATTTTCATCAATGTCTTTTGCATAAGCATGATAAACTTGGTTTCCTTCGATAACTTTGATAGATTTTCCAATGACATTAGAATATTCCTTGTAAGAAGAGATAAACTCTCTTTGAGAAAGATTTTGATAATAAAATGCCCATTTTTCTAAAAATGTCGCAATAAAATGATTCCGATTAAAGGTATATTCTTGATATTCCTTTGTTGAAGAAAAAATACTCCCCACGATAGAGTGTAATTCTTCAGGAAAAGATTGGGGGGATTCTATTAGATTCATTCCCATTCCAACAATAAGTGCATGAACTTGTTGAGACTCAAAATCACTAATGACTTCTGTCAAAATTCCTCCAACTTTTTTATCTTGATAAAATAAATCATTTACCCATTTAATATTTAGAGATTTCCCTGTTAATTGTTCTAAAGTTTCTACACATGCAACAGCTGTTGCACAAGTAATGAGAGACAAGTCTTCTAATGCTACTGTTGGAAATAAACAGAGACTTATATATAATCCTACTTTAGCAGGGGAAACGAATGTTCTTCCTAAACGACCTCTACCAGCGGTTTGTTCTTCACTAATAAAAATAGTAGGAGTGGTAGAGTTTTGATTTGCGTAAAGTTTTGCTAAATCATTTGTTGAAGTCGTACTTTCCATAGTTTGAATGTTCCAATCAATTGGATGATGTTGTTGAATAAGTTCTTGGATGATTTGTTGTTCAGATAAAACATCATTGTTCTGAGATAATGTATATCCTTTATTTGTAGAAGATTCAATAGAGTAGCCTTCTTTTTTTAGTGATTGAATGGCTTTCCAGATTGAAGTTCGTGATTTATTTAAAGCTAGTGCCATTATTTCTCCAGAAATTGGTTCACCAGTATGTTCTTGAAGATAGAGTAAAATAGCCTCTTTTGTTTTCATAAAAAATCCCCCTTTATTTGATTCAAATTGTATAAAGATTAGAAGGGATTGTCAACTTAACATAGATAAACGGGTGACAATTTTAGAGAAAGTTTTAAGTATGCCTTTTTGTAAAGGCATGGTATAATGAAAGGGAAGATGTTATGAGAGGATTTGAATCAATGAGAAAATTAGTCATTAATGGAGGAAAACCACTAACTGGAGAAGTAACCATTAGCGGTGCTAAAAATAGTACAGTAGCTTTAATTCCAGCTGCTATTTTAGCATCAGAACCAGTTGTATTAGAAGGTGTTCCAGATATTCAAGATGTAGCCGCATTAATTGAAATTTTGAGAGATTTTAATGTTCATACTACTTTTGAAGAAGGAGTATTGACCATTGATCCAACGAATATGTTATCTATTCCAATGCCAAGTGGAAAAATTCAAAGTATGAGAGCTTCGTATTATTTTATGGGGGCGACTCTTGCAAAATTTGGTGAAGGAGTTGTTGGACTTCCAGGAGGATGTTTCTTAGGACCTAGACCGATTGACCAACATATTAAAGGGTTCAAAGCGTTAGGAGTAGATGTTCGTAATGAAATGGGGGCTATTTATTTATCAACAAACGGACAAGGATTAACAGGAACTCGTATTTATATGGACGTAGTGTCTGTAGGTGCGACGATTAATATTTTATTAGCAGCTGTTCGTGCAAAAGGTAAAACAATTATTGAAAATGCTGCAAGAGAACCGGAAATTATTGATGTCGTGAATTTATTAAATAAAATGGGGGCTAATATCAAAGGTGCGGGTACGAGTGTCATTCGTATTGAAGGTGTGGAAGCATTACATGGATGTCGTCATACGATTATTCCAGATAGAATTGAAGCGGGAACTTATTTATCGATTGCAGCAGCAGTGGGTGAAGGAGTTACTGTAAAAAATGTAATCTTTGAACATATTGAAGGATTTTTAGCAAAAATGGAAGAAATGGGTGTAAAAATGACGATTGGTGAGGAAGATATTCATGTTTTCCCATCTAAAGAACTAAAAGCAGTAAGCATTAAAACTCTGCCTTATCCAGGTTTTGCAACAGATTTACAACAACCGATTACGCCATTATTAATGAAAGCAACAGGAGAAGCGAAAATTATCGATACGATTTATCCAAAACGTGTCAATCATATTCCAGAATTAAATCGTATGGGTGCAAAAGGTCGAGTTGAAAATGATGTGATTTCGATTAATGGTCCAACTCCTTTAACAGGATGTGAAGTTGCTGCTAGTGACTTACGTGCAGGGGCAGCGTTAGTAATCGCTGGTTTAATGGCTAAAGGAACAACAAAAATTAGTAATATTGAACATATTTTAAGAGGGTATTCTCATATTGTAGAAAATCTACAGCAATTAGGTGCTGATATCCGAATGATTGAAGAGGATTAAAATGTCAGAAATAATTGAAACAGTAACTTTACCAGTCTTACAACAAAAGACTTTAAAAGAAATGTATGCTTTTGCCAAGCACTATAAAATTCCTTATTATGGGCAAATGAATAAAAAAGAATTAGCACTTGCCATTATGAGAGCTCAAGAAGAAGCGACGGGATTCTTCCAAGTAGAAGGAGTATTAGATATTAATAATGCGGAAGGATTTGGTTTCCTTCGTCCAATTAATTATTCTACTAGTCAGGAAGATATTTATATTTCTTCTTCTCAAATTCGTAAATTTGCGTTAAGAAATGGAGATTTAGTGGCAGGTCCTGCACGTCCTCCGCGTACGGGAGAAAAATTTAACGGATTGATGCAAGTTGGTGCAGTAAATGGGAAAGACCCTGAAGAAGCAAAAGAAAGGGATCATTTCCCAGGATTAACACCATTGTATCCTGAAGAACAAATCAAATTAGAAACAACTACGGGAAGAATTGCTTCAAGAATGTTGGATTTAATTTGTCCTATAGGATTTGGACAACGTGGTTTAATTGTAGCGCCACCAAAAGCTGGTAAAACAAGTTTATTAAAAGAAATTGCGAATGGGATTTCAGCGAATTATCCTAAAGCGGAATTAATTATTTTATTAATTGATGAACGTCCAGAAGAAGTAACGGATATTGAACGCACGGTGGATGCTGAGGTTGTATTTTCAACGTTTGACCAAACACCGGAACATCATATTAAAGTCAGTGAATTAGTGTTAGAGCGTGCATTGCGTTTAGTAGAAGATGGTCGAGATGTGATTGTCTTGCTAGATAGTATTACACGTTTAGCACGTGCCTATAATTTAACGATTCCACCTTCTGGTCGTACGTTAAGTGGGGGAATTGACCCCGCTGCTTTTTATCGTCCTAAGAGATTTTTTGGTTCTGCGAGAAATATTGAAGATGGTGGAAGTTTAACGATTTTAGCAACAGCTTTAATTGAAACGGGAAGCCGTATGGATGATGTGATTTATGAGGAGTTTAAAGGTACAGGGAATGCGGAAGTGCATTTATCTCGTGAATTGGCGGAAAGACGTGTGTTTCCAGCGATTGATGTGAAACGTTCAGGTACTCGTAAAGAGGAAATTTTACTGGAACCTCATGTTTTAGAAGCAGTTTGGAAAGTTCGTAATATGATGAAGGGTGATGGACTAGAAACAAGCGAGCAAATGGTGAAGCAATTAAGAGAAACGAAGAGTAACAAAGACTTTATAAAGCGTATTGATTTACTGTAAAAATCATTCGAAAGACTTTTCTAAAAATAGCATTGGACGCCAGTAGCCAGCTTCGCAAATGCGAATCTCATTCAACAATACTACTGGGAAAAGTCTATTTCATTGGACGGACGAAAAGTGAATAGAAACAGAAAAATTTTCATGGTAGCCGGACGCCAGCAGACCTGACGGTCTCATGGCTAAAAATTGAGCCTAAGTCTCAATTTTTCCTTGTAATATAAGCCATTGATGGCTTATATTACTGCTACTATGAAAATTTTTCTGTTTCTATCCACATTTTCCTGTAAAGTTTTTTTACTTTTTCCCGTAACAATCTTATTAGGAAAAAATTTTTATATTTTGACGTGCTCTAGATAAGAAAGTTCAAAATATGAGAATTGGTTCTAGAATATAAAACAGTTTTAAAGAAACAGTATAATAACTTGCGTTTTTTACATAAAAG
Organism: uncultured Granulicatella sp.; assembly: GCA_963529535.1. Classification (GTDB taxonomy): domain Bacteria; phylum Bacillota; class Bacilli; order Lactobacillales; family Aerococcaceae; genus Granulicatella. Next base: position 1,676 of record CAUSAK010000012.1, on the reverse strand, counting down.
AGAGTGAATAGAAAGAAAAAAACATTTTAGCCATGAGACTCGCGAAAGCGAAGCTGCTGGCGCCCCAGCTGCAGAAAAAATGTTTTTTATTCCGTTCAAGAGTAAAATTTTTATTGTATCTATTAAGAACCATACGCTTTTCAAATAAAAGAGAGTGAATAGAAAGAAAAAATATTTTTACTGTAGCAGTAATATAAGCCACGAGGGTAGTGGCTTATATTACGGGAAAATTTGAGACCAAGGCTCAAATTTTAGCCATGAGATTTGCGAAAGCAAAGCTGCTGGCGTCCCGCAACAGTAAAAATGATTTTTTCTTTCTATTCACGAGCAAAATTACTTTAATCCTTCCCATTCTGCAAAAAAATGGGTTAAATAATCTTTCATGAATTCATGTCGCCCTTTTGCAATTTCACGGGCTTCGGGAGTATGTAAAGTGTCAGATAAAGTTAATAATTTTTCATAAAAATGTCCAATGGCGGTGTCTTCAAGATTATGAGCTTTTTCTAACACCTCTTGAGGTTCTCCTGTATAAATCGGATGTTGGTGAGCACCTGAATAAACAAACGTACGAGCAATCGCAATTGCACCAATAGCATCGAGTCGATCCGCATCTTGAACAATTTTATCCTCAATTGAAATAGGCTGAAGAGGATTTTTTCCATTTCGAAATCCAACAGCATCAATGGAATAAAGAATTTTTTTAATCAATTCTTCTGTTAATCCGTGTTGTGCTAATAACTCTCTCACTTCCAGTTTAGCATCTTCTACATTAGAAACAATTTTATGGTCATATCGATCATGTAGTAGAGCTGCTAACTCAATCTGTAATGAATTAGCTTCAGGATAATATGCAGCCATTTTTTTGGCATTTTTCCATACTCGTTCAATATGATACCAATCATGCCCAGTAGTTTCCTGAGTAAAAAATTTTTTCATTTCTTTTTGAATCTCAATAATGATTTCTTTTTCGTTCATTCTTTTTCCCTTTCCTGTATCGAATAAAAAGACTTTTGGAAAATTCCCAAAAGTCTTTTTTGAGTATTAATGTAAAACTTTATTTAAAAAGTCTTTTGTACGATCATGTTGTGGATTTTTGAAGATTTGTTCTGGTGTACCATCTTCAACAACATATCCGCCATCCATAAAGATTACACGATCACTTACTTCACGAGCAAATCCCATTTCGTGAGTTACGACTACCATTGTCATGCCGTCTTTTGCTAATTGTTGCATAACTTGTAATACATCTCCAACCATTTCAGGGTCTAAAGCAGAAGTTGGTTCATCGAACAACAACATTTTTGGTTTCATAGCTAATGCACGTGCAATGGCCACACGTTGTTTTTGTCCACCGGATAGTGTTTTTGGATAAACATCTGCTTTGTCTTCTAGACCTACCATTCTTAATAATTCTATGGCATGTTTATCTGCATCTTCTTTTGATTCACGTCCTAATTCAACAGGAGCTAGTGTAATATTTTCTTTAATTGTTAAATGCGGGAATAAGTTAAAGTGTTGGAATACCATTCCGATATCTTGACGAACACGGTTTAAGTCAGTGTTTTTATCGGTTAAATCTACGCCGTCTATCATGACTTTCCCGGCTGTTGTTTTTTCTAGTCGATTTAAGCAACGTAAAAATGTTGATTTACCTGATCCAGAAGGACCGATAATAC
>CAUSAK010000011.1:0-40987 GCA_963529535.1 uncultured Granulicatella sp. | reverse complement strand
GAAAAAATAGCTCAAATTCTAGAAACTGAAAAATAGTTCTAATTTTCATTGCAATTGGCATAAACGCTAGTTTTTGTTATAATTAGAAAGTGAGTTTAAGGACAGGAGGATGGCAATGGAAATTGAAAAGACAACTCAGATGAATTTGTTGTTAGAATTTTATGGCAAACTTTTGACTGAAAAACAACTAGGATATATGGAATTATATTACGGGGAAGATTATTCTCTTGGAGAAATTGCAGAAGAATTCGAGGTTAGTCGACAAGCCGTATATGATAATATTCGACGATCTGCTCAATTATTAGAAGATTATGAACAAGAATTACATTTAGTGAATGATTTTTATAAAAGACAAACTATCTATGATGGTATTGAACAGCATATCAAAGAACATTATCCAAATGATCATCAATTGCAACAATTGATGACAGACTTACAAGAAATGAATAAATAAGCCTGATTGAGGAGTGAGAAAATGGCATTTGAAGGATTATCAGATCGCTTGCAAAATGCGATGGGTTCGGTAACAAAAAAAGGAAAAATTACTGAAGCTGATTTAAAACAAATGATGCGTGAAGTTCGTTTAGCGTTATTAGAAGCAGACGTTAACTTCAAAGTTGTAAAAGATTTTGTACGAAAAGTAAATGAACGTGCATTAGGTTCTAATGTATTAGAAGCATTATCTCCAGCACAACAAGTTGTAAAAATTGTTAATGAAGAATTAACTGAATTAATGGGAGGAGAACAAGCTCCATTCCAATTTTCACCAAAACCACCTACTGTTGTGATGATGGTCGGGTTACAAGGGGCAGGTAAAACAACAACTGCTGGTAAATTAGCTTCATTTTTAGCTAAACATGAAAACAAACGTCCATTATTAGTAGCTGCCGACGTCTATCGTCCAGCCGCTATTGATCAATTACAAACGTTAGGAAAACAATTAAATTATCCAGTATTTTCATTAGGAACAGATGTTAATCCTGTTGAGATTGCTAGACAAGCTATTGAACGTGCAACGATTGAAGGTCGTGACTTAGTTATTATCGATACGGCAGGTCGTTTACATATCGATGAAGCTTTAATGGAAGAATTACAAAATATTAAAGCTGTTGCGAATCCAAATGAAATTTTATTAGTGGTCGATGCAATGACAGGGCAAGATGCCGTGAATGTTGCTGAAACATTTAATGAACGTTTAGATATTACAGGGGTTATTTTAACAAAATTAGATGGGGACACTCGTGGTGGTGCGGCTCTATCAATTCGTTCTGTAACAGGCAAACCAATTAAATTCTCTGGTCGTGGAGAAAAATTAGAAGATTTCGAAATTTTTTATCCTGAACGTATGGCTTCTCGTATTCTTGGTATGGGAGATATCATGACTTTAATTGAAAAAGCTCAACAAGATTTTGATGAAGCAAAAGCTCAAGAGATGGCAGATAAAATTAAAGCTAATACATTTGACTTTAATGATTTTATCGACCAATTAGATCAAGTGAATAAAATGGGACCACTGGAAGATATCTTAAAAATGATTCCAGGGTTAAATAAAATTCCAGGATTAAATGATTTAAAAGTGGATCCAAAAGATACAGCACGTATGAAAGCTATTGTCTTATCAATGACGCCAGCAGAACGTGAAAATCCAGATATTTTATCACAAGCAAGACGTAAAAGAATTGCAGCAGGTTCAGCTCGTCCATTAGCAGAAGTAAACCGTTTGATTAAACAATTTAATGAGTCTAAAAAAATGATGAATCAAATGTCAAATGGAAATATGCAAGCAATGGAATCGATGATGGGACAATTAGGCATGGGTGGAGGCCGTAATAAATTAGGTCAAATTGCAATGCAACAATATGCTCGTCGTCAAAAACAAAATAAATTGAAAAAATTAAAGAAAAAACGTTAATCAATAGAAGGAGAGTTTGCAATGTCAAAACAAGTATTATTCATTAATGGTTCATTGAGAAAAGAATCTTTTAACCAAACTATTATTGATTATGTACAAGACAGATTAGTTGAAAAAGGCTATCAAACAAAACAAATTAGTTTTAAAGATGTACCATTTTTCAGTCAAGATATTGAATTCCCAGCTCCTGCTATTGTAGAAGAGTATCGTTTAGATTTTGAAGCGTCTCAAGCTGTTTGGATTGTATCTCCTGAATATAACGGAAGTTTACCAGGAAGTTTAAAAAATGGTTTAGACTGGATGTCTCGTTCATTAGATATTACTTCTTATGCACCTCCGGCTTACATTGATAGCAAATTAATTGCATTCAGTAGTGCAGCTGGACATTCTGGTGGAGCAAATGTTTTACGTGCTTTAACAGAATTAGCTACTAAAATGCGTATGAATCCACTAGAAAAAACAGTAGGACTTCATATCGGAGCAGGATTCCAAACAGGTGTTTTAACTCTAACAGATGAAGATAAATCTGAATTAGATAAACAAGTGGAATTATTAGTGGAAGCATTAGAAAAATAATGATTGAATGAATAGAAACGACCAGGTTTTTGTCTGGTCGTTTTTCTTTGTATCTGAAATAGTTTTCAGTGGCTTTTTATTAATGAATTATGGTAAGATATTTGGCTATGGATTTTTAGTGAAATGGATAGCAATAATTTGAAAGGATGTAACATGAATGAATCATGAAAAATGGCATGTATTGCCAGCAGTAATTGCCACAGCCATTATGAGTTTCTGTGGTGTATTAATTGAAACGGCAATGAATGTGACATTTCCGACATTAATGCAAGAGTTTCAGACAACTTCATCTGGAATTCAATGGGTTACAACAGGTTATTTATTAGCCATTGCTATTGTTGTGCCTATTTCTGCGTATTTAGTACGTAATTTTACAACAAGACAATTATTTTTAGCTTCGAATTTAATTTTTATTATAGGAGTTTTAATCAATTGTATTTCTCCAAATTTAATCATGCTATTATTTGGAAGATTTTTACAAGGGGTTGGTACTGGAATTGCGTTACCATTAATGTTCCATATTGTATTAACGCAAGTACCGATTGAACAACATGGTACAGTCATTGGATTAGGTTCTATGACAACTGCCTTAGCACCACCTATTGGACCAACTTTTGGTGGATTAGTTTCAGCTGCTTTAGGATGGAGATTTATTTATTGGATTTTAATTCCATGTTTGGTCATTTCTTTAGTGATTGGTTTATGGGCAATTCCAAAAGAAAAAAGTATTCAAAAATCACCATTTAATCTACTAGCATTTTTCTTCTTAGCGAATTGTTTAGCTAGTTTATTAATGGCAATTGAACATTTATCTCTTGTATGGCTATTAAGTGCAGTAGTAACAGGTGGATTATTTGAATACTTCAATCGTAAAAATGCTTTATTATCTTTTGCACCATTTAAAAATCATACCTTTAATGGAATGTTATATGTAGTGTTAGCTTTCCAAGCAACGGTATTAGGTTTGTCATTTGTTTATCCGAATTATTTACAATTAGGTTTAAATCAAAGTGTGACAACTGCGGGGCTATTTATGTTCCCTGGGGCAACAATGGTTGCTTTATTGGCTCCTGTTTCAGGTAAATGGTTTGATGTTAAAGGACCGTTGAAACCTTTATTAACTGGTTTAATTTTGGCAAGTATTGGTGGAGTATTGATTAGTTTCTTCTTTGAGCATTTAGCGATTCTTCCATTATTAGCATTGAATATTATTTTAATGAGTGGAAATGGATTTGTGATGGGGAGTAATGTAACATTTTGTTTAATGCAATTAGACAAGGATGTTCAAGCGGATGGAAATAGTATCGTCAATACGTTACAGCAGTTTACTGGGGCTATTTCTACAACAGTCGTAGCAAGAATTTTTTCTGCGAATATGGATCGATTACCATTTGCAGGAAAATATAGTTTAATGTTTATTACAAGTTTAATTTTATTAGCTTTAGTCATTTTTATTGTTCAATATAAGAAAACAAGAAAACCTAGTGAAGTATAATAATGATGTTTGCCTGTAAAAAAATCTATCGTGAAGATGGATTTTTTTACTTTAGCTACAAAGAAATTTTTCTTTTTGAATTTTAGAAGAGTTGAGCGTCTTTTTCAACTGTTTTGATAAGTATACAATGCTGTTCTAAAACTTAGATAGGGGAAACTAAATTATAAATCGAAAGATTAAAAATAGAGCTATTCCGTTTTAGAAATGTTTATGGTAGAGTATATGCGTAGAAAGTTTGAAAGCGGTGGCAATCTCTTAATAAGGTAGGTGATGCTTATGAGCATTGAATTAAATCTACTAGAAAGGAGGTTGCAATTTGTCAAGCTATGAAGTAATGACATTGATAGGAACCTTTGCCATGGTACTATTGGCATTGTTGTCTTTGATTGTCAAAATCATAGAAATAATGACAAAAAAATAACACCGCTCACAACTTTGACGAGTTGAGTGATGTTATTTTATTTACTTAATTAGCCACCGTCTTTTTAACGGTCTACAAGAGAGTCGAGTTCCCGCTCGGCTCTTTTTGTATCTAAAGTATAACAGAATATAAAAAATATGCAAATAATTCTTCTTCTATTTGCAAGAGCATAGTGAATCTGTTACTCTAGTTTTAAATTAATAGAAATAAGATTAAAAGGAGCAGAAAATGGAAATTATAGATTTAAATGAAGAACAGGTTGAGAACATCGAAACGAGACTGAGTTTATTTGATAGAAACTATATAAGTTATAAAATGAACGGATACATTCGGATCGGTATTGAATCTGGTAGCACACTAATTGCTGGATTGGATGCCTGTATTACCGCGTTTAAAATCCTCTATGTATCAACTGTTTTTGTTGATGTAGAATACAGGAGAAAAGGCATAGGTACCAAATTGATCTGTGAGATGGAAAAACGGGCAGCTGCAATGGGAGTTAATATCATCCGTTTAGATACATTTGACTGGCAAGGAAAAGAGTTTTACAAAGCATTGGGATATGAATGTGCTGGTCATTATGAAAATGCAGAAGATAATTATGCTGAATACTTTTTCGTGAAGAAAATTAATTGATAATTCTGTATTTTAACTTTGTTTGACAAATCCTATCGATGAATCAGTTTGAGTATCGAAATTCCTTTAAGGTGCAAATAAAAATTTAAGAAGAAAAAATTTTCTTTGTAGCATTAATAAAAATTCAGCTTTCCTGGATTTTTATAGGTAAAATTCGAGACCAAGGCTCGAATTTTAGCCATGAGACTCGCTTAGCGAGGCTGCTGGCGACCTTGCAGACAAAGGGAATTTTTTCTTCTTAAATTTTGTAAGTAAGAAGTAACAAAAAATAACACCACCCATAACGTTCAAGAGTTAGAGTGGTGTTATTCATTTACGCTTCTAAATTAAAATAATTCATCAAGTAATGCGCTAATCCATCCTCATTATGTGGAAGTGGGGTAATATCATCAGCAATTGCTTTTAGGCTATCAATGGCATTATTCATCGCAACACCGTGCCCAGCAAATTCAATCATTTCTAAATCATTATCTTCATCACCAAAAGCTAAAACATCTTCTGTTGGAATTCCATAATAACGAGATAAATGTTGGATTCCAGTAGACTTATCGATACCATAAGTGACGATTTCTAGGCAAGGCATATCGCCTCCCCAAGTACGCACATCAATCGTGTGTCCATAACGTTGCTTAATTTTTTCTTTAATGAAGGGTTGTTTTTCAATACTAGAAAAAACGGTAATAGCCGTTGGTTTTTCAACTAACTGCGTATCTTTTTGTAATAAGATAGGTTGTTGATCTTTTGGATAGTAGGGAGAATCAGGAATATTTTCAATGGTAGCATATAAATGATGCTTTCCTTCGACCATGAAGTAATCACATTCTAATTCTTTATGAAAATCTAACATATCAAAAACGATTTCTTCATCTAATGTTACGTGAAATTCTCCTTGCCAATTTTCGTCAGTTGGAATATGGCATAGGGCACCATTGAAGTTTACTAGCGGTCCACCTAATCCTAATTCTTCATATAAATGTTTTGAACTTCGATAAGGACGTCCGGTTACAATGGCAATTTTATGTCCAAGTTCTGTTAAACGATGTAAGGTTTGAATTGTAATGGGATTAAATTCTGATTGGCCATTTAATGTTGTTCCATCTAAATCTAGTGCAATTAATTTTGGTTTCATGATTTCCTCCTAAAGTGATTTATCTAATCGATTTTAATTGACGGCAACTTGTCAATTTAGTTACAATATCCTTATGAGTGTACCATATTTTTTATAAAATATGAAGAAAGAGGTTAGTTATGATTATTATTCAAGAAAAAGTTATTGAAAATATTCCAATTTTAGAAATTGTTCAAGATGAAAATAAAGATAAAATGATTCCGACAGTGGTTTGTTATCATGGTTGGACTGGAAGTAAGGAAAATTGTATTCACTATGGAGCAATGCTTGCAAAAAATGGTATGCGTGCGATTTTACCTGATCAGCTATATCATGGAGAACGTAAAACATCTGAATTAAATGGCTTTGAATTATGGGAAATTATTGGGCAAAATGTTAAAGAATTTCCAACTTTAGTTGGTGCTTATCAAAAAGAAAATTTAGTCGATAATAAAATTGGAGCAATTGGATTTAGTATGGGCGGAATGACAACTTACGCATTATTAAAATATTTTCCATTTTTATACGCTGCAGTTAGTTTAATGGGAAATGCAGATCCAGTTGAATTTGCAAAATGGTCACTTACATCTACTTGGATGAAAGATAAACCAGCAGTAGCATTAACACCTGATTTAATGGATAAATATATTCCAATGTTACAAAGTTTATCATTAGCAGATAATCCTGAAACAATTGCAGGTCGTCCTGTATTAATTTGGCATGGACTAGAAGATAAAAAAGTACCATATGCATTAAACCGTGCATTTTATGAAAAGATTAAAGATGAACCGTATGCCAGTCGTGTGAAATGGATTGAAACGCCAGAAGTGCCACACTTTGTTACGTTTAAAGCCATTGAAGCATCTGTAGAATTTTTAAAACAATCATTAATAGAGGAGTAATCGTATGAGTGAAACACCAGAAGTAATGAAAGAGAGAATTTTAGAAGCGTTAGAAACAGTGATTGATCCTGAATTAGGAATTGATATTGTAAATTTAGGATTGATTTATGGAGTAGAGCTAAATGAAGAAGGGCATTGTCAAGTAAATTTAACTTTAACGACAATGGGATGTCCATTAGCAGATATTATTACAGATGAAATTCATCGTGCATTAAAAGGAATTGAAGAAATCAAAACGATTGATGTTAAATTAGTTTGGTATCCAGCTTGGTCACCAGAAAAAATGTCTCGTTACGCGAGAATTGCATTAGGAATTCGATAATGAAATAAAAAGAAGGCTTAAAATCATGAGTAGATTTTAAGCCTTTTATAGTATAGTAATGAGTTCTATTAATCTTCACCAGGTCGCATTGGTCGTTTATATTTACTTTTTGCTTCTTGACGAATGACCGTTTGAGGACTTTTTCTTCCAGAGTTATACGATTTAAAAATTTCTTGCATCCGTTGATCATCAAATAGTTCTAGATTTTTATCCACAAAGTGCATGGCATCTTGCTGCCAATCTGAATGATAATAATTAAATAGTTCTGCTACAGCCATTCTTTTGTCAGTAGCACTTCCTTGGAAGTTAGGATCTGTAATTTCTGCTAAATATTGCTGCATTTTTGCAATTTTTTCTTTATCAAATTCAACCATAAATCTTCGCCTCTTTTCGTTTGTATTGTAACATAATTTGTAGGGCTAAAAAAGAGAAATGTTACCGCTATTTTTAGAGAGTTTATAAATTTTTCTGATGGTATTACTGTTATATTGTTGTATATTTTAGTATACTAAATTGAGTATGTATATAGAAAAGAGGAGTACAATGGCGAAGGATATGACATCTGGAAATCCGATGAAATTAATTTCTCGGTTTACGTTACCCTTATTAATTGGGAATGTTTTTCAACAATTTTATAATATGGCAGATACTTATTTTGTTGGTAGATACATTGGGGTACAAGCACTTGCAGCTGTTGGTTCAACCGGAAGTATTGTATTTTTTATTATTGGTTTTGCCATTAGTATGACCGCCGGATTAGCGATTCCTCTTGCCCAAAAATTTGGGGCAAAAGATATGCAAGGAGTAAAAAGAAGTTTCTATGTTTCAACTTTAATTTCTATAGGAGCAACGATATTATTGACGACATTCAGTATGCTATTTTGTCGTCAAATATTAGAAATGATGCAAACTCCTCCAGAAATTATTGACTATGCTTATGAATATTTAATGGTAATTTTTGCAGGAATTTTTGCTCAAATTGCTTTTAACTTATTATCGAATATTATTCGAGCAATTGGAGATGCGAATACACCGCTATATTTTTTAGTTCTATCTTGTATGTTAAATATATTGTTAGATTACGTATTTATTGTTCATTTTAATATGGGAGTTGGAGGTTCTGGCTTTGCAACGGTAGTCAGTCAATTATTCTCTGCTATTTGTTGTTATATTTATATAAAAAAGAAAATTCCAATTTTATATATAGAAAAAGATTCAGTTCATTTTACAAAAGATTTTTTATGGCATCATATAAATATTTCATTCCCAATGGGATTTCAATCGTCGATTATTGCGATTGGAACGATAACGGTTCAAATTGTATTAAATCGTTTAGGACATGAAGCTGTAGCTGGCTATACAGCTGCACAAAAAATTGATCAATTAGGAATATTACCAATGATGTCATTTGGAATTACAATGGCGACTTATTCCGCTCAAAATTATGGAGCAAAATTATATAATCGTATTTGGAAAGGTGTTAGAGATTGTATTAAACTTTCCCTTACATTTAGTTTTTGTGTAGGATTCATATTAATCCTATTTAGTCCACATTTTATGAGAATGTTTGTAGGGGTAGGTCATGAACCGGTAGTGGAATATGGCAGACTTTATATTTTAGCGAATTCTTCATCCTATGCTATTTTGTCTTTATTATTTATTTATCGTTATACATTACAAGGGGTAGGAAAAACTGTGATTCCAACCATTGCAGGAATGATGGAGTTAATGATGCGAGTGTTTGCAGCATTAGTATTAACAAAAGCTTTTGGTTATATCGGATTAACAACTGCTAATCCATTAGCGTGGTTTGGTTCCTTAGTTCCATTAGCAATTACTTATTATGCATTTAAAAGAAAATTTCAACGTTACAGTTAATTAGAGGAGGGGTATGGATGAAATCAGATATTCAAATTGCTCAAGAAGCTGTTGTGAAACCAATTCGTGAAATTGCTTCAAGCATTGGCTTAGAGGAAGAACAAATTGAGTTTTATGGGAAATATAAAGCTAAAATTGATGTGAATCAAATTTCTAAAGAAAAAAAAGGTAAGTTAGTATTAGTGACTGCTATGAGTCCAACTCCTGCTGGAGAAGGAAAATCAACCGTTACGATTGGATTAGCAGATGCTTTCACAAAACTAGGTAAAAAATCCATTATTGCCCTTCGTGAACCTTCATTAGGACCTGTAATGGGTATTAAAGGAGGAGCTTGTGGTGGAGGATATGCGCAAGTTGTTCCGATGGAAGAAATTAATTTGCATTTTACCGGAGATATGCATGCATTAACTTGTGCTACAAATGCATTAGCTGCATTTATTGATAATCATATTTATCAAGGAAATGAATTACAAATTGATAGTAGAAGAGTCATCTGGAAAAGAGCAGTTGACTTAAATGATCGAGCTTTACGACAAGTCATTGTAGGATTAGGTGGTCCAATTCAAGGAGTTCCTCGTGAAGATGGATTTGATATTACGGTTGCGAGTGAAATGATGGCGATTTTATGTTTAGCAACAGACTTGAATAATTTGAAACAACGATTAGAAAATATTGTGATAGGCTACACTTTTGAAAAAAATCCAGTTACGGTCAAAGATTTAAACGTTCAAGGGGCTTTAACATTATTACTAAAAGATGCGTTAAAACCGAATTTAGTTCAAACATTAGAACATACGCCTGCCATTGTTCATGGTGGACCATTTGCCAATATTGCGCATGGATGTAATAGTGTGATTGCGACAAATATCGCTCTAGCACTTGGAGAAATTGTTGTAACAGAAGCAGGGTTCGGAGCTGATTTAGGGGCTCAGAAATTTTTAGAAATTAAAGTTCCCCAATTACAAAAAGCACCCGATGTCGTTGTTATTGTGGCGACGATTCGTTCGCTTAAAATGCATGGAGGAGTTTCCCTGTCTGGATTAACAGAAGGAGAGAATTTAGAAGCTTTAGAAAAAGGTTTTGCAAATTTAGAAAAACATATTGAAAATATGACTGAACACTATGGACTTCCAGCAGTGGTTGCATTAAATGAATTTGTAACAGATACCCCACAAGAAAAAGAATTAGTGCAAACTCTTTGTCAGAGAAAAGGGATTTCTTGTATTTCTACTTCTGTATGGGAAAATGGTGGAAATGGTGGAGTAGCATTAGCGAAAGAAGTTTTGCACTTATTAGAAACTTCATCTCCTCAATTCCATTCAGTCTGTGAAGAAAACAGTACGATTGAAGAACAAATCGAAGCTATTGCAACAAAAATTTATGGAGCAAGTTCTGTTCAATATACAAAAGAAGCGAAAGTACAATTAAAACAGTTAGAGAAAAATGGTTGGAATCATTTACCAGTTTGTATTGCGAAGACGCAATATTCCTTCTCAGATGATGCGACTTTATTAGGAAGACCAAAGGGATTTGAATTAACCGTTCGATCTCTCGTTCCTAAATTAGGAGCAGGATTTGTTGTAGCTTTAACGGGCAATATTTTAACAATGCCAGGACTACCAAAAAAACCAGCTGCATTAGAGATGGATGTATTAGAAGACGGTAGAGCGACCGGTTTATTTTAATCATAAAAGGAGAGTATTATGAAAGATTTTCGTGTAGATCATTTGAAAAAAACATATGGTGCTAAAACATTATTAGCAGATGTTTCGTTCATTATTAATGAAGGAGAACATGTTGGCTTAATTGGTCAAAACGGTACAGGAAAAAGCTCGCTATTAAATATTTTAGCCGGAATAGATGAAGCAGAAAGTGGTACGATTACTTGTTCAAATGATTTTAGAATTGGGTATCTTTCACAAAATCCTTCTTTAAATCCTGAACATACGGTATTTGAAGCCATTTATCAATCAGACAATCCATTATTGAGATTAGTTCATGATTATGAATGGAGTGTCGAACAATTACAACAGCATCCGCAAGATGAAAAATATTTAAAACAATTTGAAGCATTGGAACAAAAAATGAATCAAGTGGATGGCTGGCAATATGAAGTGAAAATTAAATCCATTTTACAGCACGTGGGAATTGAAGATATTCATCAACAAATTTCTACTTTATCTGGTGGACAAAAGAAACGAGTTGGTCTTGCCAAAGTTTTAATGGAAGAGCCGGATTTATTATTATTAGATGAGCCGACAAACCATTTAGATATGCAAGCCATTCAATGGTTAGAACAATATTTAGCTTCGTACAAAGGTTCCTTATTATTAGTTACTCATGATCGTTATTTTTTAGAACGTGTAGTAGACCATATGTTTGAATTAACTCAAGGGAAAATTGAAGCGTATGATGGGAATTATCAATCTTACTTAGAACAAAAATCTCAACGAGAACAAATTGCGCAAAAAATGTCTCATAAGCAGCAACGGTTATATCAACAAGAATTACAATGGATGAGACAAGGCGCTAAAGCAAGAACAACAAAACAACAAGCAAGAATTCAACGGTTTGAACAATTAGAAAAAGAAGTGAAACAAACAGATTCTAAAGAATCATTAGCCATTTGTTTTGATCAAACAAGAATCGGAAAACGAGTATTTCAATTAAAAGATGTCAGCTTACAAATTGGAGATAAGTCAATTGTTCATTCATTAGAGTGGATTATTCAAAGCCAAGCCAGAATTGGAATTATTGGAGAAAATGGAGTCGGAAAATCTACATTCCTAAATGCTCTTGCTGGTCTATATCCATTTAGTGAAGGAGAAATGACTGTTGGAGATACGGTTCGCTTAGCTTACTATAAGCAACAAGATGAAGATATTCCAATGGATAAACAATTAGTGCAATATTTAAGAGAATATGCCGAAGAAGTAAGACAAAAAAATGGTGAAGTAGCTTCGATTACGGAATTACTAGAAACATTTTTATTTCCTCGCTATATGCATGGGGCATTGATTGGAACATTATCAGGTGGAGAAAGAAGAAGATTATATTTATTACGCCTACTAATGACAAAGCCAAATGTCTTATTACTCGATGAACCGACAAATGATTTAGATATTGATACCTTAACCGTTTTAGAAGATTATTTAGAAGAATTTAATGGTGCAGTCATTGTAGTTTCTCATGACCGTTATTTCTTAGATAAAACAATGGATCAATTATTTGTCATAAAAGGACAAGGAAATACAGAATTGTATTATGGGTCTATGAGTGATTTCTTAGCAAAACAGGGTGAGTTAACAGTAGAAGAGACTAAGGCAGTTGAAGTTCCAAAAGTGACAGAACGCCCAAAAGCTTCCACACCAGAAAAAGCTAAAAAGATGACGTATCATGAGAAAAAAGAATGGGAAGAAATTGAAGGGAAAATCGCTGGATTAGAAGCATCTATTGAAGAAATTCAAGAAGCAATGAATCAACAAGCACAAGACTTTGCTAAATTACAAGAATTACAAACACAATTAGAAACATTAGAACTAGAATTAGCTAATTCCTACGAACGATGGGAATATTTAGCAGAATTCGTTTAAGAGTAGGGAGCTTATCAGATGAAACAATATTTAGAATTATTAGAAAAAATTAAACAAGAAGGAATCGAAAAATCAGACCGTACAGGTACAGGAACAAAAAGTATTTTTGGATATCAAATGCGATTTGATTTATCAAAGGGATTTCCAATTTTAACGACTAAAAGAGTTCCATTTGGACTTATTAAAAGTGAGTTATTATGGTTTATTAAAGGAGATACAAATATCCGTTATTTATTACAACATAATAATCATATTTGGGATGAGTGGGCTTTTAAACGTTATGTAGAGTCTCCTGACTATACTGGAGAAGATATGACAGATTTTGGTCGTAGAAGTTTACAAGATCCAGTTTTTAAAGAAGTGTATGAAAAAGAATTAGAAACATTTTGCCAAAGAATTTTAAATGAGGACGACTTTGCTGTAAAATATGGAGAATTAGGAAATATTTACGGTTCACAGTGGAGACATTGGAAAACGACTCAGGGGGAAACGATTGACCAATTAGCGCAAGTCATTGAAATGTTGAAGACCTCTCCTGATTCAAGAAGATTATTAGTATCAGCATGGAATCCAGAAGATGTTCCAAGTATGGCATTACCTCCATGTCACACAATGTTTCAATTTTACGTTGCAGATGGCAAGTTAAGCTGTCAATTATACCAACGTAGTGCAGATGTCTTTTTAGGGGTGCCATTTAATATTGCGAGTTATGCATTATTGACGCATTTAATTGCAAATGAAGTTGGATTAGAAGTTGGAGAGTTTGTTCATACATTAGGAGATGCGCATTTGTATTTAAATCATTTAGAACAAGTGGATCTTCAATTAAGTCGTGAAACGTTTGAGTTACCTCAATTAGTGTTAAAATATCCTGAAAAATCATTATATGATTTAGAAGTTGCAGACGTTGTATTAGAAGGATATGAATGTCATCCAACGATTAAAGCACCGATTGCTGTTTAGTCTAAAGGAGGAATTTATATGTTAATTTATATTTGGGCACAAGATGAAAATGGTGTGATTGGTAAAAAAGGAGTTTTACCATGGCATTTACCAAATGATTTGAAATTTTTCAAAGAAGTAACTTTAGATCAAACGATTGTAATGGGACGCAATACATTTGAAGGGATGGAAAAGAGATTATTACCAAGAAGACATAGTATTGTTGTTTCCAATATTGAGGATTATGATGCTAATGGAGCAGAAGTGATTACAGATGTTGATACGTTAATCGAAGATGCCAAACATGAAGATATTTATATTATTGGTGGAGCTGTATTATTTGATTCTTTAAAACATCAAGTGAATACACTTTATTGTACAAAAATTCATGAACAATTTGACGGGGATACTTATTTTCCAAAAGATTTTCCATGGGAAAAATTTGTAAAAGTCAAAAGTATGGATGGAACAGTGGATGAAAAAAATATTTATCCACATACCTTTGAAATTTATCAAAAAATTGAGGATGAATGATGACGACTTGGAATGAAATTTTAGCAGAAGAAATGCAAAAAGACTATTATCAGGAGTTACAAGCTTTTGTTCAAAAAAGAAGAGCAGAAGTGAGAGTATTTCCTGAAGAAAAAAATGTTTTTACTGCACTAGAACTTACTCCATTTGAATCGGTGAAAGTCGTTATTTTAGGACAAGATCCTTATCATGGATTTGGTCAAGCGCATGGATTAAGCTTTTCTGTTCAAAAAGGAACTCCACTTCCTCCATCCCTAAAAAATATTTATAAAGAATTACAAGAAGATATTGGAGGAGAACTTCCAACAGAAGGAGATTTATCTCATTGGGCAAAACAAGGAGTATTATTGTTAAATACCGTTTTAACAGTAGAAGAAGGAAATGCGAATAGTCATAAAGGAATGGGATGGGAAAAATTAACCAATCGTCTCATTGAATCTTTAAATGAATTGACTCATCCAGTAATTTTCATCCTTTGGGGTAAACCAGCTCAGGATAAGGAAAAACTGATTACAAATCCGAATCATGTTATTTTAAAAGCTCCGCATCCAAGTCCGTTATCGGCTTATCGAGGGTTCTTTGGAAGTAAACCATTTAGTAGGGTAAATGACATCTTAATTCAACAAGGACAAACACCAATTCGTTGGACGGAATAAAAGGAGAATGATATGAAAAATCGTTTTTTTAAACTCTTTCTTTTATGGATGACCTCTTTAACATTCGCTGCTTGTTCGGCGAATACTCAAAAAGGAGTCCAAGAAGAAACAACCACCACAACCGTTCAGATTGATAAATCTCATAATTTACCAGAATCTCTTTTACCTTTTAAAAGAGAAAAACAATTGGTATTAGGAGAATTGGATTCTTATAAACGCTCAACTCAGGCACATATTCAATTACGATATGATGATAAGCCAACAGAACAAAGAGAAAGCAAAATTAATGTTGATCCAGTTGGTTGGCATAACTTTAAATTCCCAGTAGATTATTCAGGAAAAGAAGCATGGTTTATGAATCGTGGACATTTAGTCGGATATCAATTTAGCGGATTAAATGATGAGTTGAGAAATTTAACTCCGATGACGGCTTATTTAAACACGGGAAGTATGACAGGTACGGATGAAAAAAATCCTGTAGCAATGTTATTTTATGAAGAAAAATTAGCGGCATGGTTAAAACAAAATAAAAATGCATGGCTAGATTATCGAGTAACTCCTCTTTATACAGATTCAGAATTAATTCCACGTCAAGTAGAATTACAATATGCAGGAATTTCTGCCAATGGAAGATTGATACCAATTCGATTTAATACTTCTATTGAAGAAGTGAATGAAGATGGAACTACTCGAGTTATTTTAAACAATGATGCACCAAATGGAACACTGGATTATCAAACGGGCTTAGCACAATCAACGCTTCAAAGTGAAAAACAGGAAAAAACTCAGCATGAATCTAAGAACAAAAATGATCGTACCGTGTATGTTGCGAATGAAGGAAAAGCAACCGTTTATTGGTATGACAAAAAAAGAATGCCAGCAAAAACGAATCAAGCAAAAGTGGTAGAAATGAGCGAATCCCAAGCAAAAGCACAAGGAAAGACTCATGCAGAAAAAGAATAGATAAGAAATATGACTTTCCTGAAGTAGCAAAGGACTCAATGCTACTTCAGAGGGTCTTTTTTTTCTTGCAATTTTCATAAACTATGATACTATTATATTTATAGTATTAAATTTCTAATATAACGAGGTGAATACATGAGTCAACCTTTAATCGAAGTGAAAAATATTCATAAACGATATGCAAAACATCATGCCTTAGATAATGTATCGTTTAATATTTATGAAGGTAGAATTTGTGGCTTGATTGGTGAAAATGGAGCAGGAAAAACAACGCTAATTCGTATTATTTCTGGACTAATCAAACAAGATTCTGGAGAAATTGTTGGACTAAAAGGATGTAAACTAAGTTCGATTGTGGAAGCACCAGCTCTTCATTTGAATCTTTCCGCTTATGATAACTTACACTATCAATTATTACTATGTGGAGAAAATCCTTCTCATGAAAAAATAGAGAAAGTATTAAACTTAGTAGGGTTATCCGATGTGGATCCAAAGAAAAAAGCCAAAGATTTTTCTTTAGGTATGAGACAACGATTAGCGATAGGGTTAGCGATTATTGATTCACCAAAATTATTAATTTTAGATGAACCGATTAATGGATTAGATCCAAAAGGTATCAAAGATATTCGTGATATTTTAGCAACTTTAAAAAATGATTTTAATATTACCATTTTAATTTCTAGCCATATTTTATCTGAATTAGATCTTATTGCAGATGATTATGTCATTATGAGTAAAGGAAAAGTTATTCAGGAAGACTCAAAATTAGCTATCTTATCTTCATTAGCCAATAAAATTATTGTTTCAACAGCGACAAATCATACAGCGATTGAAATTTTAACAGTAAATGATTGTGATTGTACTCTTTTACCTGACAAAATTGAAGTGACAAATACATCCCTTACGATTAATCAGATAATTGATGTATTAAGAAAAAATCAAATTGAAATTTTTGAGATTTATAAAGAACAAGTTTCTTTTGAAGAATATTATTTTAATTTGGTTGAAGGAAGGTAAGCGTAATGATGTCAAATTTTAAAGCAGATATTTATAAAATTAGAAAAGAAAGAGTCTTTTCAATTTCTCTTTTACTATGTGTCTTATTAGAATTCTTGTTTACATTTGTAATGAGAGAAAAGAGTGGGGATACTGGAGTCATCATCACTTTATCGACTTCAACAGCTTTTCTTCCATTATTATTCATTGCAGTGGATTTGTTCGTTTGGGGAGAAGACTTTGTATCTAGAACGATTAATACACAGATTATTAAATCTAGTAGTCGTTTGTCTCTATTTATTTATAAAGTTGTGACGACGGTTTTATATTCAACGGTGCATTTATTAGTAGCTTATTTATCTGTAGCAGTATTTAGAGGTATTTTTGCAGATGGTGTTTCTCTATCGACAGTGTGGAATATCGCAGTGTATCAATATCCTTATTATTTATGTATGATGTTCTTGTCTATTTTCATTTTTAACTATGTAGATAAGGTGAATTATGCGCAATTAATTTATGTAGTGATTGTCATTTTATTTGATAATTTAGTAAGTTTTTCGATGGCAAATGTAATCGACCCTGAATTATTAAATCACTTTTTACTTTTTAACCAATTAAAAGCTGTTACAGGTAGTGGAGAGTTTTTAACGCTATCCGTTATGATTGCACTCATTTTTAGTGTGTTATACATTATTTTTAGCTATTATTTATTTAATGAACGAGAATTTAAGTAAGGAGAAAGCTTATGAAGAAAATTTTACCATTTATCGTTTTTTTCCTAGTTATTGTAGCTTTTGCATTTTATATGACTTATAGCAATGCAAAAACAGATTTTGATTTTACACAGACTTGGGAATTACAAGAAAATGCGAAACAAAAAGTAGAAATTTATGGAACAGAGCAAAATGTGGAATTATCGATTGTAGAAACTTCTAATCCTCAAACAAAAGTAACTGTATCAGGAAAAATCTCAAAAACTTCTGTGAATACGATTAAAGATACAAAATCAAACGAAGAAGGATTGTATATTCCAATCTCAAAACATGGGTTTCGATTATATACTTCTCAATTTGGAAAAGATACATTAAAAATTACGGTTGAATTAGCCAAAAATGCTGACCCATATGAAGTATTTTTAGATACTGTTAGTGGGGAAGTAAAAGTGAATGTTCCTCAAACATTTGATGGAAAATATGACATCATGTTGAATAATGGAGCTAAATTAACAGAAAAACCTGAAACAAAAGAAACAAGTGCAAGTGTCATTAAAGTGGATGCTTATACAGACGTAACGATTGTAAAAGGAAAATAAATAAAGTAAAAGAGCCTTCGTAGAGAAAACGAAAGGCTCTTTTTTAGGAGTGGTTATATTTTTACTGTAATTCTTTTTTGAAGGCTTCGATTTCTTCTAATGATAAACCAGTATGTTTTTGGATTTCATCCATTGGTAAGTTTAATTTGAAGCACAATAGAAGTTGTCCTTTTGTCATTCCACGTTGTTCACCAATTTCAATCCCTTCTTCACGACCGTTTTCATAATAAAATTCTAAAACTTGATTAAATTCGTTTTGTCTTCTTTCAATCTCTTCTGCAAGTCTAATTTCTTCTTCTGTTAAATTGTTTAACATTTTAGCTGCTGCTTCTAATCCTGAAGTTGTATGTTGCATTTTTCTTACCTCCTTAAGTTTTATGATTGTTTTCTCTAATTATTATATACGAAAAAATTTCTAAATTTAATTTTTTTAAGGTAACTTTTTCAAATAATTTCTTGTGTATTTATTGTTTTGCGCTGGTGTGCTATAATCATCAAGGAATATCTGAATAAAAGAGGATTTTTAAATGAAAAGATTAACGATTGAAGAAGTTAAAAAAAGAGAATTAGCCATTCTTTTAGCCGTAGATGAGTTTTGTAAAAAGGAAAAGCTTCATTATTTTCTTAATTATGGAACATTAATTGGTGCGATTCGTCATAAAGGATTTATTCCTTGGGATGATGATATTGATATAATGATGCCAAGAAAAGATTATGAACGTTTTAAACGTGAATTTAAGTCAAGCCAATATGACATTTTATCTTTAGAGACAAACCAAGAGTATTTTAATAACTTTATCAAAGTAGTCGATAACCAAACCGTCATTACTGATACGAGAAATCGTAAAACTTATAAGAGTGGAATTTTTATCGACATTTTCCCTTATGATCGAATAGATGATTTAAAAGCAGTAGATAAAACTTATCAATTAGAAAGTTTTAAATTATTATCATTCAGTAAGCATAAAAATATTGTGTACAAAGATAGTTTGATAAAAGATATCATTCGTACATTTTTCTGGACAGTATTATTGCCTGTTTCTCCAAGAAGATTTGCGTATAAAATTGAAGAAGTGATTCAACAATATACAAGACCTAATGGAAAATATGAATGCTTATTAGCTTCTAAATTAAAAGAAAAAGAAGTATTTGAAGCAGGGATTTTCGATGAAGTGGTGGATGGAGAATTTGAAGGACATATCTTCCCGATTCCGAAAGCATATGATCGATTATTAACACAATATTATGGAGATTATTTAACATTACCTCCAATTGAAAAACAAACTAATCCGCATGAATTGGAAGTTTATTTAAAAGAAGAGGAGTAGCATGATGCCAAAGTATTTAACAAAAGAAGAATTAAAAGAAACGCAATTAGATATTTTAAAATACATTGACCGTATTTGTAAGGAAAATGATATTCGCTATTTTGTCAGTTATGGAACATTATTAGGAGCTGTTCGTCATAAAGGATTTATTCCATGGGATGATGATATTGATATTTCTATGTATCGTTCTGAATATGATAAATTTATTCAAGCAGTTGAAAAAGATCAACATCCATATTACAAAATTTTAAGTAAGGAAACTTCTGATTGGTATTTCCAAAACTTCTTAGTAGTGACAGATGAACGTACGGTTGTAGAAGATCATATTAAAGTGGATCGTCATGATACAAGTGTCTTCGTAGATGTTTTCCCAATAGAACGTTATGATGATGTAAGATTAATCGACAAAGCGCATTTAATGGCAACTTTACGAATGATTGCATACATTAAATTACAATATGTCCAATATGGAGATAGTCAGTTAAAAGATATTTGCCGTAAAATCATGTGGTATGCGCTACGAATCGTAAATCCACGTTGGTTTGGTAATCGTATCGATGCCTTGATTAAAAAATATCGCAAAGAAGATGGACAA
This sequence comes from uncultured Granulicatella sp., assembly GCA_963529535.1. Classification (GTDB taxonomy): domain Bacteria; phylum Bacillota; class Bacilli; order Lactobacillales; family Aerococcaceae; genus Granulicatella. Next base: position 20,821 of record CAUSAK010000011.1, on the reverse strand, counting down.
TATGAAGGGCTTGTCGGTTGCGGTAAAGACGGTCGAAAAGAAGTATTCCCTCGTGGAACTTTTGAAGAATTAATTGAATTACCATTTGAAGATATGATGGTTCCTGCACCAAAAGAATATGATGTATTTCTTTCACAATTTTATGGGGACTATATGACAGTTCCTTCTCAAGAAGAAATTGATTATAAGAGTCATCTATTACAAGCTTATCGTAAAGATGAACAATAATGGAGTTAAGTCTAAGAAGAGGTTGGACGTTTATCCAGCCTTCTTTTTATGTCTATGAAAGTGTAGTGGAAGAGGATAGTAAGGACAAAATCTCCTCAATTCTTATGAATTGTTTAATATCTAGGATATTTGTTTCTATCTTTGCATGAATTTGCTATACTATCTCCAGTATAATGAGGTGAATTATGAAAAATATTAAAGTAAATGCTATCGCAAATCTTTTAATGCGAGTATTAAATATTGTTTTTCCACTAATTACAGGTCCCTATATTGCTAGAATTTTAAATAAAACAGAGTATGGGTATTTTAATATTACGAATACTTTTATCGGATTATTTATCCCTTTTGCAACGTTAGGAATTTATAATTATGGAATTCGAGCTATTAGTAAGGCGAAGGAAAATAAGCAAGAGATTAATCGAATTTTTTCATTACTCTTTTATATTTCCTTATTTTGTACGACTATTACAACCATTGTCTATTTTATTATCACATTCCAAATGGAAGGTGCGCCCGTATTAAAAACATTGTATTACATTATGGCGATACAAGTGTTTGCACAGTTTTTAAATATTGAATGGATGAATGAAGCATTTGAAAATTATACGTTTATTTTGTATAAGACTTTATTTATTCGAATCTTTATGCTTGTTTCTATTTTTACATTTGTAAAAACAGAGCATGATATTGTGCCGTATGCCTTTTTAATGTCCATTGCGACACTGTTAAATTATTTAGCAAGTTTCTTCTGGATTAAAAAAGAAGTCCACTTTGTTGGCGTTCAATGGAAAGATGTTAAAGCAGTCATTCAACCGTTAATTGCTATTCTTTTATTAGCAAATGCTGGGATGCTTTATACATATTTAGATCGAATGTTTTTATCTTCCATTGCTTTACCAGAATATGTATCGTATTACACGATTGCTCAAACATTAGTATTTTCTATTTCTGGAGTCATTAGTGGGGCGGTAAGTGTTAGTATTCCAAGACTTGGGTATTATTTAGGAATTAATGATAAGAAAGCCTATGATGATTTAGTCAATAAGGGCGGAAGAATTTTTATGTTCTGTATTACGCCGTTAAATTTTGGATTAGCCATTTTAGCAAGTCATGCGACTGTATTATATGCAGGAGAACAATATTTAGATGCTAGCTTTAGTGTGTTCCTATTTGCTCTTCGTTCCATTCCATGGGCAATGGCATTAATTTTAGAAAATCAAATTATTTTTGTCCAAGGTTATGAAAATAAATTAACGATGTTCTACTTTATCGGTGGAGGATTAAACTTAGTATTGAACTCTATTCTAGCTGCTGTTGGGATCACAAAACCAGAATGGTATATTTTAACAACAATTATTGCTGAATTACTAGTCATCACATTAGACATCTTATTAATTAATAAGAATCAGTTAATCGATTTAAGAAGACTGTTTATTCATGCGGGTAAATATGTTCTCTATTCATCAGGATTTTTCATCATTTATGGGTTAATTTCTTGGATTCGTCCAATTGAAATGGTCGTGAATGGGGCATTGCTTATCAATATTTTTGTAACAATTGTTAGCTGTGTTATTTATTATGTAGTTGTATTAGCACTTGTCAAAGATGAAATTTTCTATGATGTCATTAATGCTGTAAAAAATAAAGTATTGAAGAAAGGATAAGCTATGAGTGAATTAATTAGTGTCATTGTTCCTGTATACAATGTTGAGCAATATTTAGAAAAATGTGTTCAATCGATTCAAGCACAAACTTATTCAAATTTAGAAATTTTATTAGTGGATGATGGTGCAACCGATTCAAGTGGACATCTCTGTGATAAATTAGCAAGTCAAGATGAGCGAATAAGAGTCATTCATAAAGAAAATGGTGGCTTATCTTCAGCAAGAAATGAAGGACAAAAAGTGGCTCAAGGAAAGTATGTATTATTCGTAGATTCTGACGATTACATTCATGAAGAAATGATTGATTCCCTTTATCAGCAACTCATTGCTGAAAATGCAGATGTTTCGAGTTGTAATGTCATGAATGTTTATACTACAAACCAAACTTCTCAATGTGATCGAGAAGATTTGTATTTAGTATTGAATAGAGAAGAGTTTTTAAGAGAATATTTAATTGGACAAAAAGTTCCCGGTACGATATGTAATAAATTAATTCGAAAAGAAATTGCTGACAAGATAGAATTTCCAGTAGGAAAAATTTATGAAGATGCATTTTATCACTATCAATTAGTGCAAATTGCTGAGAAATATGTTGTGAATACAAAACCGTATTATTATTATTATCATCGACAACAAAGTATTACGACTAATCCTTATCGTGAACGTGATTTAGTGTATATTACGATTTATCAACAATTCTATGATTTAGTAAAACAGCAATTTCCGAAATTGGAAGAAGAAGCTTTCTTTCGATTATCGTACGCCCATTTTTATATTTTAGATAAGATGCTAGTGGAAGATGATTTTGAAACTTTAGCAGATTATCCAAGAGTGCGTCACTACTTGAAACGACATGCTTTTGAAATTGCAAAAAATACTATTTTCCAAAAAGGAAGAAGAATTGCTGCCTTAGCATTAAAAATCAATATTCATCTGTATCGAAAATTGATGCTGGCGAATATGGAGAAGAATAAGAAAATTCATGATTAATGAAGAAACGAAGACTTTTGTGAGTGCAAAAGTCTTTTTTAGATTTTAAAATATCTAAAATTAAAAAAATATTAGAAATATTAATAAAAAATAAAAATATAATTGACAAATCTTAAAAGAATGATATTCTATAGTCAATATCTAACGATATACAAAAAAGAGTGGAGGTAATTCTATGCAAAATTTGATAACAAAAGAGATTAAATTAAAGATGATTCCATGGTTGTTGATTGGCATTGTGGGGAGCTTATTGACTTTAGGAATTCCCTATTTAGTACAATCATTATTAGATAATGGAGATGGGAAAAATATTTTTCAAAATGTTATGCTCATTGTTGCACTTCTGTTTGTACAGTTATTATTATCATTCAGTGCTCATTATGGATTGTTAAAAATTGGGGAAAATATTGTACTTGATTTTCGTATGAAAGCTTATGAGAGTGTTCTTCAAAATGAACAAGAAGCTCAAAAAAGAAGTGGAGAATCAGCTGGTGAAATTATTGAAGTGAGTAAAAAATTAAAAAACTTTATCGTTTTCCAATTACCAACTTTTATTCAAAGTATTGTGACGATTGTAGGTATTTTAATCTTCTTATTTATTTTAAATTGGAAATTATCTGTCGTCATTTTATTAGGAATTCCTTCAATCTTTTTAATCTTAAATCCAATGAGTAAATTAGTTTCTAATATTAGTCAGTCTGAACAAAAAGTAACCAACAAAGTGATTGGACAATTAGGAGAGTATTTTAGAAATCGTACATTCTTTTTAGCGAATAATGCTACAGAACAAAGTAAACAAAAGATGAAAGAGTCATATTTAGAATTGTATCAACAATCTGTAAAATTAGGATTCTTTGAAGCGTTAATGCAGCCTTTTTCATTATTTTTTGTAACGATTGTATTAAGTTTCATTTTCTTATTTGGAGGCTTATTACTTTCTAGTGGTGAGATGACGATTGGAACATTTATCTCATTCTTAATTTACATCTTTATGTTATTAACACCTGCAAGTTCTGCCGCTAGTTTTTTAGGCGAATTATCTAAATTACAAGGATCAATGAGTGATTTATTAGAATTGATTCGTAAACCAATTACAGCTCAACAAAATACTGGAGAAGTGATTGATTTATCAGATGCAACAATCCAATTATCAGATGTTTCATTTGGTTATGAAGAAACAGAAGTATTAAATCATATTTCAATGGAAATTCATTCTGGTTCAACCGTAGCGATTGTTGGTCCATCGGGAGCAGGAAAGAGTACATTGTTAAGTCTTTTATTAGGAATGATACAACCAACTAATGGACAAGTTTGCATTGATTCTATTGATTTAAGAGGAGTGAATCTACAAGAATATAGAAATCAAATAGGCTATCTTGCACAAAATGAAACATTATTAGCAGGAACAATTTTAGATAATTTAACGTGGGGATTGAAGGAAACGGTTAGCATAGAAGCAATTAATCAAGCTTTGAAAGATGCTGAAATCTATGATTTTGTAACTGCATTACCGCAAGGAATTCATACAAATGTATCAGAATTAGGGGATAATTTTTCAGGGGGACAACAGCAACGATTGGCATTTGCTCGTATTTTATTAAGAAATCCAAAATTAATTTTCTTAGATGAAGCAACTTCTTCATTGGATAGTATTTTAGAACATAAGATTATTCAAACATTAGAACAGGAATATCGTCATTTAACAAAAGTGATGATTGCTCATCGTCTATCAACGGTTCAAGATGCTACTCAAATTTATTTCTTAGAAGACGGAAAGATTACTGGAGTAGGAACTCACTCTGAATTATTAGAATCACATCCTCATTATCAAGAATTTGTACAAAAACAAATGATTCATCAATAACGAGTAAAATATAAGTCTAGTGCAAATGGTGATGCTATTACATCTGCACTAGGCTTTTTATTGTGTTGCATTTGAATCGGTTGACAAAAATGCGTATTATGCGTATAATTCTAATTGTAAGGAGGTAACTATATGCCGCTTACAGGAAAAGAGATGGCAAAATTGGCAAGACAACATGGGTGGAGAGAAATCCGTCAAAATGGAAGTCACCATCATTTTAGTCATCCAGATTTTGAGTACATAGTAGTAATTCCTATTCATGGTAATAAAGATTTAGGAAAAGGACTTGAACTCAAAATAATGAAAGATTTGGGGTTGAAATAATACCCCAATCTTTTAATATGATATAGAGGTGAAAGTATGTTGAAATCGTATCCTGCAATATTTCATAAGGAAGATGATGGTAGATTTTGGGTAGAATTTCCTGAATTTCATGGTGGAACACAGGGGGATTCGCTTGAAGAATCTATGAAGAATGCGAAAGAAATGTTAGAGAGTATCTTGGCATTGTACATCGATGAGGGAAAGGAGTTACCAACTCCAACAGATATTAATACTTTAACAGTAGAAAATGGATTTGTTAGCATGATTCTTGCTGATCCAACTCCCTTTATAAGAAACAATAAGGCAATTCGCAAGAATGTAACAGTACCTGAGTGGCTAGTGAGACTTGCAGACCGTCAAAGTATTAATTACTCAGAAGTTCTTACACAAGCATTACAAAATCAGTTAAAAGTATAAAAAATAAATTGAAGAAGACTTTTGCGCTCGCAAGAGTCTTTTTTATCGTTTTCTTTCTATGACAAAGCAAATAGGTGGTTGGTTTTGTTGGTTGATAAATTGATACTGCAACACAGTCCATTCATATTGGTCTAATGTCGGAAGAAATTGTTGTAATTGAGATAATTCTGTATCTCCACCTTCATGTCCCCAATAACAAACTAATACGATGCGACCACCAATCGTTAATCGTTCCATTATGGATTCAATTGCACGAATGGTTGAATCGGGAGTAGTGATAATTGATTTATCACTTCCAGGTAAATATCCTAAATTAAAGATGGCAGCTTGAATCGATTGTTGAATATAAGTAGATAAATTTGCATGGGAGTCACAAATGAGTTGAATATTTTCTTTTGTGTCTAATGATTGAATTTTTTCATTTGTACGAATTAGTGCTGCTTCTTGAACATCAAACGCAAAGACTTTTCCTTCATTTTGAACAAGCTTTGAGAGAAAAATGGTGTCATTTCCATTTCCCATTGTTGCATCTACCACACAGTCTCCTGGTTTGATACATTCTTGTAACATGAAATGGCTGAATTTTTGGGCATTTTGAATCATTTGTAAAACTCCTTTACCAAAATTTTAACATTTATTACAAAAGGTTTACAGTTGTTAAGAGTATACAACGAATGCCTTGTTCGTGCAACGTTCCCCTATGAAATAAAAATCTTTCTCCTATAATGGATAATGAATGAAGTAGGAGGATTTGAGAAATGCTAGAGACTAGAAATGAAAGACTGTTAAGAATGAAAAAAGAAAAACAGTCACAAAAGGTTCAACTGATGAATCAATCGTTAAAAAGATCTTTAATTGTAGTGGGAACAACGGCCTGTGTTGGTTTATATGTTTCTCCAGTAGAACAATTATTATCGGCTAATTTTAGTGTAGTAGAAGCTTCAACAGCTGCTACTCAATTTTTACGTAATATTATTCCTGCAGCTCAAAATGTTGCGAGAGGAAAAGATATTTATACTTCTGTTATGATTGCTCAAGCTGCTCTTGAATCAGGTTGGGGAACAAGTGCTTTATCGAAAGCACCAAACCATAATTTATTTGGTGTAAAAGGAAGTTATAATGGACAATCTGTTAATATGCAAACATTAGAAGATAGTGGAGGACAAAACTATTATAGTATTCAAGCTGATTTTAGAAAATATCCATCTTATCAAGAATCATTAGAAGATTATGCAGATAAAATTGTTAATGGAATTTCTGGTGCGCCATTATTTTATTCTGGTGCTTGGAAGAGTAAGACGAATAGTTATCAAGATGCCACAGCTTATTTAACTGGTCGTTATGCAACGGATACTGCATACGGTGCAAAATTAAATCGTATTATTGAACAATTTGGTTTAACAAAATATGATACAGAAACTGCAGTTAATATGGCAGAGGAAATTGCAAGTAAAGAAACAACTACAACAAGTGGAAATAGTTATACAGTTGTCAGTGGGGATAATTTGTATGAGATTAGTCGTAAAACAGGAACAAGTATTCAAGAGTTATTAAGTTTAAACGGATTAAATTTAAATTCAATTATTCATCCAGGACAAGTTTTAGCATTATCTTCAAAATCAGCATCAGCTGAAACAAAACAAGAAGAAAGTACTCCTAAAGAAGAGAAGGCAAGTGCAGAAACTACAAATGAAGAAACTTCCTCCAGTACGAACCAACCTTCAACAGGTGGAACGTATACAGTCGTCAGTGGAGATGGTTTATACGCCATTGCTCGTAAAACAGGGACAAGTATTGATGATTTATTAAGCTTAAATGGATTAAGTTTAAATTCAACCATTTATCCAGGACAAGTCTTAAAACTATCTTCTAGTAGTGAAACTTCTGCATCTGAAGAGGCATCAACAAGTACAGAAGAAACAAGCAGTGAAGAAACATCTACTAGTTCAGAACAACCTTCAACAGGTGGAACGTATACAGTTGTCAGTGGAGACGGTTTATACGCTATTGCTCGAAAAACAGGGATAAGTATTGAAGATTTATTAAGTTTAAATGGATTAAGTTTAAACTCAACCATTTATCCAGGACAAGTTCTAAAATTATCAGCGAATACTGAAGGTGCTACAGCTGAAGAAAGTGCAGAATTAACTGCTGAGAAGAGTCAAGAAGCAGCAACATCTGAAGAAACGACTTCTTCAACAAATGCAAAAATGTATTATGTTCATAGTGGAGATTCGTTATACCGTATAGCGCATAATCACGGAATTTCTTTATCAACCTTATTAGCATGGAATCACTTAAGTGTCGATAGTATCATTCACCCTGGTCAAGGTTTAATGGTTTCTGAAGGATCAAGTAGTTCAACTGAAGAAGCAGAAGAAACAGCAGCCTCAAGTGAAAGTACTGAAACAACTTATACCGTTCAACCAGGTGATGGCTTATGGCGTATTGCAAAAAATCACGGATTAACATTAGATGAATTAAAATCTTTAAATCAATTAACTTCTAACATAATCCAGCCAGGACAAGTCTTGATTGTTTCAAAATAAATTGATATAATGCTAGTAAATATTAGCAGACAAAGGAATAGTAGAAATTTGGATTGTAGTAGAGAGTGCATGGTTGGTGAAAATGCATCATGAAAAGTTTTGAACTCGCCTTTTAGCTGAATTTCTGAAATTTAGTAAGAAATTCCGTTTCACTCGCGTTAAGAGTATGTTGAGTATAATAATTAGGTGGTACCACGTGGAAACGTCCTATTGTCTTTAGAGACATTAGGGCGTTTTTTAGGTATTTCCGGAAAAGAGGGGAAAATTATGTCATTTAATCATCATGAAATCGAGCCAAAATGGCAAAAATTTTGGTTAGACAATCATACATTTAAAACTACGGAGGATAAAGCTAAGAAAAATTTTTATGCATTAGATATGTTCCCATATCCATCAGGGCAAGGGTTACACGTAGGGCATCCGGAAGGATATACAGCTACTGACGTTGTTTCACGTATGAAACGTGCCCAAGGGTATAATGTATTACATCCAATGGGATGGGATGCATTTGGGTTGCCAGCAGAACAATATGCGTTAGATACAGGTAATGACCCTGCTGAATTTACATTGAAAAATATTGCTACTTTCAAACGTCAAATTCAAGAACTAGGATTTAGTTATGACTGGGATCGAGAAATTAATACAACAGATCCAAATTACTATAAATGGACTCAATGGATTTTTACAAAATTAGTAGAAAAAGGTTTAGCATATGAAGCAGAAGTACCGGTTAACTGGTGTCCTGCATTAGGAACAGTATTAGCTAATGAAGAAGTTATTGATGGAAAATCAGAACGTGGTGGACACCCTGTTTATCGTAAACCAATGAAACAATGGATGTTAAAAATTACTGCTTATGCGGATCGTTTATTAGAAGATTTAGAAGATTTAGATTGGCCAGAAAGCATCAAAGATATGCAAAGAAACTGGATTGGTCGTTCTAAAGGGGCACAAGTAACATTTAAAGTAAAAGATTCAGAAGAAAGTTTTGAAGTATTTACAACTCGTCCAGATACATTGTTTGGAGCAACTTATAATGTGTTAGCACCTGAACATGAACTTGTTCAAAAAATTGTAACTCCAGAACAAAAAGAGGCAGTTGATGCTTATATTGCTTCAGTTGCTACTAAATCAGATTTAGAACGTACAGAATTAGCAAAAGAAAAAACAGGGGTATTTACAGGAGCTTATGCAATTAACCCTGTTAACGGAAAAGAAATTCCAATTTGGATTGCAGACTATGTATTAGTTAGTTATGGAACAGGAGCCATTATGGCAGTGCCTGCTCATGATGAACGTGACTATGAATTTGCAAAAGTATTTGGGTTAGACATTATTCCAGTTATTGAAGGTGGAGATGTTACTCAAGAAGCTTATACTGGAGATGGCGTGCATATTCATTCTGAATTTTTAGATGGCTTAAATAAAGCAGATGCAATTGAAAAAATGAATGAATGGTTAAAAGAACAAGGCGTTGGAGAAGCAAAAGTAAGTTATCGTCTACGTGACTGGTTATTCTCTCGTCAACGTTATTGGGGGGAACCAATTCCTGTGATTCATTGGGAAGATGGTACAATGACAACTGTTCCTGAAGAAGAGTTACCATTAGTCTTACCAAAAACAGATAAAATTAAACCAAGTGGTACAGGCGAATCACCATTAGCAGCTATTGAAGACTGGTTATATGTCACAGATGAGAAAACAGGATTAAAAGGACGTCGTGAAACTAATACAATGCCACAATGGGCAGGAAGTTCATGGTATTTTGTTCGTTATATTGATCCACATAATCAAGAACAAATTGCAGATCCTGAAAAATTAAAAGAATGGTTGCCAGTTGATTTATATATCGGTGGAGCTGAACATGCGGTATTACACTTATTATATGCTCGTTTCTGGTATAAAGTGTTATACGATTTAGGAATTGTTCCAAATAAAGAACCATTCCAAAAATTATTTAACCAAGGAATGATTCTTGGTGAAGGTAATGAAAAAATGTCTAAATCAAAAGGAAATGTAGTCAATCCGGATGATGTTGTTCGCCAATATGGTGCAGATACATTACGTCTATATGAAATGTTTATGGGACCATTGGATGCTTCAATTGCTTGGAGTGAAAAAGGTCTTGAAGGAAGCCGTAAATTCTTAGAACGTGTTTGGAGATTATTAGTGGATGAAGAAGGTAAATTACGTGACCGTATTACAACTTTCAATGATGGTTCATTAGATAAAATTTATCACCAAACAGTTAAGAAAGTTACAGAAGATTACGAAGCATTACGTTTTAATACGGCGATTTCTCAAATGATGATTTTTGTAAATGAAGCGTATAAAACAGAAGCACTTCCAGTGAATTATATGAAAGGCTTAGTTCAATTATTAGCACCAATCGCTCCACACTTAGGAGAAGAATTATGGTCTAAACTAGGTGCAACTGAATCGATTAGCTATGTTGCATGGCCAACTTATGATGAAGCTTTCTTAGTAGAAGATGAAGTGGAAGTGATCTTCCAAGTAAATGGAAAAATTAAAGCTCGTGTTATGGTTCCAGCAAATAGCGATGCAGCTACAATGGAAGAATTTGCAAGAAATCATGAATCTGTAAAATCAGCTATTGAAGGAAAAACAGTTCGTAAAGTTATTGCAGTTCCAGGAAAATTGGTAAACATTGTAGCCAACTAATGAGATTATTCATATAAAATGATGGCGGGAGTGGTTCTTTTAAAGAAAGAACTCGCTCCTTTTGCCGTTATGAGATGTAGAAAAGGAGAAATCATGATTTATTTTGATAATTCAGCAACAACAAAAATTGCTCCAGAAGCATTACAATCATATGTTCAGACAAGCGAGCGTTTTTGGGGAAATCCTTCAAGCTTACATCGACTTGGAGGACAAGCCTTTCAAGTATTAGAAAAAGCAAGAGAACATATTGCAACATTGTTAGGTGCTAAAACAGAAGAGATTTATGTTACTTCTGGAGGAACTGAAAGCAATAACTGGGCAATTAAAGGTACCGTACTCGAAAAAAGAGTGTTTGGGAATCATATTATTACGACCAAAATTGAACATCCCTCTGTTTTAAATACGGTGAAACAATTAGCTCAATTAGGATTTGAAATCAGTTATTTAGATGTCAATGATAAAGGTGAAATTTCACTGGATCAATTAGAATCCATGCTTAAAAAGGAAACCATTTTAGTTTCTGTAATGGCGACTAATAATGAAATAGGTGTGAGTCAAAATATCGAGGAAATTTCTCGTATTTTGGAACAGTATCCATGGGTTCATTTTCATGTTGATGCTGTTCAAGCTTTAGAACAAGTTCCAGGTTTATTAAATCTTGGACGAATTGATTTATTAAGTTTATCTGCTCATAAGTTCCATGGACCACGTGGTGTTGGAATACTTTATAAAAAAGCAGGAAGAAAAATTCAGTCGTTATTAACAGGTGGAGGTCAAGAAAAGACCGAGCGCAGTACCACTGAGAATTTACCAGGAATTGTGGCTACTGCCAAAGCAATGCGTATGTATTTAGAAGCTTCTCATCCTATGAAGGAAATTCGAGACTATTTATGGAATTTTTTAGAAAAACAACCTCAAATTAAAATTTTCTCTCCTAAAGAGGGAGTGGATCATATTCTATGCTTTGCCTTAAAAGGGGTTCGTGGAGAAGTGCTTGTCCATGCATTTGAAGAAGAAGATATTTATATTTCAACAACTTCTGCCTGTTCAAGTAAAAAATCCGATAGTTCGAGTACCTTAGCTGCGATGAATGTTCCAGATTATTGGGCAACAAGTGCTGTTCGTGCTAGTTTTTCATATTTGAATACAATGGATGAAGCAAAACAATTTGTAGAAGTGTTAGAAAAATTAATGAAAAAATTTGAATTTTTAAAATAAAGGAGTGAAAAAGTGAAAGTTAGATTATTAGTAAGATATGGGGAATTATCGACTAAGGGACGTAATAAAAAAATGTTTACGCAAAAATTAGCCAATAATATTAAAAAAGCACTGATGAATTACCCTCAAGTTCGAGTATTCCCAGATTATGATTTTATGTACTTAGACTTAAATGGAGTTCCTCAAGAAGAAATTATTCCATTACTAAAACCAATCTTTGGTATTCAGTCATTTTCTCCTGTCTATATTTTAGAAAAAGAGATGGAGAAAGTGAAAGAAGTCGTATTGGACTTAGTTGGAAAAGAAAATCCGAATGGTAAAACCTTTAAGATTGCAACAAAACGTAGTGACCATGAATTTGTAATGGATACGAATGAGATTAATTTATTTTTAGGAGATGCAGTATTAGAAGCTTATCCAGAAATTCGTGTACAATTAAAACAACCAGATATTACGGTTCGTGTAGATGTTCGTCGTCAACATATTATGGTGAGTTTACAAACAATTCAAGGTGCGGGTGGCTTACCTGTTGGAACAAGTGGAAGAGTTTCCTTAATGTTATCAGGAGGAATTGATTCTCCCGTTGCCGCTTATTTAGCAATGAAGAGAGGAATGGAAGTACAATGTGTGCATTTTGCAAGTCCGCCATATACAAGTCCTCAAGCATTAGTAAAAACAAAACAATTAGCAGCAAAAGTAGCTATCTATGGGGGGAGCTTACAATTCTTCACGGTTCCTTTTACAGAAATTCAAGAAGAAATTAAAAAAACTGTCCCAGAAAGTTACTTAATGACGGTCATGCGTAGAATGATGCTACGAATTACAGATCAATTACGTGAGAAAAACCATGGATTAGCCATTGCAAATGGGGAATCAGTAGGACAAGTAGCTTCTCAAACATTAGAAAGTATGATTGCGATTAATGATGTAACGAATACACCAATTATTCGACCAGTTGCTACTATGGATAAATTAGATATTATTGCTATTGCACAAGAAATCGATACATTTGAATTATCGATTCAGCCATTTGAAGATTGCTGTACTGTTTTTGCACCACCAAGTCCAAAAACAAAACCAAAATTAGAAAAAGCAAGAGAATACGAAGCAAGATTGAATGTTGAAGAATTAGTGCGAAGAGCAGTAGAAAATACAGTAGTAGAAGAAATTACTCCAAATTATGTATCAGAAGAAGTAGCAAACTCTGTAGAGATGGATGATTTGTTTTAATAGAAAAAAGATACAGGCGAAAAACGCCTGTATCTTTTTTCTATTGTTGGAAATATTCTTTCAAAGCACTTGCAATGCTTTTGGCAATATTTTCTTGATATTCAGTTGTTTCAATTAATTTATTGTCTTCTGGATTGTTTAAATAACCCAACTCCAGTAGGATAGACGGTTGTTTATTTTCACGTAAGACTAAGAAGTTTTGGAATTTTGTTCCTTGGCTCTTAATCGGTAGATTTTTTGAAATATATTTATTGACAGTTAGTGCTAAGTTTTCACTGGTGTCAGAATAATAATAAGCTGTTGTACCAGAAACAGTTGCATTTGGACCAGAATCAAAGTGTAAACTTATAAAAGCATTGGCGTTTTCTTGATTACTTAATACTGCTCGGTCTTCTAAGCTGACACTTTTATCTGAATCACGAGTTAATAGAACTGTTGCACCTAAAGTTTCTAATTCTTTTTTCAAAAGAAGTGCTGTTGTTAAAGTATGATCTGCTTCATGTTTATCACTAAAGGTTACGACAGCTCCTGGATCATCTCCGCCATGCCCAGGGTCAATAACAATTTTAGCATGTTCAATTCCTTGTGGAAGTTGAGAATCTGTTTCTACAGCAGCAAAGTTTGTATTAACTAGCCAATAAGGAATATATGCTTTTTTATTATTCCCAATGGAAACTTTATAAAAATCATTTTCTCTATCTTCGTAATGAAATACCGTTCCAGCATTTACTGTACTAATTCGTTTAGAAAAAATATTTGTGGATTCATATAAAGGTGTTTCTTTTAATTTTGTAACTAATATTTTTTTGGCATTTAAAGTTTGAGGCAAATCAGATTGTAGCTTAATCATGTCATTGATATGATCAACAGCATAGTTTAAGAGATTATTTGACACATAACCTTCTTGACCATTGTATGAAATTTTTGAAAAATTAGGTTCGGACTCGTCAATTAAATAAAACACTTGTCCGTTAGGGATGGAAGTAATCACTTGTGATTGTACATTAGCTTCTTTGTACAGTGAAATTGATTCATTTGAATAACCACTGATAAGATGCGTTAAAAGCACATCTTTAGTAGGCATCCAAGCTACTTGTTGATTAAATTGAACTTGTAGCCATTCATCATTTACTTTTTTTAAAACGAGTAAATAATCTCCTTTTTTAAGTTCAGCAATTGGGAATTGTTGATTGTTTGGTTCTTGGTATAATTTCACTGAGTTTTCACTTCTAGCGACAGCAATTTGTGTTACAAGAGTTTGGTCAAATTTCTCATTGTTTTGTTGCGTTTCATCTTCGTGAGTATCCTCAGAAACCATAGTCATTCCATTTTGACTGGAATGCAATGGTGATTCAGAGTCTAATAATGGATAAATTGAAATCCAAAAAGCAAGAAGAATGGAACAAAAACTCAGAAAATATTGAACGTTTTTATTGCGAAAAAATTCTTTAACGTTTTCCATAGGCGCTCCTTTTATGATTTTATTCATTATTATTATACCAATTATGAAAGGGTTTGAAAAGAGTAAAAGCTAAGACATTAAACAAGGTTAATTTACATCAAAATTCATATGATTGTTAATACTTGCTGATTGATGATTTGTCACGTAAAATATAAATGATAAGAATGAGGAGGAAGATAGATGTTATTAGGCTCTCATGTTTCCATGAGTGGAAAAGAAATGATGTTATTATCTGCAAAAGAAGCAGCTAGTTATAAAGCAAATACAATGATGGTGTATACCGGAGCACCACAAAATACAAGAAGAAAACCGATTGAAGAATTAATGATTTCCCAAGGACAAAAGTTTATGCAAGCAAATGGGATTGAAGAAGTAGTCGTTCATGCACCTTATATTATTAATTTGGCAAATACAACAAAAGAGGGTTACTTAGATTTTGCAATTGAATTTTTAAGAGAAGAAATTAGACGTGCTGAAGCCATTGGTGCAAAACAAGTGGTCCTTCATCCAGGTTCTCATGTTGGTGCTGGAGTTGATGTTGGTATTGTGCAAATTGTTAAAGGACTGAATGAAGTGATTGATAAAAATCAAAAAGTTCAAATTGCACTTGAAACAATGGCTGGAAAAGGGACTGAATTAGGGCGAACTTTTGAAGAAATTGCTCGAATGATAGATGGTGTTACTCATAATGACTGTTTATCTGTGACGTTGGATACCTGTCATATTCATGATGCAGGATACAACTTAAAAGAAGATTTTTCTGGTGTAATGTCGGAATTTGATAAAGTAATCGGATTAGATCGCTTAAAAGTCTTACATATTAACGATTCTAAAAATGTATGTGGAGCTCATAAAGACCGTCATGCCAATTTTGGATTTGGTGAAATTGGTTTTGATGCATTGATGCAAGTTGTATCAGAAGAAAAATTTAAACATATTCCTAAAATTTTAGAAACACCGTATGTAGGAGAAGATAAGAAAAATCAAAAACCACCGTATTTTTATGAAATCCAAATGATTCGTCAAAATCAATTTGATCCAGAATTACTTTCAAAAATTATAAGTAAATAATAGGAGGAAGTTTTATGCCACACGATCACGAACACGGATGTTGTCAGCATAAAGGAAAACAGAAACAAGAATGTTGTCACCATCATGAAGAAGAAAAGAAACAAAAATGCTTTCATGCTCATGGTGAAGAACATACACATCATCACCATGAAGAAAGTCATCACCATTCAAATAAAACTGAGAAACAGCATCAACACTGTCATTGTCATCATACTCAAATTGAACAGGCTATTCAGTTGTTAAAGCAAGCAGGATTTAAGTATACGAGTAAACGTGAGAAAATCATTGAAATTTTTAGTCACGAAGATCGTTATTTATCTGCTAAACAAGTGCAACAATTATTAGAAACTGATTTTCCAAATATGAGTTATGATACGATTTATCGTAATTTATATGATTTTACGGATTTAGGTATTTTAGAAACAACGGAATGGAATGGTGAAAAATTATTCCGTTTTGGTTGTAGTCATGAGGGACATCATCATCATTTTATTTGTGAAAAATGTGGACGTACGAAAGAAATTGAATTTTGTCCAATGACTTATTTTGAGACACAATTGGAGGGTTGCGAAGTACATTCACATCGTTTTGAAGTATTTGGATTATGTGAAAAATGTGCTCATGCAGGTTCTTAACATAGAGTCAAAATTGAATTTTTTCCGCTAAAATTTTAATCTATCTAATTGACAATTGAGCAAACCTTTTCTATAATAAAAAAAGGACATTTCGTTTGTTTGGTTATTCTATTCAAAAGAAAACAGTTACTTTTTATTGCTCGGAGGGAGGGAATAGGATATGTCAAAAACAGTTGTTCGTAAAAACGAATCACTTGATGATGCTCTTCGTCGCTTCAAACGTACTGTTTCTAAAACCGGAACTTTACAAGAGGCTCGCAAACGTGAGTTTTATGAAAAACCAAGTGTAAGACGTAAGAAAAAATCAGAGGCAGCTCGTAAACGTAAGTTCTAGTCAACTCTGTGTATCATATGACTAAGTAAAGGCTGGGATTTTACGTCTCAGTCTTTTTCGTATTTTTAAGGAGTGAAAAACATGAGTTTAAAAGAAACATTAAATAATGATATCAAAACAGCAATGAAAGCAAAAGATAAAGAAACTTTAGCCGTATTAAGAATGATTAAAACAGCTGTTCAAGCAGCAGAAATTGATAAAAAAGAAGCATTAAATCCTGAAGAAGAATTAACAATTTTAGCACGTGAAGCAAAGCAACGTCGTGAATCATTAGCAGAATTTGTGAAGGCAGGACGTAATGAATTAGTTGCTAAAACTGAAGCTGAAATTGAAATTGTAGAACGTTACTTACCAAAACAATTATCAGTAGAAGAAGTAAAAGAAGTCATTGCAACTGTAGCTGAAAAAATTGGTGCAACAACTCAAAAAGAATTCGGTAAATTAATGGGTGCTGTTATGCAAGAATTAAAGGGAAAAGCAGATGGCAATGTGATTAAAGAACAAGTGAAAGCTCATTTAGGGTAATGATGATTCAAACTATCATCTATTAACTTCAGAATGAACGAGAAGAAGATTTCATTTTCGGAATAAATTTTTGCCTAAAAAGGTCACAACGTAAATGAGTCCAAGATAATATGCTTGAAAAATAATGATTAGAACGCTATAATTGAATCAATGATGAGTAGTCGGCTCATGGTCAATCTGATATTAAACTTGAACGTAAGGGTCAAGCGGGTGGCGGACACCAAAAAATCCGAAATTAAACTTGAACATAAGGGTCAAGTGGGTGGCAGACACCAAAATAAACCGACTAGAGAACGTCCCAAAGTTTTGGGACGTTTTTTTTGGGGCGAATAGTATGAAGAAAGAAGAACAATTTAGAAGGATAAATACTCTTGAATATAATAAAATCGTACAAAGTATTCCGCTACTTAATAAAATTGCGAATTATTTTAAAGATTATTTTTTCGGTAAAAAAGTTGTATATTGCACTTCTAATCAAAAAGTTGCAGTATATTTTTCAGAAAGTAATTTTATGCATTTATGTGGCTTATATTATTCAAGAGGAGCAAAAAACTTCTTTTTGGATTGTTTGGATAAAAAGTTAGAAGTTTCTTCTGTACTAGTAAAGAAAGATGGTACAACGTTTCAAAAATTAGCAATTTTGAATTCTATCACAGAATTAACAAGTCCTCATGTTCGTTTAACTGGTTCGGGCAGGTATTTATATTTAGAATTTGATTATGCATTAAGAACTAAAAAACAAATTTTGGCATTAACATTAATAGATACGAGTAAAAAAATTGTTCCTCAATCGTTACTTAATTTAAAAAAGAAGAGAGAATTTCCCAAAGGTGAATCTGTTATAAAAATATATGCAGTAGATTTTTATAATGGAAAAGAATTAATTTATTATACGCAGGAAAATGATTTGAAAGAAAATTAGTATATAGATTTAGTATGGATATAGTTTAGAAAATAATGATTTAGAACTAGAAGTTTTTACACCAGCAGTACTAGAGCTCTAAGCAAGATTAGGACTAGCAGTACCACTTGATTGAATTAATACAAAGGTTATAATCAATGAACAGATGCATTGTGTTACGGATTTTATACTAAATATATTGATAATCACATTTTTAAAATTAATCGTTAAGTATCCCAACAGTCACATAAATTTGAGAGACTTTACACTAAGAGAAGTGCTCTTGAAAGGATCGATGGTCGCTTAGATAGAGACTTTATGTTTGAAAATCATACGTTAAGAGGATTAAAAAGATTAACTTTATATGTCACTATGGCTTGTTTATACACACTAGGATTTTCCTATTCGAAAGTAAAAAATAGGAAACAGAGTATTTGAGTAGTTGGGTTGCTTAATAGTTTTATAACTCTTTTTTAGCATGTTAAAATTTAAGGCGATAGTCTGCTCTTTTATAGAAACTGAGGCTGTAAGTGCACCGTTACACCTGAAATTAATTTTTGTTTTCAAAATTCATAATATTGCTATTTTTGCTCTAAAAAGGTTATAGCGTAAATGGTTCCTAACAATTATTAATTGACAAATAAATTTAATAATGCTAGTATTGCAGTAATCTTAATGAAGGGCTGAGGTTCAGCCGGCAAGGAGCTACAAGTTTACTTGTAGCTCTTTTGTGGTATAAAGGAGAAAACTATGTCAGATAAACCATTTAAAACAATAGATGAACAGATTGTTTTATTAGAGGAACGTGGGATATTCTTCACAGATAGTTCGAAGGAACAAGCTAAACATCTTCTTTAGAATTATGGCTATTATGAAATCATAAATGGATATAAAAATATATTTTTAGAGAATTCAAATCCTGATAAATTTCAAGAAGGTACAACTTTTGATGCTATATTTACTTTATATGAATTAGATAGTAGGCTAAGAAATACAACTATGATTGCCATGCAAAATATTGAAGCAAATCTTAGAACTATAGTTGCGTATACTATTGCTGAAAATTATGGCTACTTAGAATCTGACTATTTAGTATGAACGAACTATAAAGATGGAAAGAAATATTCAGATGGAACTTATAAACTCGATCAACTTTTAAATAAATTCAGTAAAATTATAAATGATGATACACAACCATTTAAACATTATAGAGAAGTTCATGGTAATTGTCCGCCGTGGATTTTGTTAAAGGGTACTACATTTGGTAATCTTATTAATTTTATTAAATTACAAAAATCTGAAATTAAAAGAATTATTATTTCTCGTTTTTTTGGAATCCCTGTGGATATTATTAAACAAAATGATGATTTAACAATACTTTTTATGGATATGTTATTTTTATTTAGGGCATATCGTAATAGAGCCGCACATGGTGGGAGAATATTTAATTATAGACCAAATGAAGCTCATATTAGGTATACAACATTAATTCATCCTCAAATTGAAATAACAACAGCAGATTATAAAAAAGGATATGGGAAAAATGACTGGGCAATATTAATATCTTGTTCAGCGTTAATTGACAATAAAATCCCATTATTAAATTTAAAGTCCACTTTGGAAGAGTTTGTAAATACTTTTTCTAAAGTATATCCTAATAAAGAGGAAAGATTATTACATGAGATAAATATTAAGTCTTCCTTTTTTATTAAGCGTTAGAGTTTTATAGTATTTGTTTTAAAAATAATAAAGTAAGTCATTGATGAAATATATTCAAATTAAACTTTCTTTAAGAAGTTTTTATACCATTAATTATTATAAAAATATTTAATGGTTGAACAATTTAAGGAAAGTTTTTTAATTTTTCCTCACAGAATTAATTTCGTAGTTAAAGAAAGCTGATGGAATCAATACTATAGAAGTAGTGCTAAAATAAAAATCGACACCATGAAGTCCCGTAAAATAAGGATTTTGTGGTGTCAATTTTGTTTATTTTGTAATTTTACGACTAAAAAATAGTGGGAATTGTAAAAAGAACGAGCCTGTTTAGTGAAGAGGGAAATTTAGGAGATTTAGAAAAATTAAAAACTCTTATTTCTGTAATACCAGCAGAAAAGTTGTTGAAAAAATGAGAAGAAGAACGAGGGAACGGTCGAAATGATTATCCAGTTGTATGTATGTGGCGATTATTTCTTGCGAAATTTATTTTCCGACATTCAACGATTGAAAGTTTATTACGAGAATGTCGAAGAAATAGCCAATTAAGATAATTATGCGGACTTCAATCGTACTATATTTCTATGAATCATACTAATAATCATGTTCGTATAGTGCTAAGTTCTGCTGCGATGTCTCGTTTTATAAAAAAATAAAGGAACATCAAGAAGAATTGACGGAGATGATGGTAATTTTAGAAAAGAAATTACAAGAAGAATTACTAGATTTTGGCAAAGAAGTAGCTATTGATGGAAAAATCATTCAAAGTTATGCCAATAAAGTATCTACTAAAGAACCAGATGGCAGAAGAGAAACGCAAACAGACACGACAGCTAAAATTTATTGTTCAAATAACGGAACTAAAACTACGAAGTATTATTTTGGTTTCCGAGTTCATTTAAAAAAGATCACAGCGTAAATGATTCCGAGTGAAAATAATTGACAGAAATTCTCGGGGGGGGGGTAGAATTAGGTTTGTTTAAATTATTTTATTTTGAGGTGAAAAATGGT